>JBHIAB010000127.1:0-10090 GCA_046758385.1 Methylomirabilia bacterium | reverse complement strand
ATAAGGAGGCTGACGTGGTGGGGTGGCGGTGCCCCGCCTGAGGCACGGGCGCCCCGGCGTCGTCATCCGCGCTGCCCCCCCGGGGGTTCTATCCCTCCGGTTTTCTAGGGGTTTTGGCTCAGATCGCTCGAACGCTCTCTTCGGCGCTCCCTGGCATCGCGGTTGCAGTTCGGCTCATTTTCCCTAGGTGGACTCCAGGCGAATTCTGGGCGACCACCAACGGGAGGAGCACATGGACTTGACGCGGCGACACTTCCTGACACTGTCGAGCCTCGGTGGCGCCCTTGCGCTGCTTCCCCCAAAGCTGTGGGCGTTTAACGCGCTTGAGCCCACCAGGGTAGACAACCCCCTGGCCAGCTACCCGAGCCGGAACTGGGAGGTCATCTACCGGGACCTGTGGCGCTACGACTCCAAGTTCGTCTTCGCCTGCGCTCCCAATGACACCCACAACTGCCTCCTTGAGGCCTACGTCCGCAACGGCGTGATCGTGAGGATCGAGCCCACCTACGGCTACGGCAAGGCGACCGATCTCTACGGCAACCACGCCAGCCATCGCTGGGAGCCGCGCTGTTGCCAGAAGGGGATCACCATGATGCGCCGCTTCTACGGCGACCGCCGGGTCAAGGCGCCCATGGTGCGCCGGGGCTATCTCAAGTGGGTGAAGCAAGGCTTCCCCCGCGACGCCGATGGTCGGCCCTCGGCCGAGTTCTTCCAGCGCGGCACCGACGAGTGGGTGAAGGTCTCCTGGGACGAGGCGCTGGAGGTGGCGGCGAAGGCGCTGGTCAACATCGCCACCACCTACAGCGGCGAAGCCGGCCAGGCTCGCCTCCGCGAGCAGGGGTACGACCCCGCGATGGTGGAAGAGACCCGAGGCGCCGGCACGCGCACCGTAAAGGTCCGCGGGGGAATGCCGCTGCTCGGCGCCACCCGGATCTTCGGGCACTACCGGTTCGGCAACACGCTCGCCCTCCTGGATGTGTGGATCCGAAACGTGGGACCGGACCAGGCCTTGGGCGGGCGCGGCTGGGACAACTACTCCTGGCATACGGACCTGCCTCCCGGCCATCCCATGGTGACGGGGCAGCAGACCGTGGACTTCGAGCTCTCGGCGGTCGAGCACGCCGGCCTCGTCGTGCTGTGGGGGATGAACTGGATCTGCACCAAGATGCCCGACAGCCACTGGCTTACCGAGGCTCGCCTCAAGGGGACGAAGGTGATGGGGATCTGGGTGGAGTACGCCGCCACGGCTCCGAAGGCGGATGAAGTGATCATCGTCCGACCGGGGACGGACGCCGCCCTCGCCCTGGGCGTGGCACAGGTCCTCATCGCGGAGCAGCGGTACGATCCCCTGTTTGTCAACCGCTTCACCAACCTCCCCATGCTGGTCCGGCTGGACACCTTGAAGCTCTTGAGAGCCAGCGAAGTCGGCACCGACTGGCAACCGGCTGATCTCAGCAACTTCACTACCGTGCTCAAGCCCGGCCAGAAGCCTCCGCCGTTCACTCTCCAGAACGCCCAGCTCATTCCCGAGGCGATGCGTCAGGAGTGGGGGGACTTCGTGGTCTGGGATACCCAGAGCGGAGGTGTCAAGTCCGTCACGCGCGATCAGGTGGGCGAGCACTGGGACGGGCTGAGCCTCAACCCGGCCCTGGAAGGAGAGTTCACGGTCAAGACCGTGGGGGGCGCTGAGGTGAAGGCCGTGCCCCTCTTCGCGCTGGTCCGCCGCTACCTGGACGAGAACTTCACCGTCGATCAGGTCTCTGAGATCACCTGGGCGCCGCGGGAGGCCATCGTCAACCTGGCCCGCGAGATCGCCAAGCACCGGGGCCGTACCCTGATCCCCGTGGGGATGGGGCCCAATCAGTTCTTCAATGCGGATCTCAAGGATCGGGCGATTTTCCTCGTGGCCGCCCTCACCGCCAACATCGGGCAGAAAGGCGGCAACGTCGGGAGCTACGCGGGGAACTACCGGGCCTCGTACTTCAACGGGTTCCCGCAATACGCGGCCGAGAACCCCTTCGACCCCGAGCTCGATCCTCACAAGCCTGCCCGGACTCGTCTCTACTGGAGAGGCGAGTCTGCTCACTACTACAACGCCGGCGACCGCCCGTTGAAGGTCGGAACCAAGATGTTCACCGGAAAGACTCACATGCCCAGCCCCACCAAGGCCGTCTTCGTGTGCAACACCAACTCCATCCTCGGCAACGCCAAAGGGGCCTATGACGTCATCGCCAACACGCTCCCGAAGATCGAGCTCTGGTGCACCAACGAGTGGTGGTGGACGATGACCTGCGAGTACTCGGACATCGTCTTCCCCGTGGACGCCTGGAACGAGCTCCGGTTCCCCGACATGACCGCGTCGGTCACGAATCCGTTCATCACCGTCTTCCCCCGGACGCCTCACCCGAGGCTTTTGGACACCCGCTCCGACCTCGACGTCACGGCAGGAATCTCAGCCAAGCTTGCCCGTATCACCGGGGACCGGCGGTTTGTCGACTACTGGAAGTTTGTCCACGAGGGGCGGGTGGAGGTTTACCTGAACCGGATCCTCGATGCGTCCAACACCACGAAAGGGTACCGCTTCGAGGAGCTCGAGGAGCGAGCCCGGGATGGGATCCCGACACCGATGATGACTCGCACCGCCCCCGTTCAGATGGGGTGGGAGCAGACCAATGAATCCCGCCCCTGGTACACCAAGACGGGCCGCCTGGAGTTCTACCGGGAGGAGGACGAGTTCATCACCCTCGGCGAGAATCTCCCGGTTTACAAAGAGCCCGTGGAGGCCACGTTTTACCAGCCGAGCGTCATCGTGGCCAAGCCCCATCCAGCCATTCGGCCGGTGTCGCCGGATGAGTTCGGCATCTCGGCTGCCGACTTCGCCAGATCGGACATCCGCCAGGTCCTTACCGTAGTGCTCTCGTGGGAGGAGCTCAAGAAGCGTCCGAGCCCCCTCGTGAAGGCCGGCTTCCCGTTCATCTTCCATACCCCGAAGTACCGCCACGGCGCCCACACGACAGGGGTCGACATCGACTTCCTGGCGGTCTCCTTCGGTCCCTTCTCGGATGTGTATCGTCGGGACAAGCGGATGCCGTTTCTGGCCGAGGGGTACGCCGACATGAACCCGGAAGACGCAAAGGCTCTGGGAATCCAGGACGGCGACTACATCTGGGTGGATGGGTGGGCCGAAGATCGTCCCTATCGGGGCTGGAAGCCCGGCGATCCGATGTACAAGGTGGCGCGCATGATGTGCCGGGTGCGTTACTACCCGGGCACACCCGGCGGCGTCGCCCGGATGTGGTTCAACATGTACGGGTCGACACACGGCTCGGTCCGGGGTCACGAGTCTCGCCTCGACGGCCTGGCAAAGAACCCCGCCACCAACTACCAGGCCATGTTCCGCTACGGGAGCCACCAGAGCCTGACCCGCGCCTGGCTCCGTCCGACCCTCTCCACCGATTCCCTGGTGAGGAAGAACCTCTTCGGCCAGGTCATCGGCAAGGGGTTTCTCGCCGGTGTCCACACGGTGAATGGCGCGCCCCGGGAATCCATGGCCAGGATCCAGAAGGCCGAGGACGGCGGGATCGGAGGGCGGGGCCTCTGGCACCCGGCGGCTCACGGCTTCCGCCCGACCTACGAGAACGAAGCGCTCAAACGCTTCCTCGGCGGCGGCTATATCCAGGTGAGGAGGTAGGCCATGCCAACGGTTAAGAACTGGCAGATCGGCCGCGAGATGGAGTACCGGTTTCCGGAGTCTCGTCCCCGGCGACAGTTTGCCGCCGTCTTCGATCTGAACAAGTGCATCGCCTGCCAGACCTGCACGATGGCGTGCAAGACCACCTGGACCGCGGGGAAGGGGCAGGAGTACATGCAGTGGAACAACGTGGAGACCAAGCCCTACGGTGGCTACCCGATGGGGTGGGACGTGAAGATCCTGGACAAGCTGGGATCTCAGGTTTGGGAGGGCGATCAGTATGCGGGAAAGACAATCTTCGAAGCCACGCCGCCGGGAGAACAGGTCCTCGGCTATCTCCCTGATGAGATGGACTGGGCCCACTCCAACAACGGAGAGGACGAGGCTTCAGGTCAAGTCGAGCAGGGCGCCTACTTCACCATGCCGACCCACAAGCTCTGGTTCTTCTACCTCCCCCGCATCTGCATGCACTGCACCTACCCGGCCTGTCTGGCCGCCTGCCCTCGGCAGGCGATCTACAAGCGACCCGAGGATGGGATCGTGCTCGTGGACCAGGGTCGCTGCCGAGGGTACCGGGAGTGCGTTCGGGCCTGCCCCTACGGCAAGGTGCTCTTCAATCCCGTCATTCGCATCTCCCAGAAGTGCATCGGGTGCTACCCCGCCGTGGAACAGGGGGTCCAGCCCCGGTGCGTGACCACCTGCATCGGGAAGATCCGGCTCATGGGGTTCATCTCAAAGCCCGAGGAGGTCAAAGCCGACCGCCCCGTCGACTTCCTCGTCCACGTGCGAAAGGTGGCGCTGCCGCTCTACCCCCAGCTCGGTCTGGAGGGGAACGTCTACTACATCCCGCCCGTAAACGTGCCGCGGGTGTTTCTCCGCCAGATGTTCGGGCCGGGGGTCGATCAGGCCATTGAGACCTACCTCAAGGGGAAGGACGACCCCGAGCTGCTCGGGTTGCTTCATCTGTTCGGTGACACCAAGGAGATCGTCGAGTCGTTTAGGACGTTTCCCGCGAGCGGTGAGGCGGCGGGATACGATAAGAAGGGGCGGGAGATCGTCCGCGTGCCGCTGAAAGAACCGGCTTACCTCCGTCCCTTCTACGACGCGGCCCGGCAGGTCTACCGGCACAACATCACCTAGGAGGACGCCATGAGCGCCCGATCACGACTGCTGCTCTATCTGCTGGTTTCTGGCCTCGCGTTGGGCGCCGCCACTGCCTGGGCTCAGCAAACCACGCTGACCGTTCCATTCGTGGAGCCCATGATTCCGGTCGATCCGCGCTGGGGCGGCTGGACGGTCGCGCCTGCCGTCGAGATCACGCTGGGACCGCAGGCCATCGCCAAGCCCTGGAAGCTGGCGCCCTCGATCAAGCAGCTCACGGTCAAAGCGCTTCATAACGGCACCTGGGTCGCCTTCCTCCTCACCTGGAGGGACGCCACGAAGAACTCCGTCATGTACACCGATTCCTTCCGCGATGCGGTGGCGCTCATGGTCCCGGTAGGGAAGGCAGCGGCCATCACCATGGGCGCGCCCAACGAGCGGGTCCTGATCCTCCACTGGAAGGCGGACTGGCAGGAGGACATTGACCAGACCTTTCAGGACGTGGCTCAGCTCTATCCGAACGCCTGGCAGGACTGGTATCCCTTCGTGGTCGGCGAACCACCCTACGACATCCGAGAATGGACGAACCCCGAGGCCCAGCGCTTCCTGACCGGCTGGGTGCTCGGCAACCCGCGCTCCCAACCCGAAAAGCGTACCTCCATCGAGGAGCAGATTGCCGAGGGATTCGGCACGCTGACCAGCAACGACCGGCAGAGCGCGGTTGGCAAGGGTGTGTATGCCAACGGGGGATGGCAAGTGGTGATCGCCCGCCCCTTGGCTGCCGGTGATCCCAACGACCCCGCCTGGGGTCCCGGGAAGACCGTCCACGTGGCCTTCGCGGCCTGGGACGGTGGGGCGGGAGAGATTGGCTCACGCAAAGGCATCTCCAGCTGGATCGCCGTTACGCTGGGCCCCGTGAGGCCGTAGCCATGGCGTGGGAACTCGCCGCAACCCTCGCGCGCAGCGCGACCTATAAGCTGCTGGCTCTGGCCTTCCTTCCTCCGCGTCCGGAGGGAGTCCTCCACCTTTTTTCCGCGCTCCCCCGGATCATCCAGGACCTCCCGGAGGGTCATCAGCAGGGTCTTGGGCCCATCGTCGAGGACCTGCCGAGCATTCGTACCGAACCCGGAGAAGGCGAGTACATTCGTCTCTTTTCTGTCGGCCTGACCGCGACGCCGTACGAGAGCGAGTACGACCCGCTTGTCGCGACCCGCAAGGGGCATCGCCTGGCTGATCTTCTGGGGTTCTACGAGGCGTTCGGGTTCCGACTTGCCGACGGCTTGGGGGAATTCCCCGATCACGTCGCCGTGGAGCTCGAGTTCATGAGCCTCCTACTGCTCAAAGCGGCTCATGCGGCCGTCGAGTCTCACGGAGAAGGCCGGGAGATTTCCGAGCAGGCGGCTGTCACGTTCCTGGCCGATCACCTCGGCGCGTGGGGCGAGGCGTTCGCCGACCGGGTGGAGGCCGCGACGGAGAGTGATGCCTATCGGTTTGCGGCCCGGCTGCTCGGTGCATTCCTCCTGGCCGAGTGTCAACTCCTGGGAGTGGAGCCGGTGGCGCTGACCGCGGCCCCACCCGGTGGGACCGGACCTCCGACATGCCCCTTTGTCGGCCAATGCGCGGAGGGCTAACGGTCGACGCTCTTGTGGCGGCAGTGGGCCTCGTGAGGAGATGACGAAGCCGGCAGGAGAGGCTGGGGGCCCCAATGAGGCGGATCCTGGTTCCACTCGATGAGTCGCTCCTCGCTGAGAGCATCCTCCCGGTCGCGGAGGAGTGGGCCAAAGAAGACGAAGCCGAGGTGGTCCTGCTCCGGGCTGTCCCCGCTCGCGACGGACGGGCCTCCGCTGACGCTCGGGCAGAGAGGCAGGCCGTGGAGGAAGGGGAGGCCTATCTGAACTCCATCGCCGAGCGACTGGAGCGGCGAGGCCTCCAACAGGTGCGGGTGGCCGTCTCCGTTCGGGATCCGGTCACGGCCATCACGGAAGCGGCCGTGCTCAACGGCGTGGATCTGATCGCCATGGCCACGCACGGCCGAGGCGGGTTGAGTCGCCACCTTTTGGGGAGCGTGGCCGCAGGAGTCGTCGGCGCTGCCGAGATCCCCGTGCTGCTGATGCGGGGCCAGTCGGCCTGGAAGGCGTGGGCCACGCGCAAGGTCCTTGTGCCTCTGGATGGCTCAGAGCTTTCCGAGGGGATTCTCCCGGTGGTGGAACGGGTAGCCGGGCCGCGAGATCTGACGGTGACCCTCTTGCAGGTGCTCGAGCCACTCCCGTCCGCCGTTCTCCAGGGCGGGGCCTCGATCCGGCTGGATGAGTGGGTGGCTGAGCGAAGGCGGGATTCCGAGCAGTATTTGATCAAGACGGCGGAGCCGCTGAGAGAGAAGGCCCTCAGAGTAGTCTCGGCGGTCACGTCCGGGACGCCGGCGCAGGCAATCGCCACCTATGCCGCCCAGGAGCGCGTAGATCTGATTGTCATGGCCACTCACGGTCGCAGCGGACTGCAGCGCCTGGTCTTCGGCAGCGTGGCCGAGGGAGTGCTCCGGAGCGCGGCGGTGCCGGTTCTGCTCTTCAAGCGCGCGAGCCAGCCGGGGAAGGAGCGCGGGACATGAAGAATGATCCGGTGTGCGGGAGGGTGCTGGATGTGCGAGAGGCGACCGTGGTCAGCCGATACCGAAACCGCCGAGGGCAGAGCGTGAGGGATAGGCGCCGAGGAGGTATGCGATGAGGCCGAAGATCACCATTCTCGGAGCGGGAAACGTGGGCGAGACGGTCGCCCACTTTGCGGCCTGGAGGCTGAGTTGAAGCTCTGAAGGAACGCCCGTCCGGAGATCTGGTGGGGAGCCAGGGGGCTGACTGGGGGCGTTGAAGCATCCAGCCGTCGCGAGCTGGACGAGGGGGGCCTTCTATGGCAAAGTCTGAGAACATGCTGAGCATCACCGACAACCGTACGGGGAAGTCGTACGAGGTTCCGATCGAGCATGGGGCGATCCGGGCGATCGATCTCAGGCAGATCAAGGTCGATCCGGAGGACTTCGGGCTCTTGTCCTACGATCCGGCCTTCATGAACACCGCGTCCTGCAAGAGCGCGATCACCTTCATCGACGGTGACCGGGGGATCCTGCAGTACCGGGGGTATCCGATCGAGCAGCTCGCCGAGCGGTCCACCTACCTGGAGGTCGCCTACCTCGTGATCCACGGGGAGCTGCCCACCAGCGCTCAGCTCGAGGACTGGACCTGGCAGATTACCCACCACACCTGGATTCACGAGAACCTGAAGAAGTTCCTGGACGGCTTCCACTACGACGCCCATCCCATGGCCAGGCTGGTCTCGGCCGCCGCGGCCCTGTCGACCTTTTACCCTGAGGCGAAGCGCGGCAGTGATGCGGAGATTCGGCACCTTCAGGTCGTCCGGCTCATTGCCAAGATGCCCACGCTGGCGGCCTTCGCGTACCGGCACAGCCTGGGGATGCCCTATGCCTATCCGGACAACGACTTGAGCTATCCCGGCAACTTTCTCAACATGCTTTTCAAGACCACCGAGGTGAAGTACAAGCCTGACCCCGTGCTGGAGCGGGCCATCGACGTGCTCTTCATCCTTCACGCCGACCACGAGCAGAACTGCTCCGCCAACGCCGTGCGCAGCGTGGGCTCCTCGCTGTCGGATCCCTACTGCGCAATCGCGGGCGGGGCCGCCGCGCTGTACGGGCCACTGCACGGCGGGGCCAACGAGGCCGTGCTGCGGATGCTCCGGGAGATCGGGTCGGTGGAGAAGGTGCCGGAGTTCGTCCGGAAGGTCAAGGCGGGTGAGGGGCGGCTGATGGGGTTCGGCCACCGGGTGTACAAGAACTACGATCCACGGGCCCGGATCATCAAGCAGCTGGCCGACGAGGTCTTTGCCGTGACCAAGCCCAACCCGCTCCTCACCATCGCCCTGGAGCTGGAGCGGATTGCGCTGGCGGATGATTATTTCGTTAGCCGTAAGCTCTACCCCAACGTGGACTTCTACTCAGGCCTGATCTACCAGGCCATGGGGTTCCCGGTGGAGATGTTCCCCGTGCTGTTCGCCATCCCGCGGACTTCGGGGTGGCTGGCCCAGTGGATCGAGATGCTGGCCGACCCGGAGCAGAAGATCGCCCGGCCCAGGCAGCTCTATCTGGGATCTCCTGTGCGGGACTACGTGCCCGTCGGCCGCCGCGAGTAGGAGGAGACCGAGTTCGAATGAGTCGGAGAGGAGGGGTGGGCTGAGCTCTCGGTTCGTGTTCGCTGAGGGTCCGCTCAGGGTCTACTGGGAGCTGACCCGGGCCTGCGACTTGGCCTGTCGCCACTGTCGTGCCGAGGCCATCCCCGGGCGCGACCCCGCCGAGCTCAGTACGGCCGACGCGCGCCGCCTGCTCGAGGCGCTGGCGGAGTTTCAGCCGGCGCCCCACGTGATCCTGACGGGTGGGGACCCTCTCAAGCGTCTTGATTTCTGGGAGGTGCTGGAGCATGGCGCCGCTCTCGGGCTCGACCTGTCCGTGGCCCCGAGCGGGACGCCAGCACTGATGCCGGAGGTCGTCCGCCAGTTCAAGCGGTCAGGCGTGCGGGCCATGTCGCTCAGCCTGGACGGGTCCGACCCGGTCCGCCACGATGGTTTCAGGGGGGTCCCGGGGTGCTTTGCCCGGACCCTCGAGGCCGCATGCGCAGCCCTGGAGGAAGGGATTCTGCTCCAGATCAACAGCCTGGTCACCACCGAGACGCTGGCCGATCTGCCTGAGATCGCCGAGCTGGTGGCTCGGCTGGGGGCAGGACGCTGGAGCCTCTTCTTCCTGATCCAGGTGGGGCGCGGGCGCGTGCTTGGCCAGCTCACCCCGTACGAGTGCGAGATGCTCTTGACGTGGCTCTATGAGCTCTCGTGGGACGTTTCCTTCCAAGTCACGACCACGGAGGCCCCGCACTACCGGCGCGTGGTGCTCCAGCGCCTACGGGCGGAGGGGCGGGGCGGGGAAGAAATGCGCCAGCACCTGAGCCGGCGGGGGTTTGGCATCCGCGACGGCAACGGGATCATGTTCGTCTCCCACACGGGGGACGTGACGCCGTCAGGCTTTTTGCCGCTGGCGGCGGGGAATCTCAGGTCCGCGAGCCCGGTCGAGTTATACCGGGAGGCTCCGCTGTTCAGACGCCTGCGCCAGGCTGAGGGGTTCCAGGGCCGGTGCGGCCGCTGCGAGTTCCGGGAGATCTGCGGTGGCTCCCGCGCCCGCGCCTACGCCGCCACCGGCGACCCCACTGGGGAGGACCCACTCTGCCCCTACGAGCCTCACGTTCA
>JBHIAB010000126.1:0-10092 GCA_046758385.1 Methylomirabilia bacterium | reverse complement strand
TTCACCAGGTCGCCTACTTCGAGGAGCAGGGACTGAGCCGGCAGCTCGCCGCCAACATCTTCGGCGTCCAGGCCGTGTTTCTGGCTGTCTTCACCATGGTCGCCGGGCTCTTGTTGGATCGCTATCCGGCACGCTTCATTCTCTCCTCCGTCCTTGCGCTCATGGCGCTCTCCATCGGAACGCTCCTGTTCGTCCGCTCACCGGCCACGGCGGTCCTCTACGGAGCCGTGCTCGGCACCATGCAGGGCGGGCTGATGACGGCGTACCCTTATGTGTGGGCCCACTACTTCGGCCGCACCCATGTGGGAAGCATCCAGGGCTTCGCCACTACTATCCTCATCGGGGGCGCGGCTCTGGGTCCGCTGCCGCTGGCCATCGGCTACGACTGGCTGGGGGGCTACCGGTTGGCCCTTCTCGCCCAGCTGGTGCCTCCGCTCGCCTTTGCCGTCGCGATTCTCTTCGCCCGCCCGCCTCGCAGAGAGGATACAGGCTGAGCACCGCTAAGGGGGAGTGCAACGTCTCTTTGCCGGGGTCCGACCTTCGAGTTCAAGTTCAAACCGACCCAAGGTACGCCCCATTCGTCGATCGGGCGACGATCCGAGAGGTGCTGGGCCTCCACCTGCCGGTGGCCCGCCTCGAGGACCTCCTCCAAGGGAAAGTGTGGGCAGCGATGGATGAGACGCGACGGTCCAGCAAGCGCCAGAAAGACCTTGCCGACGTCGCTCGCCTCTTGGAATCGTACCCCACGTTACGAGGGCAGATCCCTGCCGAGGTCCTGAGCAATCTGGTCTGACGCGCCCTGGACGAGCGTCAGCCCGAGCCCCGTGCCCTCGCGCTTCCGCGCGTAGTCGGTGCGCGCCTGGCGAAACTCTTCAGCCACACCCACCTCGACGCGGCAGCAATGGCCGGCGGCACTAGGATGCTTGTTCCGCCAACAACGGTTATCGGCACGGCGCTAGCGATCTAGCCGATCCACAGGGAGGGAAGCCAGAGGGCGATCTGCGGATACACGACGATGAGAGCGGCTCCGAAGAGCAGGAGCCCGAGGAAGGGAATGCTCCCCCAGACCACCTGGCCCAGTCGGGCCCCCGTCGCTCCCTGGATCACGAAGAGGTTGAGACCGATCGGAGGGGAGAGAAGACCCGCCTCCAGGAGCATGCACATGTACACTCCGAACCAGATGGGGTCGTACCCCGCGGCCTGGGTGATGGGGAGGACAAACGGCAGCAGGATGATCATGAGGGAGAAATCCTCGAAGATGGTCCCCAGGACGAGGTAGACAAGGGAGATGATCAGCAGGAGGATCACCGGGGAGCCGAACGACTGGGCGAAATCCTTCATCAGACTCGGAACCCCGTAGTACGCCAACGCCACTGCCATCACCTTCGCCGAGATCAGGACGAGAAAGATCATGCACGTGGTCCGCACTGTGCCCAGGCAGGCCCCCCACAGCGCACGCCACGTCAAGGCGCGATAGCCCAGAGCGATCAGGAGGGACACCGAGGCCCCCACGCCCGCTGCCTCGGTGGGGGTGGCGATCCCCCCATAGATCCCGCCGAGGACCGCGACGATCAGGAGCACGAACGGCCACACTTCCAGCAGTCCCCCGAGGCGGAGCCGCCAGCTTCCGCCCGGATTACCAAGGGCCTCCGCGGGAATCAAGGCTGGCTGGAGCACGCACCGAACCACCACGTAGAGCATGAAGGCGCTCGACATGATGAGGCCAGGGAAGAGACCGGCGAGGAAGAGTTTGCCCACGGACTGGTCGGCTATCGAGGCATAGACGATGAAAAAAATGCTCGGCGGGATCAGGATGCCCAGAGTCCCGCCCGCCGCTACAGAACCCAGAACCAGGCTCGGGTCATAGCCGCGTTTGCCGACCTGCTCCGGGTAAGCCATCCGCCCCATGGTGGCCGCAGAGGCAAGGCTACTGCCCGAACACGCCGCGAAGATAGTGCACGCGATGATGTTGGTCTGGACCAACCCGCCGGGGACGCCCCTGATGGCCTTGGAGACGCCCGAGTAAAGGTGCTGAACGAGCCCGCCGCTCGAGATCAGCTCCCCCATGAAGACAAAGAGCGGGATTGCCACGAGGACAAAGCCTGTCGAGGCTTCCCAACTCGTGAGCCCGAACAGGATCAGCGTCTTCTGACCAAGGATCGGATAGAGGGCGGCAAGCCCGCCCAGGCCTACCGCAAAGGCGATCCAGACTCCGGCTACCAGCAGGGCGACCATGAGGGTCACCGCGACCACGAGCACGGTCAGGCCGGGCATGGGATCTGTCCGAACAAGATTCGCCTGGGCCCTCGACCTGGTCGGTCGCTAACTCGAAGGGCCTGGCCCGGTGAGCCGTCGCAGGAGCTGGGCAACCAGTTGCACGACCAGAACGGCCGCCCCGGCAACAAGGAGGATGCCAGGAATCCAAAGCGGAATCTGAAGGTACCTGAACGAAAGGGTCCCTCGAGTGTAGTACTGGGCGATGAGGCGCCAGTTGCCCGCGAGCAGCACGAGAGCGAAGGCCAGTGCTAGGAGCGTGGCGAGCGTTTCCAGCCCGCCACGCATCCTGGGCGGGACGTGGGCCAGCACGATGTCAGACCGGATGTGTCCTCCGCTCTTCATCGTGTAGGCGAGCCCCAGGAAGACGATGGCCAGGAGGAAGTACCCGGAGACCTCATCGGCAGCCAGGATCGGGGAGCCCAGGACCCTTCTCGAGAACACCGCGCTGGTGATGAACAGTGTGAGACCGAGGACCACGAGCGCCGCGAGGGCGCCCGCGGCCTCGGAGATCGCCTCCAGCGCGCGGATCAGACGACGCATCCGAACGTTAGAGCTTTCGCCCCTTCTTTTCCCACTCAGCCACGATGGCCTTGATCCGCTCCACCAGCTGCTTTGCATCGGGCCCTGCCTTCTGGAGCCAGATGTCCCAGACCTTCGGGGCTACCTTCAGCATGGTCTCCATGTCCTCAGGGGAAGCTTGAGCGAAGGTCATGCCCTTGTCGACCAGGCGCTTCCTGAACTCCCGGATGTCCGGGTCCACCCGGTCCCAGAGTTTTTCTGCCACAGGCTGGCGGAGGTCGAGGACGACCTTTCTGACGTCGGGCGAGAGCGCGTCGAGAGCCTCCTTGCTCAGGACGATGTACCAGTTGGCCCCACCGATGCCCACCTCGTAGCAGTACTTGGCCACCTCGTAGAGCTTGGCGTTGTAGGTGGCGCTGTGGGTCACCCAGTAGGCGTCAATCACACCTTGCTGCATCGCCGGGTACACTTCCTCCCAGGAGAGGGTGACCGGGGTGGCCCCGATGGCCTTGGTAAACTCCGTCTCGACAACCCCCTGCGCCCGGAGCTTGACGCCTTTCAGGTCAGCGAGACTTCGGATGGGGTTGCGGGAGTAAATGTTTCGCGGCTCCACCTGGCCTGACGCAAAGGGGAACACCCCAACGCGCGCCATCGCCTTTTCCTGATGGGGGAGGACCATCTGAACGATCTTCTTCCTGAGCGGAATATCGTACGGGATCAGCCCCGGCAGCTCGATGATCTCGGACAGCCGGAGGTCGCCGGAGACGTGGGCGCCCCACATCTGCGAGGCCTCGAGAAGTCCCCCGCCTACGGCGGTAAGGATCCTGGCGCCTCCGAAGCCCAAGGCCCCTCCCGGGTACACGGTGATCTTCAGCTTGCCGCCGGTCCGCCTCTCGACCTCCTTGGAGAACCAGATCTCGGCGTCTGTTCCCATGTATCCAGGATTCAGGAGCGACTGGAGCTTCCAGACCGTCTGCGCGTCGGCAGTCGCCCACGTGGCCAACATCAAAACCGCGCCCAGCATCAAGATTGTGCCTGTCCGCTTCATGGCTTCCTCCTTGCTCCTCACGTTGATGGGCCTCTGATCATGCGAGGACCTCTTTGTACCCCAGGATGGGATCGTTGTCAAAGAGCCTAGTGCCGTTCCAACTTGTTGCGCCGACTGTTACCTGCTTGCGTTTACGACAACCATCGCGACTGCGCGCAGCGCGAAAGTCGTCACAAATAGTGGGAACGGCACTACGCTCTCGGACGGCGGGCAATCAGCGCATCGGCGACTCTGACCCCTCGCCCGGCCGGCAGCACGATCAAGGGGTTGATGCGGGACCGCCGATCAGCGCTCCGGTGAAGTCGACGGGATTCGTGACCGTCCCAAACGCCGGGATGTGCGCCCGGAGCGCCTCTTCCGTGATGGGCCCAAGGGACGGAACTGAAAACCCCGCTTCGGTGAGAGGGCATTTCTGGAATATCAGTAGATCACCCGTTCGGCTTTGAGGGTTCGAATCTCCTCATCCGTGAGCCCGAGAACCTCCCGAAACACCCGGTCATTGTGCTCGCCCAGCCGGGGCGCCATCCCGGTGACGCCTGGCGTTTCGCTCAGACGAATCGGGTGCTTGTAGACGCGTATCGCCCCTATCTCCGGGTGACGCACCTCCTCGAGGAGCCCCCGCGCCCGGAAATGTGTGCTCCCCTCCTGCTCCCCGAGCCTGAGCACAGGGAAGGCCGCGATCTCAGCCACCTGAAGCTCCTCGGCCGCCTTCCACTTGGAGCGGAGCCGGGTCCATCCAGCAATTCCGGCGTCGATCTCTTGGGCATGAGCCCGGCGCCCCGCCACCGTCTCAAAGCGCGGGTCCTGCAGCCAGTCCGACAGGTCAAGGGCGGCTGCCAACCGGCGCCATTCGTCATCGTCACCCGCCGCGATGGCGACCCACTCGTCATCACCACGGCACGGGTAATGGCCATGGGGGGCCATGCTGAGATGATCGCTCCCCTGAGGCCCCCAGGTCCGGCCGTTCATGAGAAAGTCCATGAGCGGCTCGGCAGCCAGGCCCACCGTGGTCTCGAGCTGGCCCATGTCGATGTACTGGCCCTCTCCGGTTCGCTCGCGGTGCCAGAGCGCCGCCAGCACAGCGAAGGCGCCGTGATGGGCGTTGGACGGATCCGCATACCCCAAGCTCAGCGCTCCCAGCACACGCTCGCCCCGATAGCCGATCAGCGCCTCGAGCCCCGCGAGACTCGAAAGCGACGGAGCGAAGGTCCGAAGGTCGCTCCAGGGCCCATCTTGCCCTGCCGCCGAGCACGAAATCATGATGAGATCGGGCCGGACCGCCCGAAGCGGCTCGTAGTCGAGGCCGACCTCGCGGAGGACCTGTGGAGAGAAGTTCTCCACGACCACGTCGCTCACGGCCACCAGACGCCTGATGAGCCGCGGGGCGTCGGGGTGCGAGAGGTCTACGGTGATCCCGAGCTTCGCGCGGTTGTAGTTGTGAAACATGGGCACCGCGTCGATTTCCTCGACCCGAGCGGCGAAGGCTGCCCGGACTGATTCCCCCTCCATCACGGGCTTCGGGATCAAGCGGCAGTAATCCAGACGCGCGCGGGACTCGACCTTGATGACCTCCGCCCCCATCTCCCCTAGGAGACTCGACAGAACCGGGCCAACGGCGACCCACCCGAAGTCCACGACCCGAACGCCCTCAAGCGGGCGCATGGTTCCACCAAAAAACGACTCCTCGACGGCGCTCACCGGGTGACGCGGCGAGTCGGCCGCCCTTGCCGCCCGGAGCGCCGGGTCGAACACGACCTCGTTGTGCTCACCAAGGAGCGGCGCGGGGCGATCCACCCGCCAGGGCGTCCGCGACATCTTCCACGGCGCCCCAGGGTAGGTCAGCGCGCCCACCTCAGCCCGCGATATCTGCACGAAGAAGCCGCGCGCTCTGAGCTGGGGGCAGCGCGCCACGCGATCGGCGGTACGGACAATCGAGAAGGGGATCCCCTGCCGCCGGAAGATCTCCAGCAGCTCGTCCATGGTGTGCTCCCGGAGCCACGGCACCAGCAGGGCGTCCACCTCGTCCGCGTATTCCGTCCCCATGCGCCGGCGGTCCCGGTAGCGCGGATCCCGGGTCCACGGAGGGTTCCCCATGGCCTCGCAGAACCGCTTCCACGGGTGTCCCGACCGGGTGATCAGGCAGACGCAGCCGTCCTGGGAGGGAAGAATCGTGTACGGGTAATACCCCCCGGACCTCGAGGCGCGGTGACCCTCGCGGCTCCACGGGAGCCCATAGGGCGTGTACATCGTCGACGTAATTCCTCCGTAAAATGCCACGACATCAGCCGTCGCGATGTCCACGTGCTGCCCCCTTCCGGTTCGCTCGCGCGCAAAGAGGGCCAGCAGCGCCCCGATCGCGCCATTGACCCCTCCTTGATAGTCGGGCTGGGAGACCGGCAGGGGAAGTGGTGGGCGGCCGGGCTCGCCGATCGTCACGGTCGCAGCGCCGGCCGCCGAGGCCTGCAGAGCGCGCCCGCGCCAGCTCCGATACGGGCTCCGATGGCCGAAGGGCGTGATAGAGACATGGATCAGGTGCGGCCACCGGCGGCGGGTCTCCTCGGGCGCGAGGCCCAGCGCCTCGAGAGCTGGCGGGTAGAGGTTTTCCACGAGAACGTCCGCGGTCCCGATGAGGGTGTGGAGCCGGGCCCAATCCTCCTCACCGTGAACGTCGAGTGTCACCCCGAGCTTGTTGGTGTTGAGGTAGCAGAAGAGCCCACTCCGCTCCGGGTGCGGGACGTCGTGAGGAAACGGCCCGTGACGCCGGGCGCGGTCGCCCTCCGGGGGCTCGACCTTCACGACCTCCGCGCCGTGATCGGCGAGGAGCTTCCCGCAGTAGGGGGCCGAAACGAGCTCGCCAAGCTCGATGACCCGAAGCCCGGTGAGCGCCGTGGGAGTCACGACGTGCTGGAGCGAGTGCCGTTCCAACTATCTGGTGCTCTGTCGTGCGCGGAAGCCAGACACAGGCTTGTACTGAACGCAGCCAACAGCGTTTGGTCCGTTAAGTTGGAACGGCACGAGTCGGCAGGATCACCGTCGCCGTCCCTGCGGCCGACACCTCGTGCCGCTGGTTCTCTGCAGAGAGCTCGAGATGCACAACGCCCTCAGGCTCCTTGCTCGCCACGCGCCCACGGCACCAGGTGGTGTCCCCGATCAGGTTGTGCCGAAGCACACGCACGTTCAGCCTGGAGAGCAAGCCGTCGTTCCCTATCCAGTTGGTAACCAGATGGCCGAGCCACGCCACGCGCTCCGGGCCGTAATCGTAGGCGCCAGGCACGCCCACGGCCCGGGCCATGGCCTCGTCCCAGTGCACCCGCTCCGGAGGCTCCGGGACGCCGAAGGCATCGGGGATGGCCAGCGCGGGATGGCGCTCGAACATCTCGAAGGCGAGCCCGTGGGCACGGACGTAGAGCCCTCCCCAGCCCTGGAGGAAGGCGATGACCGAGGTGACGGTGAGCGGGCCCTTCACCGCTTCCGGGAGCGCCTCGCCGACCTGCACATCCTCCCAAAAGCGTAGCGCGGCGCCACGGATCTCCTCGTGCCGGTAGGCGAGCCGAATGCGCTCGATCTCTTCGGGGGTGTAGCGATGGGGCCCCACCGTCCCGTACTTCCCACGCTCGCGCGCGGTGTCCCGCTCCGTGCGGAAGCACCAGGAGTCTGCCTCGCAGGCCACGTCCCCCGTCTGGGTGGTAAAGGTGGTGCGGTAGATCTGCTGGATGGCGCGCCCCGAAAAAGTCGAGGGCTTCTCGATCAGGTCGAGCAGCACGCTTTCGCCGACGATGCGATCCCCCTCGCGGATGAGCCCCCGCCAGCGGAAGTCTGTGCCGCCATACATGGCGTGGACCCCGGGCAACCCGCCCACATAGCCCGAGACGATGCGGTCCATGGCAAAGAGGATGGTGGGAGGCGCCACGCCGCGCTCGAGCCAGAAGGGATTGCGATCGCCGATGCCGTGGGCCCAATGGCGGATGGCATCTCGTGTGATCACCTCGATGTACGGTTCGGCGCGCCGAACCGGCTGACCGATCAAACGGCGGAGCGAGGCCAGCGCCTCTTCCGTGATGATTGGGAACTCTCGCGCCATAGGTGGCTGGCTCACGACCGCTTCCCCCCTAGGGTTCAGGATGGTACCGCGGTGGCCGACGGCTGGTCAAAAGAAACGGGCAGGAGAGACAGGGGAGGGCGTCAGAAGGAGGAAGGAGAAAAAGCAACCGTCGTCGGATCTACGAGACGCGCTCTTATCTGAACGTATCAATGAGATGCTTCAGCATCTGGTCAGCGGCCCGTACTATATTGAGATTGGCGCGAAAGCCCTGCAGGGCACCGATCTGCGTGACGGTCTCCTCCACCAGGTCGACGTTGGAGGTTTCATCGCCCGGGCGCACGGCGAACCCGTCTGGAATCGGCACACCCGGCGTATTGACCTGCTGGACACTGGCCCGGACACCGGCGGGTTGGGTGCTCTCCAGCACTACGCGCGACTTCTTGAAGTTATTGGTGTTCAGGTTGGCAACGTTGTTCGCCGAGACATCGAGCCGCATCCTCTGAGCGACCAACCCGCTTACGGCGGAAAAGATGGCACTAATCATGTTGGGGCCCCCTGAAACCCCCACTTTAGGTACACTATCGGCATTTAGACCAGAAACTTTGAGCATGGGGAGGTCACTCAATTGACCGTGGATAAGGGGAGCATACAGGTCGCAGTCTTCGGGGCGGCTTGTTGCCTACTGCTCGCAATCCCGGGGTTGGAAAGGCAGGCGGTAGCCCACGCCGCGGGGCCTCCCGCCGTGGAGGCGGTCCCCATCGAGCTGGATCCCGAGACGCCCGGTCGCCGGCGCATCGGCGGTCTGACCTTTCTCAGCGGATTCGAGCTGCGCTCGGCGGACTCCCGCTTCGGCGGCCTTTCGGGGCTCGCGCTGAGCGCGGACGGCGACTCGCTCTACGCGGTCTCGGACAACGGCTACTGGCTCACCGCTCGGCTCCGCCATGATGCAAACGGAAGGCTCGCTGGCCTCACCGCATGGGAGATCGCGCCCCTCCTGACACCCGAAGGACGCGTCCTGCGCGGCCAGCTTCGCGATGCCGAGGCGCTGGCGCGAGACCAAGACGGCTCCCTCATCGTGGCCTTCGAGCATGCTCATCGTGTTTGGCGATACCCGCCGCCTCCGGCCGCCTTCACCGCCCCAGCCCAGCCCCTTCGCGCTCCGGCCGAGCTTGCGGATGCGCCTGCCAATGGCGGGCTCGAGGCCGTGACGGTCCTTCCGGATGGCTCCCTTCTGGCGCTCGCAGAGGAGTTCAAGAACCCCGACGGAAGTCTCAAAGGCTGGCTCATCGAGAAGATTGGATTCGCTCTCGTCTCTTATCTACCCTCGAAGGGGTTCTCGCCGACCGACCTCGCGACGCTGGCCAGCGGCGACGTTCTGCTGCTCGAGCGCCGCTATAGCGTGATCAGCGGGCCAGCCGCGCGCATTCGGCGGCTTTCAGGAGCCAGCGTCAGGGCCGCGGCGCGGCTTCAGGGGGAGGTGATCGCCCAGCTCGAGCTGCCGCTGGCGGTTGACAACTTCGAAGGCCTCGCGGTGCGCGAGGATCCCGAGATGGGCACGCTTCTCTACCTAATCTCCGATGACAACTTCAGCCCGCTTCAGCGCACGCTGCTCCTTCAGTTCCGCCTCGACGCGCTGTTCCCCCCCCCGCACGGGGGCAGAGATTAGGGGAGGGTTCGGAAGGGGCCGTCGAGGCCCCCTCCGAGTGCTCTACTCGATGGGCATCGTGACCGGTGCCCCGGCTCCATAGAAGTAGGTCCCTCGCCCAGCTGCTCCGCCCACCACGGCGATCTCGAAGCAGTCGGGAGTCTCGACGACAGGGAGGCACACGTCCGGGTTCTCCCAGAGCCAGGCCAGCTCCGGATGGGCCGTCGCCAGAGCCTTCGGCTCCTTGTTGAGCATGAGGGTGCGGAACGGCATCCTGGCGGCACGGTAGAGGGCTTCCCGGAGGTCAGCCTTTGACCACCCCGCGGCGGCAAAGCGCTGGGCATGCTCGGGACAGATCAGGAGGACGTTGTGCTCTTTCTCCTCGGTCTTGTACCGGGGATCGGCGCGGCGTCCGATGAGCCAGAGCGCGGTGCCCACCTGGGCCACGTTGGTGGCCGCGGTGGCAAAGACCTCGACGAGCCGCTCCGGGAGGTGATTGGCGAAGTCGAACAGCTCGCAGAGCCCGTACACGAACTGGACGGTCACCGTGCTGGCCTCCCG
>JBHIAB010000125.1:0-10185 GCA_046758385.1 Methylomirabilia bacterium | reverse complement strand
CCTGCCGGCCTATCACTCATCGCCTACCCAATCGGCACTGTTCCAAGCTTTGTGAAGGGTGGAAGGCCAAGTGGTAAAAAGGGCTCCGGCGTGGCCAGCCGGGAAAACCGGGTGGAAGTATTGCGGCTTGGACGCCCGTCTCGATGTGCCCATTGATGTGCCCGCGAGGACCCACATCTTACCCCAAAGCACCCCCCTCCGCGCAAGGAGAAAAAGAAAAACCCCTCGGTAAATCAACGACTTACCGAGGGGCTCTCGTTTCCACGCCAGCATGTGAGGCCAGCGCTCTGCCAACTGAGCTAATCGTCCGCGCGTTGAAAGTTACACACTTACGAGTCTGGTGTCAAGACGGGAACCGTTCAGAGTTTTCCTGAGCGCCTAGAAATTTGGCTCTGAGACCTGGGCGCATGATCTGGTTAAACCATCAGCGGCTCGGCTCCTCTCGGCGCAGGAGTTGAGCCAGTCGAGCCAGCATTCGATCTGCATGGGTTCCCGGCCAGTAGATCTTTCCGCATCCGGGGCAACCCATGAAGTCAGTCTGAGTAGCAAAGACATACTCAGGCACCGCTCCGCGCAACGTCTCCTTGGCTCGGGGTTCGAGCAGGGCGTTGCACTCGAGACATCGGGAGAGCCACCCCTCGTTGGGAGGGGCAAGCGTGAGCTCCTCCACTACCTGGGCGAGCTGACGGCCCATGGTCTCTTCCCGGACCAGACAGCCCCGGGGCCCGGCGAGTTGGGCCAATTTGGCGTCGCGGGTCAGCAGGAGCCGGTCCTCCGAGAGGGCGAGTTGGAGGAGCCGGCGATCATGAGCGGGCCCGAGGTACAACGTGTCGTAACCCATGGCCCGAAGCCAGCGCGCCAGCCGGCCGAGCATGGTGTCGACGACGAAGCGGTGAATGCCCATGGTATCCTCCCGGGAGGGTCATGGTCCGAGTCCTAGACGCGATCTACCGCTTGATCGGCCGCGGGATCTTCTGCCGTCTCCCCGAGCCTGCGGCAGAGGCCTTGGGCCAGACGCTTCTCCGGCTCCTCCCTCTGGATTATCTCCCCATCTTTCGGGTGGGCGACCCGCGCCTGGGAATCACCCTTGGCGGGGTCTCGCTTCGGAACCCCTTGATTCTCTCTTCCATGTACTACGATGTCACGATCCTTCGCCGAGCGATGGGGCTCGGCTTCGGAGCCGTCACCACCAAGAGCATCACCGTCAATCCCCGGCCCGGCCATCCCAAGCCGAACCTCGTGCGCATCGAGAGTGCTGCCGGCCCTGGCCTGATCAACTGCAACGGGTTCAAGAACCCTGGGCTTCACGCCTACGGGAAGGCCCTCCCCACTCTGCCCCATCGCGTCCCAGTGATCGTGGCGGTGGCCGGCGAGTCCATCGAGGAGTACGCGAGGCTTGCAGAGACGCTCGCTCCCTTCGGGGAGCTGGTGGAGGTGAACATCTCGTCGCCGAACACCGCCCTGGTCTATGAGTGGAGCCGGAAGCCGGGGGAACTCGGAAGCCTCTTCAAGGCCGTGCGCACCGCAACCGAGAAGCCCTTGATCGTGAAGGTGTCCCCGGACTTTCGCGAGACCAATGAAGCGGCCATCATCCCCTCAGCCTTGGACCATGGGATCAGGGTCGTGAACTGCGGCAACACCCGCCGCGTCGGCGAGCCTCGCCTCTCTCAAGGGGCCGGCGGGATCTCCGGGCCCGAGCTGTTTCCCCAGACCCTCGAGAACGTTCGGCGCCTCCGCCGGCGCTTCGGAGACGAGGTGGAACTCATCGCAACTGGCGGAGTGGACACCGCTGACAAAGCCCTTCAGATCTTCCAAGCGGGCGCAACCGCGTGCGGATACTTCACGGGATTTGTCACGCGAGGGCCGATCCTCGCCCGCCTGATCCTCGAGCGGCTCCGTCAAGAGCTGGATCGACGCAGACTCACACACCTCGATGAGCTTCGGCACATCACCTGATACCCACAGGCTATCCACATGTCCACAGTTATCCACACCTTCCAGATTTGCACGGTACGACGCGCCGCCTCGGTCGTCGCGGCAAAAAACGTCTGTCCAGTCGTCCACAGGCGACACGATGGCGAACATTTGCCGATGAACAGTGGCTCCTCCTGTCACCGCGCGTACAATGTCGCATCGGATGTGGCGAAACGAGGTCTTGACATCGCTCGCCGCACTCACTAGCGTAAAAGTTGTCGTCGATTTTTTTTCCGAGTTGAGCGAGATCGTCTGCCGAACTGTTCCAGATGAGGATCATCGAGTATGGACGCCAGTCGAAAGCCACTTGCGAAGGTTGACGGGCGGAAGAAGATGCGTTCGAGCGGGCTCACGATCGCATGGCGAGGCACACCGAGTCTGGACGACTGGGTCGCGTACATTCAGAACGGCACCAGGTCCAAGAAACTGATCCTCGCCAACGACGCCTCGGAGCGCAAAGTAAAGTCGCTCCTCGCTCGCCTTCATGGCATGTCAAAGAAAGAGATCGAAAAGCTGGCCAAGGGTTAGCTGCGCTCAGAGCTCGCGCGGTTCGATCGTCGCGACGGCGGCTGGATTGCGGGCCCAGATGGCCGGGTTCCCATCCACAAAGAGCTCGATTCCGTTGCCGTCTGGATCCTGCAGATAGAGCGATTGGCTCACGCGATGATCCGACATGCCCAGGATCCTGACGCCGTGGGTCTCGAGATGGGCCTTGGCCTGCCGGAGTTCATCCAAGCCGTTGCCGATCAGCACGACGTGTCCGACACTCTCCACCTTCATGAGCGTCTCCCCTGACAGTCAGATCAAGCCCCGTTGCGCGAGGCTCACGAACCGTCCCCGCCCCACGATGACGTGGTCGTGAATCCTGAGGTCGAGGAGTTTCCCGCACTCGACCAACTGCCGCGTCAGCCGAAGGTCCTCCCTGCTCGGCGCGGGATCACCGCTCGGGTGATTGTGCAGCAGGATGAGGGCAGCGGCCGACTGCAGGATGGCGGGCTTGAAGACCTCTCGTGGATGGACGAGGCTGGCCGAGAGCGTCCCCTCGGAGACGAGCACATTTTTTAAGAGGCCGTTCTGGGCGTCGACGAGGACCACCCGGAACACCTCCTTCTTGAGATCTTCCATCAGGGGGCCGAAGCGCGCGAAGACCTCTTCTGGGCTCCCCAGCGTGACTTTCCCGTCACTGCCGCGGGAGCGGAGGCGCCGGCTCAGCTCGAACGTCGCGGCCAGTCGCACGGCCTTGGCACGACCGACCCCCTTGATGGCGGCCAGCTCCATGACGTCTTGTCCCGCGAGCTCACTGAGCGACCCGTAGTGGGCCAAGAGGCTCCTGGCTAAGTCCACCGCCGTGAGACCCCGCATCCCGGTCCCAAGCTGGAGGGCCAGGAGCTCCGCATCAGCCAGCGATTCCGGGCCCTTCTCATACAGCCGCTCCCGCGGCCGCTCGCGCTGGGGCCAATCGGAGATCCGCGCCCGCCCGTTCACCCACCCCTCCACCCTTCGCCCGTTCGTTCCACAAAAGCCCCCGCCAGCCGGTTGTGTCCTGACCGGACAGTTTTTCGTGACTACCACGGTCACCCTCGGGGGTCAACGTCCAGAATCTGGTACACGGAGGGACCACCCTTCAGGGAGCCCATCCACGTTGATCTCGCGAGGCTCTTCCCCGAGCCCGGCTATGCGTACGGCAATCGTCCTGGGTGGCAGGAGCGGCAAGAGCTTGTCGGCCCATTCGATCACCGTCACCCCCTCACCGTCGAGGATCTCGTCGACCCCCAGGTCCAGGACCTCGGTCAGGCTCTCCGTCCGATAGGCGTCCAGGTGAAAGATCGGCAACCGCCCCTGGTAGTGGTTGATGAGGACAAACGTCGGGCTGGTGGCAGTCCCGGGCCCGCCCAGCCCACAAACGAGCCCCTGGATGAAAGTGGTCTTCCCGGACCCAAGCTCTCCCATGCAGGCAATCACGTCACCCTGGCCGAGCTGCGCTCCGAGCGCCTCGCCAATCTGCCGGGTCTCGGCCGCGCTCCGGCTCTCGAACCGAACCTTGTCTGTTGCCACAATCCGAGAATACGCCGAGCGATCTATCCCCTCAAGAAAGCGCGCATCTTTACCCTACCCGGCGGAGAAGTTTGGCGTAGGTCTGGCATACTTTTACACACTGCTCGGGCGGTTGACTCGAACGGGGAAGCTGGTAAAGCAAAAAGGGAGGTACTCGATTCCAACTGCTGAACAGGATTGACTAAAGGCTTTCCTGGACTTTCAGGATCGCCCGGGGGATCGCCTCCAGGATGTCCCCTGCGATGAGACCCTCCTCACCCTTGTCGCCGCGCGCCAGGTCACCCGCCAGCCCGTGAAGGAACACCCCGGCCTGGAGGGCTAAGAGCGGTTTGAGCCCCCGGGCCAGGAAGTTGCCGGTCATCCCGGTCAAGACATCCCCCGAGCCGCCACTTGCCATCCCCGGATTCCCGGTGGGGTTGAGCAAGATCTTCCCGTCTGGATCGCCGATCACGCTTTCCGCGCCCTTCAAAACCAGAAAGACGCCTAGTCGCCGGCAGAAGGCCCGCACAGTTTCGATCCGGTCTGCCTGGACGTCCTTGACGGGGACCCCCAGAAGCCGCGCCATCTCGCCGGGATGGGGGGTAAGGCAGCGAGGGGCGGGAGCGTCTCTCAGCAGATCCAGATGGCCAGCCAGCGCCGTCAGCCCATCGGCATCCACGACCATAGGGCGCTCCACTTCTCTCACCAGCTCTCTTACCAGCACTTGGGTCTCTGGATCGAGCGAGAGCCCGGGACCCAGGGCTACGGCGTCAGCCCTGGCCGCCAGCTCCAGGATCCGGTCCTTGGCCTTCTGCGCGATCGCCTGCCCCGCAGTCTCTGGTAGCGGCTCGGTCATGGTCTCCATCCCCAGAGCCGCGATGACAGGCTGCTGCGACACGGGCGCGGCGATGGTGACAAGCCCGACCCCGCTCCTCAAAGCGGCACGGCCTGCCATGGCGGCCGCCCCGGTTTTTCCCAGCGACCCGGCCACCACGAGGAGATGGCCAAAAGTGCCCTTGTGGGCGTCGGGCGCCCGCGGGGGGAGGAGCGAGGCGATGTCGGAGGCCTCGAGGCGGAAGGTCGAAGTGCCCTCCGAGACAGCCGAATGCGGGATTCCGATGTCTACCACTTGCACCTGGCCGGCGCAGGCGGCGCCGGGATAGAGGAGGAGCCCTCGCTTCAACCCTGCGAAGGTCAGGGTCAGGGAGGCCTTCACCGTGGGGCCGAGCACGCTCCCGCGGTCAGAGGAGAGCCCGGAGGGGAGGTCGAGCGCGGCCACGGGCCTACCACTGTCGTTAATCAGCTCGATGGCAGACGCGTAGAGTCCGGTGGCGGGACCGGTAAGACCAGTTCCCAGCAGGGCATCCACCACCAGGTCAGCGGACGCCAGAGCCTTCTCCGCGGCGCCCAGCTCACAATCCTGAGTGATCTCAGCGATCTTCCTTCCCGCCCTTTGGTAGAGAGCAAGCATGAGCGCGGCATCGCCTTTGACATCTCGCGTCCGGGCGAGGAGGAAGACCTGTACCGTTGCCCCGGCTCTCCGGCACTCCCGGGCCACGACGAAGCCGTCTCCGCCGTTGTTCCCCTTGCCGCAGCAGATCACCAGGCGCTTTCGCCTGAGGGGCCCGAGGGAACCCTGGATGGCTCGGGCGGCGCCTCGACCGGCGTGCTCCATCAGCTGAGGCCCCGGAATTCCCAGTTCGGTTATCGCGCGCCGATCGAGGGCGCGCATCTCCTCGGCGGTGAAGACGGGAAGCACCTACCTCGGCTCCGAGAGGACCCGCGAGGCTTCGGTCAGGAATTCGGCCAGGACGTCCACGTACGGTTGGCCCTCTGGGGCCCGGGGTGCCCGAGGGAGCTCGATGTGGAGGGCCCGCTCGGAAAGGCAGAGGATGCCAACCTTCTTCGAGGCGGAGGCGCTCAGGACGATCCTGTCCAGAGGCTCTACGAGCACATCGAGCCGCGGGATCTCCGGGTTGCTTCGGACGTGTACATCTCGGATCAGCTCGAAGAGGGTTTTCAGCTTCGAGGCCTCCAGCGGGGTCACCCCCACTGTCGCGATCTCGATTCGTTCGGCGCTCTCGCGCCGCGTGTTGCCGTGCAGCTCCACGTAGAGGCGGAGCGGCCCCTGGGAGACTTCCCTGACCAGACCCACGTAGCGCTCGTAGACAAGTCGGGCCTCGTCAGTGTAAACCTCCTCTGAAGGCGGGCGGCCGGGAATGCCCTCGGTGGGGCGATTGACATGGAAGCGGCGGCGCCGGGGACCCAGATCGTTGAAGCCCTCGGCCGTCACCAGTCCAAACCCGATTCGGTTTGCCAGTGCGTGACCGATCTGGCCGGTACGGATGTCGGAGGTGCCGTGCGGCGCCCCGATGACCAAGCCGGGCCGGCCCCTCACGCTGGCAAAATGGCCCCAAGCCTGAATGGCCTCCTGCCCAACCGGGGCCGTAGCACAGCCCTGAATGACCAGGGGGAAGAGACCCACGGCCTTAACGACCCTCCGCATCGGTGTCCTCAGATCCTGCCCCCGCGAGCCGACCAGCCGGAGCAGGGTCTCCGATGAGCATAGCCTGCGCCACGGCGTAGTCGCCGTCGTGGGTGAGGGAGAGGAGACCGCGCGAAGCGCCTTTGGCTTCCCCGATGGTCTTGAAGCGGCCCGAGAGCACGAGCGCCGGGGGTCTTCCCTTCGCCCGTTGAACTTCGATATCCCGCCACCTGATGCCCATCCTGAGCCCCGTACCGAGCGCCTTCAGCGCAGCCTCCTTCGCCGCGAAGCGGGCGGCCAGATGCGGGATGGGGTCGCGGCGCTGAAAACAGTATTGAAGTTCGGCCTCGGTAAAAACGCGTGCGAGAAAGCGATTCCGCCACCGCTCCACCACCTGCCGAAGGCGCGAGATCTGGACAAGGTCAACCCCCACTCCCTTGATCTCCATCAGGAAATCGCCTCCGCCTACGAACGGATGCCGATCGCCGATGCAATGAGCTGAGCCAGCTCCCGGGCCATGGCTCGGATCATCTCCCCATCCTCCCCTTCGATCATGACCCGGGCCAGGGGCTCGGTGCCCGAGTAGCGGATAAGCACTCGCCCAGCCCCGTTCATGGCGGCTTCGAACTTCTCGACCATCGCCGTCACGCCCGGGATGCGGTCGATCGGCGGCCTCTCCCTCACCAGCACATTCACCAACACCTGGGGAAACTTGGTGAGACACGCGGAGAGACGGGAGTGGGACTCCCCGGTCTCCCGCATCACGGTCAGGAGCTGGAGCGCAGAGAGAAGGCCATCGCCGGCAGGAGCGTGGTCGAGAAAGATGAGATGCCCTGACTGCTCCCCGCCCAAGTTGGCACCGAGCCGCCGCATCTCCTCGAGGACGTATCGGTCCCCAACGGCGGTCTTCACGATCCGAAGCCCGGTAGCCTCAAGGGAGCGGTCGAGCCCGAGGTTGGCCATGACGGTCGTGACGATCTGGTCTCCCTTGAGCCGGCCCCGAGCCGCCAGGTGCCGCCCGCAGACCGCGAGCAGGTAGTCACCATCCCTCACCTCTCCGGTGTCGTCCACAGTAATCAGCCGGTCTCCGTCACCGTCAAAGGCGAGCCCCAAATGAGCCCCAGCGGCCTTTACCTTCCGGCGGAGCTCCTCGGGGTGGAGCGCTCCACACTGGCGGTTGATGTTGGTGCCGTCCGGGCGAACCCCCAGGGTCAGGACCCGGGCCCCGAGCCCTCTGAACAACCGTGGCGCCACCCGATATGCCGCCCCGTGAGCGCAGTCGAGAACCAGGGTGAATCCCCGAAGGTCATAAGGGAAGGTCCGCCGGAGGAACCGAAGGTACTCAGCCTCGGCTCGCGAATACGGGACGAGACGGCCGACCTGCCCCCCGGCGGGACGAGGCGCCGCGTCCTCTCCAGCCAGGCGAGCCTCGATCTCTTCTTCCCAGGCGTCAGGGAACTTGGTTCCCGCCGCGGAAAACAGCTTGATCCCGTTATCCTCGAAGGGGTTGTGGGAGGCAGAGAGCACGACCCCTGCCTGCGCTGCCAGCTGGCGGGTAAGCACGGCGATGGCGGGAGTCGGCAGAATGCCCACCGTGTAGCACTCCGCTCCTGCCGACGACGCACCGGAGGCGAGGGCGGCCTCCAGCATGGAGCCTGACAGGCGTGTGTCCCGGCCGATGACGAGGCGCACGGGAGCGGCGCGTTCTCGCTCCAGGAGGATGGCCACGATCTCCCTGCCGAGCCGTTGCGCCATGACGGGAGTGAGGGGAGCCTCGTTGGCAACCCCGCGAATCCCGTCCGTCCCAAACAGCCGGGTCACGGCGCCCCCTTCTCCAGCAACACCTGAAGGCGAGAGGGAGAGATCCTGAGGACGCGAACCCGTGGTGGCGTGACGAGATGTTCGGACAGAAGGAGGAGCGTGTTTTCTCCTTCCCGACTCCCTGAAAGATCGACTCGAGCCATGAGCCCCTCGCTTCTAAGCCGGGCCAGCTGGGTTCTGAGCCCGCGGACCTTGACCTCCACGCCCTCCGGTGGCTGGCCGATCATCCGCAACCCTTTCGGGAGGTTCTCGAACACCACCGCCGCGGAGAGGACACCCTCGGTCTTCTCTCTGCTGACTACGAACCCCCAGAGTAGGATGGCTGAGATGAGGGAGAGGAGCTTCAGTTCCCAGTTCTGGGTCAGGTGTTTTATCGGCCCTCTCAGCATGCTCGGTTACGAGCCTTCCACAGAGTCCGGGGCATCTTCCTTGGCCCACCACCGGCTGAGGAGGCCTTCGAGGAAGGAGGCGCGCGCCGGCACACGGCCGCCGCCCAGGAGCGCGGCCAGCCGGCGACGAAGTGCCTCGCGGTCGAGCGACGCTTCCAAGTGCCCCTCGATTGCCAGTGAGATCCGGCCTGTCTCTTCGGACACCACGAGGGCGACCGCATCCGTTTCCTCGCTGATCCCCAGGGCAGCCCGGTGGCGGGTCCCAAGCGTCCGCCCTAGCTCCATGTTTCTGGAGAGCGGGAGAAAGCAGCCCGCCGCCACCACGCGATCGCCCTGGATCAAGACGGCGCCATCGTGGAGGGGGGAGTAGGGGAGGAAGAGGCTCCCCAGGAGGTCGGCGGAAACGAGAGCGTCGAGGGGGACGCCCAACTCAGCGTAGTGCCTGAGGGCACCGGCACGCTCGATCACCATGAGGGCCCCGATTCGCTTGGCAGCCAGTAGCTCGGCCGCCTTCACTGCATCGTCAAAGACATGACGCCTGGCGGCTAGCGATGTCCCGAGGACCCTCCGAAAGACGTGGCTGTCCCCGGCTCGGGCGAGTGCGCGCCTGAGCTCCGGCTGGAAGAGGATGATGAGGGCGATCACCCCGTAGGTCCAGAAGTTCTCCAGGATCCAGTTGATGCTGAACAGCTTGAGCTGCTGGGCAGCCACGGAAGCCCCTGCCAGGAGCAAGAGCCCCACGAGCATCTGGACTGCCCGGGTCCCCTTGAACATGAGGAAGATCCGGTACAGGACCACGCTCACCAGAAAGATGTCGATGGCGTCGTGCCACCGGAAGACCTGAAGAATGTCCCACATGTGGCTATGTAGCGTTTCGGATTGCCTCTGCGATTCTAACCGCCTCGAGCGTCTCCGTCACGTCGTGGGTCCGAATCACGTGCGCCCCGTTCAAGGCCGCCACGGCGGTAGCGGCCAGGGAGCCGAGGAGGCGGTGGCCCGGAGCCTCCTGCCCGAGGATCGCCCCGATGAAGGATTTTCGGGACACCCCCACGCAGACGGGCCGGCCGAGACAGCGGAGAGCTTCGAGCCGGGCCAGCACCCGGCAGTCCCACTCGTGCCACGGCTGTCCTTGCTCCCGGAAGAAGCCAATCCCTGGGTCAACCACGATCCGCCGGGCGTCAACCCCTGCCTTCCGAGCCCGTGTGAGGCGCTCTTCAAGGCAGGACAGCACCACCTGCTCGGGGACGGGCGGGGTGGGGACGGCAGAGATCCGGGAGGCGTCACGGCCTGGCGGGCGCGCGCCAACTCCCGCCGTGGGGGAGGCCACGAGAATCAGCCCTGCGCCCGTCCGGGCCACCAACTTCGCCATCTCACGGTCAGCGGTGAGGCCACTCACGTCGTTGATGATCCCTGCCCCGGCTTCGAGCGCGGCTCTGGCGGGCACCGCTCGGGTGGTATCGGCAGAGATCGGCACGCCGAGCT
>JBHIAB010000124.1:0-10272 GCA_046758385.1 Methylomirabilia bacterium | reverse complement strand
GACCATCCGGTCGTACATGGGCGAGAGCTTCACCATGGGCCCGATGATCCCTGGTGCGATGACGTTGGCGGTGATGTTGGAGCGGGCACCCTCGAGTGCCACGGAGCGGGCAAAGCCGATCACCCCCATCTTGGTGGCGGAGTAGGCGGTCTGGCCGAACCCACCCAGGAGTCCAGCCACCGAGGCCATGCAGATGATCCGGCCCCACTTCCGCTCCCGCATGCCCGGGAAAACAAAGCGGGTCGCGTTGTAGGTCCCGGTGAGGTTCACGTTCATGTTCAGGTCCCAATCCTCGTCCTTCATGTCTTTGAGCTGGGCGAGGGTAAAGACGATGGCCGCGTTGTTGATGAGAATGTCCACGGCTCCCAGGTCCTTTTCGACCTCAGCGAAGGTGGAAGCCACCTGCGCCCGGTCGACGATGTCGCAGGCGTAGGCCTTTGCGGCCCCACCCTTGGACACGATCTCCTGAGCGGTCTCCTGGGCCCCCTCGCCGTTCAGATCTACGACGGCCACCCGGCAGCCCTCCCCGGCCAGCACCAACGAGTCGGCCCGGCCGAGGTTCCGGGCGCCCCCGGTCACCAACGCCACCTTGCCGCGAATCCCGAGATCCATCGCTCACTTCCCTTTGAATCGGGCTTCACGCTTCTGAAAGAAGGCCTGGATGCCCTCCGCGGCATCCTCCGTCTTGAGCACCTCCAGGAAGGCGCGCGTCTCCGCCTCGATGCCCTCCTCGATCGTCGCGTTCAGTCCGTCGTCCACCGCCTGGAGGATCAACCGGGTCGCGATCGGCGGATGCTTGGCAATCTGACGCGACAGGGCTTTGGCGTCGCTGAGGGACTCCCCCTCCCGGGACAGCTTGTTCACGAGCCCGAGCTCCAGCGCCTCGGCGGCGAGGATCTGGGTCCCCAAGACCAGGAACTCCAGGGCCTTGGTGCGGCCGATCAGCCTTGGCAAGCGCTGGGTCCCACCGTAGCCCGGGATGATCCCGAGATTCGACTCGGTCTGGCCGATCCGCGCGGTTTCCTTCATGATCCTGAAGTGGCACGCCATGGCGATCTCGCAGCCCCCGCCCAAGGCATGACCGTTGAGGGCGGCGATGACGGGCTTGGGAAACCGCTCGATGCGGCGGAGGACGCTGTTACCGAACTTGATCAACTCCTGGACATCGCCGCCCGAGAATGCCGACCCGAGATCCGCCCCGGCGCAGAAGATCCTGTCCCCGGCGCCCGTGATGATGACCGATCGGACCAGCGGGTCTGCTTCCAACTCGTCGAGGCCCGCATTCAGGTCCTTGACGAGCTCGGCACTGATCGCGTTGGCGGGCGGGCGGTTCAGCGTGATGACGGCGTAGGAGTCCTCCCGCGCTAGCTGGAGGGTCTCATAACTCATCGGTCCTCCCATCAGGCTGAGCCAGACGGTCTGGCCGCCCCGGGGGGGGAGAGCCGGTGGGAAGCAGCTCCTGCAGTGATGCCGGTCAGGAAGATCTCCGTGACCGCCCCCGCGGTCTCGCCAAGCTTGTAGCCCCGTTTGCCCAGCACCCAGCTCGTGGCCATCTGATCCATGGCCCCGAAGAGGACCTTGGTGGCGACCTTGACCGGGAGGCCCTTCCGGAACACACCGGCCTCCATGCCCTCCTCGAGCACCGAGGCGATCAGGGCGAAGTAGGCACTCACCTCTGCCGCGGAGGCTCCCCGGAAGAACTTGTTGCCCTGACGCAGCTCGACCTGGACCACTTCGGCCAAGTCGGGGTTCTCCTCCAGAATCCGAAAGTGGAGCGCCACGAGGCGGCGGAGCTTGGCCAGGGCGTCGGTTTCGGCGTCGATCTCCTTTCGGAGGTTCTCCACAAAGGCCGCCATCTTTTCCCGAAACAGGGTGACCAGGATGTCGTCCTTGGTCTTGAAGTAGAGGTAGATGGTACCACTGGCGATCCCAGCTTCCCTGGCGATGTCGGAGACCCGAGAGTTGTAATACCCGTTTCGAGCGAAGACCCGGAGGGCTGCCTCAATGATCTGTTGAGGCTTGAGGGAATCATGCATTTGGGAGCCCGAGAGCGCAGAATGTTGACTGAACCGCCGTTCATTCTAGGTGCGGCCTCTGCGCTTGTCAAACCGAAACTGTTATGCCTCCGCCGGGCCCTGGACGAACGGGGCAAGCCGCTCCGCGGCAAGAGGAGAGAGCCTCAGGAAGTTGAGGCCACAGACATCTTCGGTGGTGCGCCGGGCGATTCGGACATCCACCCACAAGGGGCCGGCCCCGTCGGGCGGGGTGCACGAGAGTAACAAGAACCGATGCTGGGGCAGCAGCTCGGGGAATTGCACCTTCATGCCTTCAAGGCTCACGTCCATCGCCCTGCCTGGCGCCTGGCGTCCCGCGCCGTCGGTCACTGTGACGGGCCACGCGACCGGGACTCGAGGACTCCTGCGCCGTTCAGACATGGCTTCTTCACTCGACCGCATGTGGCGACCCTCCCTTGACTCCTTCTCTCGTGGTCCGGAAACTCGAGGAGTACGTTAGGGGTGGCGGCTCCAAATTCAGCGCGTGCCTCTATCAGTCCTCACGGACGCGGACGGGCGCGGGAGGTTGAGACACGGAGCCAGCGGCAGCCTCACCGAGGAGCTCCTTCCGGGCCAGCTTCCCGTTCTCGAAGACATAGCGGACATCGACGCTCCCGTCGCAATCGAGGTCCTCCTCCTGCCGCGCCTTCTGTCCCTTTTCGTAGGAAATCCAAACGTCCGGCTTGCCCGCACAGTTCGTCTCCGCCTCCTGACGGGTGAGGACTCCGTTCTCGTAGTAGCTCACGAGATCCATCCGTCCCACGCGCTTGGTGTCCTGCTCTTTCCTGACCACCTGCGCTGCTTCGTAGTAGGTCACGAGGTCGAAGCGCCCGTCTCCCGCCGTGCTCTCCTCCTTTTTCACCAGCTGGTCGTCTCGAAAGTGATAGACCACCGTGGGGTGGCCGTTGAGCTCCGGATCCTCCCCCTGCTTGACTCGCTTGCCCTGCTCGAAGTAAACCCAAAGGTCTGGCTTCCCGTCCCCGCTGCGATCCTCCTCCCGGCGCACCTCCTCTTCGTTCTCGAAGTACAACCAGCGGGTCGGCCGTCCGACGCCCTTCGGATCCTCTTCACGGCGGACCAACTTTCCCCCTTCGAAGTAGGCGACGATGTCGGGCCGGCCGCGGCCGGCCGAGTCCCGTTCTTCCTTCACCTTCTCGCCCTTGTCGTTGAAGGCCACCCACAGGTCGATCCGGCCGTCCCGGTTGCTGGATTCCTCATGCCGTGAGAGAACACCACGGTCGAAGAAGAGGAAACGGTCCGGCTTGCCGTCGTCGTTGAGGTCCTGCTCCGAACGGGCGACCTTCCCATCCTCGTAGTACGCGATGACATCCGGCTTGCCAGTGCGTGTGGTGTCCATCGCCTTCTTGACCAGCTGCGCGTCTGGACCGAAGTAATACCAGACGTCCGGTCGGCCGTCTCCTTTTGTGTCCACTTCCTGACGCTCCACCTTGCCGTCTTTGAAGTAGGACCAGACATGCGGCCTGCCATCTCCCACCGTGTCCTGCTCCTGCCGAACGACCTCTCCCCGCTCGTAGTGCTCCCATAGGTCCATCCGGCCGTCCTTGGTTGTATCGAATTCGCGCCGGGAGACCTTCCCTTGCGCGTCGTAGTAGATGACCGCCCGTGGCTTCCGCTCCTCGCCTCGGGTGGGCGTGGCGAGAGCCCCCGCGATCAGAAGCAGTAGAGTCCAAAGAGCGAGGTGGCTCACTTGATCGTGACCGTAAAGCTCATGACGAGCGGCTGGCCGGCGAGGGCGTGGAACTTGACGGGGAGCGGCGGCAAGGGCGAGGCCCGCTTCATGGCCGCAAGCGCGCTCACATTCAGCGTGCCGCTCGTTGAGCTGACCACACGAACATCCCGAAGCGAGCCGTCCAGCCGGAGGGAGAAGCGGAGCTTTACCGTTTGGGTACTGCCTTCGAGGCCTTCGGGGTACTTCCACACGGCACGCACCCGCTTTTCGATGACGCGGAAGTAGTCGCTGAAATCAGGGTCACGCGTATCGACGAGGCCAGCGCCGGGGCCGATGCTGGCACCACCCCCGGAGCCCACGCCCTGACCCACACCAGTTCCCATTCCTCCACCGCTCCCGACTCCGCCTCTCCCCGCACCCTCCTCGACCAGCCCGCGCGGGATGGCCACGGTAGCGATGGGCCCACCCCCAGCGCCGCCCGAGAGCTCACGGCCAAGCGCAACGACCTGGCCGGCCTTACCCACCCGACCTCCTCCGCGTCCGCCCCCACCCGCAACCTGCGAGGACGGCCCGGTGACACGAGCCGGCCCCGTACGGCTCGTCCCTGCCGGAATGGTCGACCCGCCGACGGCCTTGGGCCCTGCGGCAGCGGGTATTGGCGCTGATGGCACACCCGACGGAAGCGTTGAAAAATCCCCGGCTTCGGACAAGGACTCGGCGAGGGTCTTCGCGGCCTCCACGTCAGAGCCAGACCCGGCAGGCACTGGCCCCTGGCTCGGCTCCACGTGAACCGGGCCTGTCTCGCCAGCCGGCGTCAGCGTCGGAGCGATCGCCCGGGGGCCAGCCTGCCGGGCCCGCTGCGTCTCAGGTGCCAGTTGAGTCGGCCGCGTCTGGAGATCAGAGGCTTGGGTCAAAGACTCCGCCAGCGCCTTCACGGCCTCCACATCAAAGCCAGACCGGACAGGCACTGGCGCCTCGCTCGCCTCCACCTGAACCGGGCCCCCCTGGTGAGCAGGCGTCAGCGTCGGAGCGATCGCCCGGGGGCCGAGCCGCCGGGCCTGCCGCGTCTCGGGTGCCAGTCGAGTCGGCCGCGTCGGACGATCGGGGGCCTGCGTCAAAGACTCGGCCAGCGCCTTGACATCATCGGCCGCCGGGCTAGACCTGGCTGCCACAGGCACTTCCGCCGGCTCCACGGGAGCCGGAGCCTGCTCGCGAGCGGGCGTCACGGCAGCAGCGACCTCCCGCGGACCCGGAACGTCGGCGACCTTCCTTGCGGCTGGCGGAGCCGGCGGCTCGGAGGACTGCCGTTTGGCCATAGGAGGCGGGCGACGGACTGGCCTGGCGATTTTCTCTGGCTTCACCGGCCCACCGCCACCTCCCCCTTTGGTCTCACGCTTCTCGGAAATGGGGGCAGTCTCCGGAGGCAGGACGAAATCCACCATGCGGATCACGAGCCGCTCTTCCTCGCTGGTCATGGTGAAGCTCAAGAGGAGCCAAGGCGACAGCGCAGCGAACATGAAGTGAAGGGCCGTGGAGAAACCTAGAAATCGCCCGATTCGGGACTCCTGGGCAAACGCCCAGCTCTGCCGAATCAGCTCTTCCTGCGGTTTCCAGAATAGATCGCTCATCCGCTCATCGCTCGGGGGGTCGCGTGGCGACGCCGATCTTCTCCGCACCGGCTCGCCGTGAGATATCCATGATCTGCACCAGCGTCCTGAGAATGATCCGTTCGTCTCCCCGGATGGTCACGACGCGTTGGCGGCCCTCCCCAAAGGCTGCCCGAAGTGCCTTGCCCAGTTTGGCCAGCGTGGTCGGCTGCTCGTTGACGTAGAGTGTGCCGTCAGCGGCCGCGCTGATCATCACGCCCTGGGTCTGGCTGGTGGCAGTCCGCGAGCGCGGGAGGTTCACGTTGAGCCCGGCCTGCACCAGCGCGGTGCTGGTCACCATGAAGATGATCAGCAGCACGAGGAACACGTCGGTGAGCGGCGTGACGTTGATTTCCGCCACCACCTCGTCGCGATCGGTTTCATCGGGCAGCGGCGATATGGCCATACAGCGACTCCTTTTCACTCTGATACTGCGTCAGTTCTTCGGTACGGAAGCGGAGGAAGGCGCCGAACGAATTGATCAGCGTCACAAACCAGTTGTAGGCGGCCAGAGCCACGACGGCCACCACCAGCCCCCCGGCGGTAGCGATGAGGGCTTCGGAGATCCCGGCGGCGACCACTGCAAACCCGCCTTGTCCCGTGATCGCCATGTTCTGGAAGGAACGGACGATCCCGAGCACGGTCCCGAACAAACCGATGAAGGGGGCCAAAGAGCCCACGGTGCCGAGGATCCAGAGGTGGCGCTTGAGGCCGTGGAGCAGCTCCTGGCGCTTTCGATCCATCTCCTTGAGAGCCAGCTCGCCATTTTCGGGCCGGAGCAAGGCCGGCATGAGCACCTCGGCCACCGGCGTTTGCGCCGTCTTCAGGATCATCCGCGCTTCGTCCAGCTCCGTTCGGCTGACCCGCGCCAGGATCGAGGCAGTCAGCGACTTGCCGGGGCGGATCACTCTCCAGAGGATCCAGGCCCGCTCACAAATCACCGCCAGGCTCAGGATCGAGCAGACAACCAACGGATACATGGCGATCCCACCCTGACGGATCAGCTCGAAAATGCTCAGCGTTGGATCCATGCGGTCTCCTTGTGGCCGTGTATCACCGAGTCGGATCCAAGCGCTCGATCCGAAGATCGAGCCGCTGGTCGCGGCGCGGTTGCTCGACCTGGATCGTGAGCGTTCGCTCAGGCTCTCTACTCACCTCGACCTTCACGCTCTCGTCCCGATACTGCACCACGATCGCCGCGCTTCCCTGAAGTCCGTCATTCCCGTGCAACTCCACCACGAGCTGATTCCCGCCCGCGACCAGCGGGACCTCGGCGGTGAAGATGCCGTCGGGCGAGACGCTCAGGTCCCGTGCCATCTGGCCTGTCGTCGCGTTGCGAACGGCGATCAGGTCCACATCGGCGATGCGGGTCTTGGGAAGAATGTCCACGATATCGCCGGGGGTCTCCACCGGGGTGTACAGTCCACCGGTGATCCGGGCGGCCTCGGCGCAGGCAATGGGTGCCGAGAGCGCCTCGGGACCGAGGCAGAAGGTGTGGATCACGATTCCACCCTTGGCCGCGACGCGCGCCGCGCTGGTCGTCACCTCGACGTCCCCCGGATCCATCACATTGACAGAGCCGAACGGGAGCGTGGGAAAGCCGTCGGTCAGGAGCAGCAGGACCTTGCGGGCCCGGGATCGCGGTTGGCTCCGCGCGCTCTCGAGCGCCAGCAGCTCCCGGATGCCCAGACGGAGCCCCGAGCCCATGTCGGTCCCCCCCTTGGACCCCCGCCGCACGATGTCCAAGAGCGCGGCTCGGGTTGCCGCGTAGTCAAAGGTCAACGGTCGCTCCACCCAGGCGTCGGTGCTGCCCGGCACGGCCAGGCCGGTAAGAGCCTGATGGGCTCCGGCGAAGGTGATGATGCCCACCCGTGTCGTCGCCGGGTCCGAAATGCCCAGAAACTGGATAGCCGCGCCAGCCTCGGCGTGCAGGATTGAATCGCTCCGCCTTTGGAACCATTCAAAGCTGCCCCCGGGACCGCCTGCCGTGAACGTTCCTCCTACCCCGGAGGGATTTCGGGTGCTGCCGGAGGTATCCAACACGATCATCACATCGAAAGTCGGGGGTTGGGGTTCGGGACTGCGGGCCCGGCCGGTGACCTCGACCCAGGGCTCGCCCTTGATTACCACGCCATCGGGCGGCTCCATGAAGTAGACTTCCGGGACTCGCTGAGCCCATGGGGCACTCGTCCAGGAGAGAAGCAAGATCGCGGACAGCCAGCCCAAGCGCCGCACGATCTTACCCGCCACCCTGCCCCCCCGGCGCCGACATGAGGGGCACTCGCGTGAACAGCCCGTCTTCCAGCTCGTAGAGCTCACGTCGAGCGAGCTTCCCATTCTTGTAATAGGAGACCGCCACTACGTCCCCGCTTCCCCCGATCTCCTCCTCCCGAAGGACCGTGCCGCGTTCCGGGTCGAAGTAGCGCCAGGCCAGGACCCCACCGTCACTCGCCGTTCGACCCTGCTTCACGAGCCGTCCGTCAGCATCGAAGGTCGACACGAGGTCGAGCCGGCCGCTCCCGGTCGAGTCTTCCTCCTTCTTCACGACCTTACCGTCCCGATAGCTCAGGCGCGTCTGAAGCTGGCCGCCGGGCTCACGCCGCCACTCTTCCCTCACCACCTGCCCCTCAGCGTAGAACTGCGTGAGCGATCGCCGAGGGTCCACCACGGACTTCAGACGAACAAGATCGCCCTCGCGGCCATAGTACGCCCACAGATCCACCTCGCCGTCGCCGTCGGTGTCGGATTCTTTCCGCTCGATCTTGCCCCCTGCATAGAAGGTCCACGTGTCGATGCGGCCGTCGAGCTGGGAGGACTCCTCGCGTCGAACGAGCTGGCCTTGGGCGTCGTAATGCATAACAATGTCGGGCTTGCCATCGCCATTCAGGTCTCGCTCACGGCGCACCAGCCGATTGTCTTCGTAGATGGTCTTGAAGCCTTCTTGATCCACCTTCTCGGGAGGCACCCGGGCCAGCGTGGGGGCCTGGACGGGGGCCGACGATCCTGAACCCTCGGCAGGAGGAGGCGAGCCTCGCAGCACCCTCTCAGGCGCTGGGGGAGCGAGATGATCCGTCACAACGACCACGCCAGGCTGCGAGGCTTCGGTGGCGCTGGAACCTCCCCCCGTCCCTGGCTCGGCGAGATGATCTTCGACGATGATGACTCCCTGTTCGGGAACGGCGGGTTCGGCCGCACCGACAGTCTCTAAGTTGCCCTCACCTCGCTGGGCCAGGATCTGCTGCTCCAGTTCCTGATCCAGCTTCTTCTGCCGATCAGCCTCCAGCTGGGCCCTCTGCTCCATCTCCTTCTTCGCGGACTGCCCGTGAATGTAACCGACAGCCGCCCCGAGAAGCGACCCGATGGGGCCGGCGGCCGAACCGACGATAAAGCCCATCATGACTGAGTTCATGACCGGGTCCGTCGTGGTAGGGCTGACCGTGCCTCCGACGCGAACACCTCCTGTGCCGACCCCGACACCAACGGCACCTCGAGAGCCAGGGGCGCGAGCCGGAGGGGAAGTCTGGGCACTAGACGGGGACGATGCGCCACCGACGCCGCTCGTGGCGCAGCCCACCAAGAGGAACAACATCAGGAGGACGGAAACGAAGGCACGCCCCCTGAGGTCTGCTGTCATATGGCGGCCTCCTCGAGCCGAGGCACGCGGGGGAGTCCGGCGCCGGGAGTCTCACCCCTGCGACCAGGGGGGTCCCGAGAATCGGACTGCGCGGTCCTCCCCCTGGGCATCCCTCGGCGCTCCCTCGCTGCCAGAGACTCCCTTCCCGCGTGTCCGTATCCCGGGCCGACAGCCACGCGAATCAGGACCGGGGAGAAATGTTACCGGAAGTCGCTATCGTGAAACTTGAGGAACCAGCCGGGCCGCCGAGGGTCGATCTGGATTGTCCGATCAAACCGCCCCACTAGCCGTTCCCCATACTGGGTGCTCGCATACGCCCGCGCGATGATGCGATAGGTGCCGATGTCCAGATTCCAGGGTGCCGTCTGGTTGGGCCCAAGCACAACCGGCGTCGTTGCGCCGAGATTGTTCGGGTCGGCATTGACATAGACTCGAACGCTCCACGAAGTCCCGTTGATAAGTTCCCCTTTCGTCGGGTCGCCTGAGGGCTTACTCGCTACCACCGTAGAAGGAGCCTGGGACTCCGTGACAACTGTAGGCGGCAGGGGCGCCGCAGCCCCTCGCTCCCGCTCCACCTTCTGAAGCTGGTCACCCAGCAGCACTCCGCTCAACGCCCCAATCCCGGCCCCGATGAGGGCGCCAGTCCCCGGCTTCCCGCCCGCCGCGGCCCCGATGAGGGCGCCCGTGCCGGCGCCAAGGGCTGCGCCGCCCACGGTGGCCTTCTCCCGCGTCGTCATCGGCCCGCTAGCGCATCCAGCCAGAACGAGGACCGCAACGACCGACCACATTACCTTCCTCATCGCTCCATCCCTCCTTCTGGTGGCTGTCCGGCGAGAGCCAGCCACCCACCACTTCCGGACATCACCTGCTCAGCCCCTTATACAAAAAAGCCACGTTAGACCGCAACTTTAGCTTTTTACGATACTCCCACGCCGAAGAGAGGGCAAGCGAAAGGCACAGGGTCCCGGTCACCTGCCGGGGCCCTGTGTGAAGGGGCAGCCCCCGAGGAGGCGGTATGCGCGCCGGAAGCGCGGGTCCTCGTCCACCAATCACCTATCCCGTCCCCATAGCAGTGGCTTCGCGAAGGAATGGCCGATTGGGTGGCCGTCCGGGTGCTCGAGCGGCTGGGTGAGGACATGTTTTTCCATCAGCGGGACCGCGCCCTTCGGACAGTGGCGCGCGCGCTGCTCCATGACGAACTGCAGCGTAAGGTGCCAGCTTCGGCGGGCGAGCCGCTTGGCGGGCCGG
>JBHIAB010000123.1:0-10317 GCA_046758385.1 Methylomirabilia bacterium | reverse complement strand
CGAGGACGGCCAGGCCCGCGGCGACCCCGGCGGCGAGCCCCAGCCCGCCCAGCCCCCCCCGGCCGGCCGCGACAAGATCGCCATGGTGGCCAGGTACATCTTCTCCTCGACCCCCCCGGGCGTGATGTCCCTGCGGCCGAGAAGGGGGCCACTGAACCCTGGACCACGCTGTCGAAAGTAAAGGCGCAGAAACACTCATCGCGAATGTCAAACGGACGCCGCCTGGAGTAGCTCGAGGCCATGATGCTCCAGCAACCGGGGCATCGCTGGCTCGGCTTAACTCCGCGCCTCACGAGGGGGCAAGACCACCTCAGCCTCCCCCGTCGTCGTCGTGACCCCCACTTGGTTGATGCCTGTAATCTGGATCTTGACTACCGCGCCGGCGGCGTCGCGGATCTTGCCCACGGCCACGCCTTTGTACCAGGTGGTGTCCCCATAGATGGCCGGGGTCCGGATCTGCACGCACAGCCGCCTCAGGAAACCCTCGTCGCCCATCCAGTTGGTGAGCAGCGGGCAGACCCAGGCGAATCGCATCACGCCGTTGTCGAACGGTCCAGGCATCCCCCGCTGCGAGGCTAACTGGAAGTCCTCGTGCTGTTGCGAATACTTTACCGGCCAGCCGGTGATCGGGTTCTTCACCGCCGTGTGTGGTGCTTTCAGGACGTCGAGGTAGCCCAGGCCGCCGGCCCGGTAGGAGGGGCCGATCGCGGCCTGCCAGCACACCATATCCCCGATCGTGAGGGGGCCGCGAACGATCGGCGGAATCTCCTGTCCCACCTGCACATCTTCCCAGTACAGGGGCTGGTCGCCGGTTCGTGCCTCGCTTTTGATTGCCTCGGCAATCCTCTCTAGCTCCACATCGCTGTACCGGTAGATCGGTCGGTCGAAGAGGAGCTCCGTCCCCACCTGTGCGGCCCGAATCATGGTTCCGCTCGCCTTGCCCACCACCGCGTCCCGCTGATTCCAGTAGGTGGCCTCAGAGATCACGAAGATCAGGCGGCGCCCGCTACTGCTCCTCTTCTCGTACAGATCCACCTGCTTGGTTGAGGCGCGGAGGGTGTCGCCCTCGAGGATCGGCAGGAACCACTGGTACTCCAAGCCACCGATCAGCGAGGAGAGCGGAGCCGCCATGGGCGCCCCGTGGAGGATCGCATACAGCACCGAGGTGAGGAACCCCGGCGGGGCCACCAGCTTCCCGTAACGGGTCTTGCCCGCATACGCGGGATCGAGCCACAACGGGTTTCCGTCGCTCGTTCCTAACGCGAAGTGGCGAATCGCGTCTGGCGAGGCCACCGTATTCCACGCCTCGCGCTCGCGCACCTCTTTCCCGGTCAGCGCTCTGGATCTCGAAACAAATTCGTCAATTTGAGCCTCGGTTACGTTCATCGCACCGTGCCTCTCCTCGAAGAGTCTTGCCGGCCGGTCCCATTCCGCTCCTCCTCGTCGGCCCACGCCGGCGTCGCCAGGACCTTCCAGTTCCCACCCTGCGAGTGCGAGCCGCTACGATCCGAACGCTTTTGCCATGCGGTCAACGAGGTCATTCAGCTTCAATACGTACTGCTCCACCAGGGAGAAGTCGGCCTCCTTCAGGTGGCTGTACCGGCGCTGGCCCGCCAGGTATTCGCGCAGCTTCTCCTGGATCACTGCCTTCGGAAGTGGGATCGTCCGCCGGAAACCGTCATCACCCCACTCCCACAGCGGCCAGATCCCTGAGGTCACGCCCAGCTGGGTAATGCTGGCAGCTTGGTCGTCGTCGTAGCCCCAGCTGACATTGCAGGGGCTGAACACCTGGATGAATGCCGGCATCTCCTTGAGCCCGCGCTCAACCTTCTTGATGAAGTCCAGAAGATGCGAAGGCGAGGCCGTGGCAGCATAGCAAGCGCCGCTGAACTTGATCATCATGGCGGGCTGCTTACGAACGGCGACACGGCCATCGGGCTTGCCGACCCGGCCGGTCGGGCGGCTGCTGACGCGTGCCAGGAGGTCAGTCATCCCGGTAGCGTGGGTGCCGCTGGCGGCGTACGCCTGGTTATCGCAGATCACGTGCAGGTAGGGGTAGCCCTGCTGGAACGCCCCGGTGAAATCATCGAAGCCCATGTCGATCTGGCCGTCGCCGTCGATCACGACGACGGGACGATCGATCCCCCGCATCTCCATCGCGACCTTCAACCCGACGCAGGCGCTGTCGTGCGTGCCGATCCCGCTCCGCTGCAGGATGTCACGGCCCACGCCGCAGCCCTGGCCGAAGACAATCGGCTGCGTCCCGCGCCTGTCGGCGGCCTGGAAGACGATCTGCATGACGAGCTTGGTGGCGAGGTTGGAGGGGCACCCCGGGCACTGCGCGGCGTCAATGTTCCGGTAGGCACGCTGATCGGTCGTCTCGAGCACCATCTTCATGTCCGCCTCCTCCTTACCCCTTCTCGCCCGTGGCGACACGGAAGCGCCAGGCCAGTTCCTCGCCGCGGCCCAGCCGAGCCGCCTCGAGCCCCTCGGCGGCCAGCTCGCGCATGTCGTGATCGGTGAAGCTGCGACCGCCGAGCGCGATGACCCGTCCCAGCACTAGCGGTGGATCGGCCTGCCCGTACAGAGCTGACCGCACCTCATGGTAGAGGAGATAGACGGGGTTGCGATCGAGCGCCATGACCACCTTGGTCCCGGCGCACGCGGCCCGCACCTCCTCGGTCGGGAATGGACGCAGCGCCCTGACCTTAAGCATGCCGACCCGCCGGCCTTCTTCACGGAGGGCCTCCACGACTTCGCGCGCTACGGTGGCCACGTTGCCCATCACGACCAGCACCACTTCGGCATCCTCCGTTCGGAACTCCTCGACGAGGCCGCCATAGCCCCGACCGAAAATCCGGACGAACTCCCGATGGGCCTCTCGGATCTTCTCCTTCGCGGTGATGTTCAGCGCACGCTCAACCTTGGCGCGGAGCTCCATGTACTCGGCGACCCAACCAGTGGACGCGACCCGCGGGCGCCCGTAGTACTCGCGGAAATCCATCTTGAGGAAGTCCAGCTCGGGGGGGAGCCGGTAGCCCGGCAGATAGGCGTCGACCACCTCCTGCGACGGCAGGGTCACCGGGAAGCTCGCGTGCGAGACCTCCCACCCGGCATAGGTGACGAAGGTGGGGAGTAGCACGTCGTGGTCCTCCGCCACGCGGTAAGCCTGGAGCGTCGTGTCGAAGACATCCTGGGCATTCTCGCAATGGAACTGGAGCCAGTGCGCGTCGCGAAAGATGATCGTGTCGTGATCGTCGGTCACGATCACCGTCGGCGGTTCCATGGCCCGATGCGCCACGTGCACGAGGATTGGCACGCGCGCGTACGCCGCCCAGAGCAGCGGCTGGTAGGCGAACACGAGGCCCTCGGAGTTGGTGCTAAAACAGGTTCGCACCCCGGCCTGAGCGGCGACGATCTGGGCGTTGACGATGCTGCGCTCGTTTTCGAGGTCGATCACCCGGGCGTCCAGCTCACCCCTGCGCATCATCTGGATCAGGGTTTCACCGACCTCGTCCGACGGCCCGATGGGGAAGAATCCCACGACCTGAACGCGTGCCCTTTTGCAGGCCGCGGCGGCTGCCTCGTTACCCGTGATCACTTCCACATGGGGCTTGGCGGTCGGCTCGTAGATGGCCATGCTATTCCCCCCCCGCGGTCACCGGAGCGCGGTATGGTTCCACGGTGATCCCCCCATAGTCGGGGTGCGTCCTCAGGGCGTCTTCCTCCGGCACCATCCGGAGGGCGCCGTACACGCACACCTCCACGCAGATCCCACAGCCGCGGCAGAAGTCCACATCCACGCGGTAGCCTTGGGCCGCCCCCTGAATGCCCCGGCGCACGATGAAGCCGGTGTTGTCGGGGCAGAGCGCCTCGCTGAGGCAGAGTTCCTTGCAGCGGCACTTGGCGTCGTCGCAGACGGGGATCTTGTCGCGCCAGACGTACGGGCTCCCGTCGCGGTAGCCCCGCATCAGCTCCTTCTCGATGGGAAACCACTCGGGCAGCTCGCCGGACGCGCGCACGCCTCGTTCCTCAGTGGCTCCGACGGGCCGGCCGCGCACATCGCGCACCACTCGCACCGTGCCATGCGCCTCTCGCGCTGCCTCGACGTTCCGCTCACCGAGGGAGCCGGGGAAGCGCTCCCGCACCAGCCGCATGAGCGCGTCCATCTCGAGGGTGCCGGTGACGGCGGTGTAGGCGCCGAGCAGCGTGACCCCGACCGGTGGGGGATTCCGCTTGAGATGGCGCCGAGCGATCTCGGAGGCATCCACAGTCGCGACGGCTCCTTTGAACTCAAACGGGATAGCGATCTCTTCCGGCGCCTTTTTCGTGTTGACCAGGAGCACGCCTCGGCGGAGCCGTGCGATGGCGTCGCGGACCACGGGGTGACCCTCCTGGGCGGCCACCCGCAACAGCCCGTCCCAGAAGACCACCACCTCCGAGGGCTCGTAGTTCGTCGAGGTCGAGGCGACCGGTCGGTCGGAAACCTTCAGATATGACACGACGGGCGAGCTCTTCGAGCGCGAGCCCGGAAACACCACCGAGCCGACGTACTTCCGCTGCTGCTCGAAGTAGGCCTTGGCCATGATCTCGACTGCCTGCACGGAGCCCTGCCCGGACATACAGACGAGGTTGGTCTCTTTGGCGGCCGGACGTACGGGCGCCGATGACGCGACACCGGGCTCGGCGTTCGCGCGCGCCTCGGCCGGGCCGGATGGACGGATCTCGATGAGCTTCGTCTTGTGCGTGGCGCGCTCGAGCGTGCCCGGTGCGACCATCTGGACCTCGGGCCTCACCTTTAGCTTCTCGTGTATCATCTGCTCGAGCACCGCCTTCAACGCCGGAATCCCCGGCCCCGCCACCTCGGGCCCGTGCTCCACCACCAGCCTGAGCGGCGGCGTCACCCGATGTCCCGGCTGGTCCAGGAGGATCCGCATCTGTCCCGTGGTGCGCGGCGCAAAGCTGACCACCACGTTCCGGATCGCCGCCGGATAGACGTTCACGCCCTTGACGATCAGCATGTCGTCGCTGCGCCCGAGAATCTTGAAGCGGAGTCCCGGCCAGCCGCACGCACACGGACTGGTGAAAACCTGGAGAATGTCCCCGAGGGCGTAGCGGAGGAAGGGGGTCCCCTCCCAGTCCAGATACGTGAACACCATTTCCCCCATGGCACCGTCGCGAAGTTCGACGATCCCCTTGGTCTCGGGGTCCAGCAGCTCCAGGACGCAGTAGTCCTCGGAGACCAGGTGCATCCCCTGGTACTCGGGAAGATCACATGAGATGCCATGGAGCGTGTGGGTAGCGCCGATGGCGTCGTAGAGAACCGCCCCGTAAGCCTCCTGGACCCGCCGCCGAACTTCCGGGAGCCCGGCACCCGGCTCCCCCCCGCACATGAGCAACTCGATCCCAAGCTCCCGGACGGGACGGCCCGTGATCTCCGGCGCCTTCTCGGCGAGGTATTCGGCGTAGGAGGGGGTACAGATCAATGCTTTGGGCCGCACCAGCCCAGCGAAATCGAGCGCCCGACGGCTCCCCACCTCGGCCCCCACGGGTACTGCGCAGGCTCCGTAGCTCTTGATGGCCTCGATCAGTGGGATCCCGCCCACAAACATGCTCAGGGAATAGGCGTGAAGGACGCGGTCTCCGGGCCGAAGTCCGACCCGCCAGAACTTCCGCGCCTGCAGCTCGTTGAGGATCTTGAGGTCGTGCATCGTAACTGTGTAGAGCGTGGGGATGCCGGTCGTGCCCGATGTGGCGTTGAGGATGATGAACTTTTCCTGCGAGGCACACGCGAGCATCCCGAACGGGTGTCCGTATTGCTCGATGGACTCCTCCTGGGCCTGTCGGTGATCGTGCTTGTTCATGGTGGGAATCTTCCGAAAGTGATCCCAGGACCGAATGTCTTCCGGCTTGATCCCCGCCTGCTCGAACCTGTGCCGGTAGAATGGGGAGCGGGCATAGTTGTAGGCCAGCTGCGCGCGCAGCCTCTGCCATTGAAGCGCCTGGATCTCATCCCGAGACAGCGACTCGACGGCCGGATTCCACGGCGGTCGCGCGGTATTCACGATCTTCCTCCTCTTCGTTCGGTCATGCTGCCGTCCCATCCGTAGCGGGCCAGTAACCCTTCCTCGGGCTCGACGCCCAGGCCCGGGGCATCGGGAACCGCGATGCTCCCGTGTCCCATGTCCGGAGGGTGTTTCACCACCTCCCCCGCCATCTTCAACGGCCCGACGGCCTCGCAGCCGTCCAGGATCGACAGATTCGCGGCGGCCACGTGGACCTCGGCCAGCGTGCTCGTCCAGAGGCCGAAGCCATGGCCCAGGATCACTCCCAACCCTGCCGCCTCCGCGATGGAGGCCAATTGAAGCGTGCGGAGCATCCCTCCCTGCTTCATCACCTTCACCTTGATCAGGTCCGCGGCTTCCAGGCGAATGATCTCGATCACGCTCCGCGCATCCCGGACGCTCTCGTCCGCCATGATCGGGATCGGGCTCTCCCGCCTGATTCGGGCGAGCCCATGAAGCTCGGTCCTGGCAACCGGCTGTTCGAACAGGCTGATCTGATACGGCGCCAGAGCCCGCGCCAGGCGGATGGCGCCCTCCACGTCGAGCCCTTCGTTGGCGTCGACCCGCAGCCTCATCTTGTCGCCCACGGCCGCTCGGGTCGCGGCCACGCGGTCCAAGTCCTCCCGGAACTTCCCACCGACCTTGATCTTGGCCGAGCGGAATCCCCGTCGGCACCACTCCGCTGCATCCGCCGCGGCCTGTTGGGGCGGGACGGTGCCGATCCAGGCGTTGAAGGCCACCTCGTCGCGCACCTTTCCGCCCAGGAGGGACCAGACAGGCACGCCGAGCGCCTTCCCTTTTAGATCGAGCAGCGCCATCTCCACGAGGGCCTTGGCCTCGTTGCCGGCCGGACATTGCGCGTCCATCCGCCGCATCGCCGCCGCGATGTTCATCGGGTCGGACCCCAGAAGCGCCGACACGAGGCTCTCCGTGACGGTCGAAACAACCCGCGCCACGCTCATCTCCGAGTATCCCGGCGTGGGATCCACGTTTCCCCAGCCCACGTACCCCTCGTCGGTCCTCACGCGCGCCAACGCGCTGCGCTGGACGGAGACCGACCCATGGGCCGTGGCAAACTCGCTCCGAAGCGGAACGGTGACGATCCCGACTTCAATGCTGGTGATCTTCATGCGCGCGCTCCATGCATCACCGCTGGAACGACCGTTGTCCTTGGCTCCGCAGCAGGCGACGAAGGGTCTTGCCCGTGGCAGACACGGGCAGCTCGTCCCGGAACTCGACGATCCGGGGCACCTTGTAGCCAGTCAAGCACTGCTTGCAAAAGGCCATGATCTGGGTCTCGCTCACACGGCCACGATGTTCCTCCTTGAGGACTACGTACGCCTTGACCACCTCGCCCCGGTAGGCGTCCGGTTGGCCCACCACGGCCGCCAGCCTCACCGCCGGATGCCCGTAGAGCACCTCCTCCACTTCCCGCGGCCAGACCTTGAAGCCGGCGGTGTTGATCTGGTCTTTCTTCCGGTCCACGATGACGAAGTACCCTTCGTCGTCCATTCGCGCCACGTCGCCGGTGTGGAACCACCCGCCCGCCATGGTCTGAGCGGTCTCCTCCGGACGATTCCAGTACGCCTTCATGACCTGGGGGCCCCGAATCACCAGCTCCCCCGGCTCGCCGGCAGGGAGGTCGGCTCCGGTTAGCAAGTCAACGACCTTGGCGTCGGTATCCGGCAGCGGAATCCCGATGGACCCGGGCTTGGCCCGGCGCAGGGGGTTGGCATGGGTGAGCGGGCTCGTTTCGGTGAGGCCATAGCCTTCGATCAGCACCTCGTGGCCCACCAGCTCGTCGAAGGCGGCCTTGACGCTGGCCGGGAGCGGCGCCGCGTTGGTCCGGCAAGCGCGGAGCGAGGCGTAGTCCGCCCGCCGGCACTCCTCGTGGTTCAGAAAGGCGATGAACATGGTCGGGACACCGAAGAGGCGGGTCGCCCGGAACTGCCCAACGGCCCGCGCGACCGTCGCCGGATTGAAGCGCCTGAACATCAGGATGGTAGCGCCGGAGTAAAGCGGGACATTCATGACCCCGGACATCCCGCCGCTATGGAACATGGGCAGGGTCCCGATACAGGTCTCTTCCCCAGGCTCGAAGGCATACCACTCCGCAAACTGAATCGTGTTGGCGACAAGGTTCCGATGGGTCAACATCGCGCCTTTGGGAGCCCCGGTCGTCCCTCCGGTGTACAGGAGGACTGCCACGTCTTCAGCAGGATCAACGGGGGCCGGGGACACTCTCTGCCCGCCGGCCCGAAGCAGATCTCCGAACCAGAGACTCCCTGCAGGAAGACCATCACTGGAGGCGCCAGCAACGACCGGCGCGACACCCACACGTAACGCGACAGCCGCCGCGACGGATGCCCCCGGTGCGTCTGCAACCACGAGCCGCGGGCTGGCATCGACCAGCTGCCCGGCCAGCTCTCGTTCTGTCAGCAGCGGGTTAGTTGGCACGACCGTCGCCCCGAGGAGCCAGGTGGCGTAGAAGCTGATGACCAGCTCGGCACCGTTCGGCAGGGCGAGGGCAATACGATGGCCCTGTCGGACACCCAGGCGCCTAAACCCGGCAGCCACGGACTGAACGGAATCCCACAGAGCCTCGTAAGTAAGGGTGACGAGCTCCGAGCCCGTCTCGTGGTCCAGAACCCTTATGGCCATCTGATGTGGAAAGCGCTCCAGGTTACGTTCAAGGATCCACCATGCCGGGACTGAGGGGTAGACGAGCGAGGTAGGCAGATGTGAAGGCCAGACGCGGTACCAGGGACGCGCCGGAGAGGCCGCCTGGACAGATACGTGGGAGAAGGAGGTCAACACGCGCTCCGCGAACCCCTCCGAATAACGCTCAGAGAGGGCTAGGCGGTGTGAGCGACCGCATCGAGGCTATAGCCGACATCCAACGCGCTCAGATTCTGCTCGTGGAAGCGCGGGATCACCTCCAGCATGGCGTTCTTCATCGCCAAGAAGTCCATCGCTGCGAGGCGGGTCAAGGCCCCGAGCAGGATCATATTGGCGAAGAGGACCTTCCCGAATTGCTCCTTAGCCAGGGCAGATGCAGGAATCGCCACGTGGCGCTCTGGGTCGTCAGGGCGGACTTCCTCTACCATCTCGGGGTCGTAGAGGATTTTACCGCGGCAGAGGTCGAAGAATTTCTTGTAGGCAGGGGCCGAGAAGGCGACGAACACATCGGCGTTTTCCACGACCGGGCTATCCACATACTCCGGCGAGATCACGAGCTGAGCCCGGACGTAGCCCCCGCGGGTCTCGGTGCCGTGGCTTTTCAGCATGGTCACCCGCTGCCCCTGGTTGATGGCGCACCGGCCCAGGATCTGACCCATGCGGATCACCCCCTGCCCGCCGAACCCGCTGATCAGGATCTCCGTCCTGGTCTTGGATAGGGCCGCTCGCCGGACCTCGGTCTCACTGCGCGCCATTGCCAGATCCCCTTCCCGCCATCTGAGCACGGAGCCGCTCGTTCAACCCCCGGAGAATCTTGGAGAATTCCGGCCGGCTGTTGGAGGCGTCGTGTTTGATGCCGGTCTGCCAGGTAAAGTCGGTTTCCTTGCCGTCCACCGTTCTCCCCTGGGTGTGCTCCCAGATCCATTCCATGTTCTTGATGGTGTCCCGGGTCCCCAGCGCATAGGCCCCGAAGTTTTCGTTGCACGGGAAGCGCACATGGACGAAGGAGAACCCATCGTTCTCCAGCGCCTTTCTGACGATCTTGACGGTCTGGTGCCACTGGGTTGCCGTGGTCTCGGCGACGAACGTCGCCCCGGCGGCCTTGACCACCTCACACGGATCGAACGACGGCTCCGCCATGCCATAGGGGCTCGAGTTGGTCACGTAGTCCGCCGGGGTGGTGGGAGAGAACTGCCCGCCCGTGGACTCGTACCCCATGTTGTCCTCGCAGACCACCGTGACCCCCAGGTTACGCCGCGCGGCATGGACCAGGTGCGACATGCCGATGGCGGCGGCGTCACCGTCGCCGACCACGAGCAGGTATTTCTTGTCCGGCTGGGCGATCTTGAGGCCGGTGGCCACGGCCAGCGCCCGCCCGTGGGTGGCCCCGAAGTTATCGCCGCCCCAGGTGGCGAAGGTTTGGCGTCCGACACACCCGATCCCGGTGCCGAAGATCACGTCCTCCTGATTGAGCCCCAATTCGTCGATGGCCTGCAGCAACCAGTTCTCGATCATCCCGATACCGCAGCCGCGGCACGCCCTCGTGGGGATCTGGCTGGGCCTCAGGTACCTC
>JBHIAB010000122.1:0-10406 GCA_046758385.1 Methylomirabilia bacterium | reverse complement strand
ATTGCGAAGGGCTTCGATGTCAATGACGCCTGCCACGTACGTGGAGCCCGCCCCGTATTCCTGCCGGCCCATGATGCGTCCCTTGTAGTCGATCACGTAGGAGCGGCCGCCAAAGGTATCGATGGGCGTGGTCTCCTCGGGGACGAGATAGTACGTGCCCATGTTCGGCGCGATGACGTACATGTTGTTGTCGAGCGCGCGTGCCCGACTCTGAATTTCGAAGTAGTCATTCCCGGTATGCGGGTGCGGGTAGCTCGCGCGATAGACGACCTCGGCGCCGTTCAAGGCGAGGGCCCGGGCATTCTCGGGATACGACCCCTCGTTGGCCATCATGATCCCGAGGCGGCCAATCTCGGTGTCGACCACGGGCCAGAACGCATCCAGCGAATTGCCGTACCGCCCAACCCACCAGTCGTAGACGTCGTGGGGGCAGACCGAGTGCTCGACGGGGAACAGGGGCGAGACCTTGTAGTGCTTGAGAATCACCTTCCCCCGCGGGTTGATGACGAAGCCCACGTTGAAGAAGCGGTCCTTGAGGTCGGGATGCTTGGCCTTAGCCTGCGCCATGATGAAGGCCTTGTACTCACGGGCGAGCTGCCCGAGCGCCTCGGTTTCCTCCCCGGGGATGTCAATGGCGCACTCGCGGGCGAACTGGACGTGATCCAGATCTAAGACCTCATCGTTGAATCCCTGAAGCGCTCCCTCTGGGATCGCGATGAGGCGTACGGGAATGTCCAGGCTGGACAGCCACGAGGCGGCCTTGATGAGGTGGGTGAGGTGGTCCAGGTTCAGTTTGATGTCCTTCCGCTTCCGGATTCCACGCACCGTCGGGATCAGCCCCACCGCTGTATACGGTTTGATCATGCTTGCCCTCCCTCAGGATGGGTCGTCCACTTGGTTCTGACTCAGCGATCGATGTCCCTTCGTCTGGAGAGCCTGGTAGACTCGCTCGGGGGTCATCGGCAGTTCGGTCAGACGCATCCCGATCGCATCGTGGACCGCGTTGGCCACCGCGGCGGCCACGGGGATGGCGCCTGCCTCGCCGACTCCCTTGGCGCCGAAGGGCCCCGCCGGCTCCACGCTCTCGATGAGCCGGACCTCGATTTCGGGCATGTCCGCGGCGTGCAGGATCGCGTACTCCATGAACTGTGGGTTGAGGACGTAACCGTCTCGGACGATGAGCTGCTCGGTGAGGGCGTAGCCCAAGCCCATGTGAATCCCGCCGTGAATCTGCCCCTCACACGCCAGCGGGTTCAGTGCGCGTCCCACGTCGTGAGCCGAGACGATCTTGAGGATCTCCACTTTCCCCGTGGCCTCCTCGACCTCCACGAGCGCCGCCTGGGCGGCAAAGCCGTAGGTAGCCGAGATGTTCCCGCGGAACTCCTTGTTGAGCATCTGGGTGGGCGGATCGTAGAAGGCCTCGGCGATCAGGATCCGGCCGCCTTCGCGGAAATGACCGGAGCGAACGACCTTGTCGTAAGGGAGGCGACGGTCCGGCGCATCCTTGACGAAGACGAAGCCGTCGGCCAGCTCCAGGCGCTCCGGCGGCTCGTCCAGCACTTCTGCGGCGAGAGCCAGGAGCTTCTGCTTCAGCTCGCCGGCGGCCAGCAGCACGGCGTTGCCCGCGATGAAGGTGGTGCGGCTTGCGTGGACCCCCACGTCCCACGGCCGGATGGCAGCGTCGTGATTGACGACATCCACGCGCTCGAGCGGGATGCCGAGAGCTTCGGCCGCAATCATGGCGAGCACCGTCTCCGATCCCTGCCCGACCTCGCTGGCGCCGGTCAGCACCGTCAGTTTCCCGAAGTCGTCCAGCTTCAGGATGGCCCCGCAGCCGTCGGAACGATAGATCCGCGCCCCGCCGCCCACGTGAAACATGGCCGCGTAGCCGATCCCACGCTTCCAGCCAGGCCGAGGCGACTGGGCCGGGGGCACCAGGATCGCCTTCCCAACGGCGTCGAGGCACTCGGTGAGGGCGCAGGAGGTGATGCGGCAGCCCTGGGGCGTCACGTCGCCGGGCTGGTTCGCGTTCCGCCTCCGCATCTCCAGGCGATCCATCCCTAGCAAGTCGGCCAACTCGTCCATCTGGGACTCGACCGCGAAGGTCGCCTCGAGGTTGCCGTATCCCCGCATGGAGCCCGAGTAGAGGTTGTTGGTGTAGACGATCGTCGAGTCGAACCTGACGTTGGGGCAGCGGTAGAGGCCTGCCGTCGTCGAAAGGATCACGGTCGGCGTGGTGGAGCCCCACGAGACGTAGGCTCCGCTGTCGATCATCACTCGACCGTCGCGGGCGACGAGCATCCCGTCTCTCCGTGCCGCTGTCCTCATGTGGATGACACATGGCTCGCGCGTCGGGCTCGCGACAAACTCCTCCATTCGGTCAAAGACGATTTTCACGGGGCGCCCCACGCGGCGCGCCAGAAGCGCCGCGATGACATCGATCGGGTAGAGGTCCAGGCCACGCCCGAAGCTGCCTCCCACGGGTGGCTGGACGACACGGATCCGGTCCCCCGGCATCCCGAGCGCCCGGGCCAGGTCTCGCTGGAAGAGAAAGGGCGCCTGCGTCGTGGCCCACATCGTGAGGCGGCCGTGAGCGTCCCAGGCGGCGATGGCCCCCATGGTCCCCAGGCACGCGGTGGTGACGTAGTTCAGCCGGTACGTCCCCTCCACGATCGCATCAGCCTCCCGGAAGGCCCGTTCCACATCCCCGTGTTCGAAGGTGAAGCGGAAATCCAGGAGGTTGGTGTCGCGCTCCTCATGGACGAGCGGGGCTCCTGGGCGAAGGGCTGCCTCGGGATCAAAGACCCCCGGCAGTTCCTCATACTCGACGTCGATCAGGCTGAGAGCTTCCTCGGCGATTGACTCGGTCTCTGCGGCGACGGCCGCCACCTCGTCTCGGACGGACCGCACCTTGCCGCGCTTGAGCGCCAGATGATCCTTGGCGAAGCCGAACTGGGACTGCTCGACACGATCCCCAGTGATGACCCCGAGCACTCCCGGCAGCTGCTCAGCTTTTGAGGCGTCGATGTGGACAATGCGCGCGTGGGGGTAACGGGCCCTGAGAATCTTGCCGTGGGCCATGCGCGGCAAACCGAGGTCGTGCAGGTACCGGATCTGGCCTGTGAGCTTCTCCGGACCTTCCAGCTTTGGGACCGGTCTACCGATGATCCGAAAGGTCGCTTCCACGTCAGCCGATTACTCCCTGCCCGCGAAGGCTCTCGAACCGAGCATGCGTGTAGCCGAGCAGCTTCGTGAGCACCTCCTGAGTGTGCTCACCGAGCGCAGGAGGCCGGGCCAGGGAAACCTCCATGCGGCCGTCCACCTTGACCGGGGTCCCCACGGTCTTGAGTGGTCCAAGGGCTGGATGCGAAAGGTCGACCACCATCTTGCGATGGAGAACCTGAGGGTCGGAGAGCACCTGGTCTACCCGGTTGATGGGCGCGGCGGGGACCCCTTCCCGATGGAGAGCATCGAGCCATTCCCCGGTGGTACGTGTGCGAGAGATCCCCTCGATCAACGGGATCAGCTCGCGCTTGTACTCCAGGCGATCGGCGTTCGTGGCGAAGCGCGGGTGGCGCTCCCACTCAGGCCGCCCCAGCGCGCGGCAGAAGGCGCCCCAAAACTTCTCCGCGAAGACGGCGACCGCGAGGTAGCCGTCCGCGGTGGGAAGCGCCTGGTACGGCACGACGGAAGCATGCCCAGAGCCCATCGGGCCCGGCACCGTCCCGTCGGCCCAGAAGTACTGGGCGATGTAGGTCAGGAGCGAGACCTGGCAGTCCATCAGCGAAAGGTCGATCCGCGCTCCCTGCCCTGTCCGCTCGCGTCTTAGAAGGGCCCCGGCCACGGCCAAGGCGCCAAAGATCCCCCCGGCCAGGTCGCCCATGGGAATCCCCATCCGGACAGGAGCCCGTCCTTCCTCGCCGGTAATGCTCATGGCTCCGCCCATGGCCTGAAGGGCGAGGTCGAAGGCGGGCCAGTCGCGGTACGGGCCGTCCTGGCCGTAGGCGGACAATGAGCAGGCGATGATCTGCGGGTTGATGGCTTTGAGGCGCTCATAGCCCGCGCCGAGGCGTGCCATGACACCCGGACGGAAGTTGTCCCACACCACGTCGGCAACCCGCACCAGGCCGAAAAAGACCGCTTGACCGTCCGGTTTGGTAAGGTCCAACGCGAGGCTCTTCTTGTTCCGGTTGATCGAGAGGAAGTACGCGCTCTCGCCGTTGGGGAGGAACGGCGGCCCCATGACCCGCATCGGGTCGCCGCCGTCGGGCTCCTCGATCTTGATGACCTCCGCGCCCAGGTCGGCCAGGAGCATGGACCCGTAGGGTCCCGCCAACATCCGGGAAAGATCGAGCACGCGAACGCCTTCGAGGAGCGACATCGGCTCCTCAGTGTCGGCCCAACCGAAAGCTCGTCCCCACCCGGGTCGCGTTGTCTGCCAAATCCTCGCCTCTCGCCCTAAAGGACTAAAACGCGACGGGCTCCTTGTGCTCGCCAAAGACGTCCTTCAGCGCTCCGGAAATCTCGCCGAGCGTGGCGTAGACCTTCACCGCTTCCAGGATCGGCTCCATGAGGTTAGCGGTCCCACGCGCTTCGCTCCCGAGCCGGACGAGCGCTTGCTCGACTCGTGAGTTGTCGCGCTCGCGGCGGATTCGGTTGAGCTTCACGACCTGCGCCTCGGCCGCCGCCGGGTCAAAGGCGTAGAGCTCGATGGTGGGCGTCCCGCGGGAAGAGTCCTCGCCCACGTAACAATTCACCCCGACCTTCGGGATCGCGCCGGACCTGAGCTTCTGCTCGAACACGTAGGCCTGGCGCGCCACCTCAGCCTGAATGGCTCCTGTCTTGACGGCCTCGACGACCCCGCCGAGCCGCTCGACCTGAGCCAACTCGTCCTGAATCTTCTGCTCCATCTCGGCGGTGAGCGACTCCACGTAGTAGGAGCCGGCAAGGGGGTCAGCCGTGTCGGCGGCGCCCGACTCCTCGGCGCAGATCTGCATGGTCCTCAGCGCAATGACCTGGGCCGTGGGCGAAGGAATCGTGTAGGCCTCGTCGTAGGTCGGCAGGGCCATGGTCTGGGCCCCGGAGAGCGCCGCGGTCAGCGCGATGTAAGCCCCGCGCACGATGTTGTTTTCAGGCTCCTCGACCGTGAAGGCGGAGCCGCCCCCGCCGATCAGGCTTCGGAACATCCAGGCGCGGGGGTTCTTGGCGGCGAAGCGCTCCCGCATCATTCGGGCGTACAGGCGGCGCCCCGCGCGGAACTTGGCCACTTCCTCAAAGATCTTCCCCCAGCACGTGAAGTTGAATGAGATGCGCGACGCGAAGTCGTCCACATCCAGCCCGCGCCGGAGCATCAGCTCTACATAGGCGGCGGCAATGGCGAGCCCATAGGCCATCTCCTGGGCGGTGGTGCAGCCAGCCTCACGGATGTGATATCCACAGATCGAGACAGGGTTGGAGCGGCGGTAGCGCCGTGCCGAGAACTCGATCAGATCACCGACGAGCCGCAGAGATGGCTCTACCGGATAAACCCAGGTGCCACGGGCGATGAACTCCTTGAGGATGTCGTTCTGAGGCGTGACGACCACCCGATCCGCAGCGGCCCCCTGCTTCTCGGCCACGGCGTAGTACATCGCCGTGATCGGCGCTGCCATGGAGTTGATCGTGAGCGAGACGCTCACCCGGTCGAGGGGGATCCCGTCGAAGGCCTGCTCCATGTCGGCCAGCGAATCCACCGCCATCCCCACTCGCCCCACTTCCCCCTCGCAACGCGGATCGTCGGAGTCAAATCCGAGCTGGCTCGGTAAGTCAAAGGCGACGTTGAGGGCATCCTGGCCATGGGCCATGAGGTACTTGAAGCGGGCGTTGGTCTCCGCCGGCGTGCCGAAGCCGACGTACTGCCGCATCGTCCAGAGCCTAGCTCGGTACATTTCCCTGTGAATGCCGCGGGTGAACGGGTAGTCGCCGGGGTCTCCCAGAGCGCGGCCATAGTCGAGGTCCCGCGTATCCTCCGGGCCGTAGACCGGCTTCACCGGGATCCCGGCATGGAGCCACGCCTCCCTGAGCGTTTTCTCCTGCGCCATCTCGCCCTCCTACCTCGAGGCAGCCCGCGCTTTGAACGCTTGGACAATAGTGTCCAACGGGGTCCCCATGGGAAAGACGTCCTCGACCCCTACCGCCTCTAGCGCCGCCACGTCGTTGTCAGGCACGACTCCCCCGACCACCACCGCGATGTCTTCGGCCCCGGCGGCCTTGAGCCCCGCAAGGACTTTCCGGGCCAGCGGCAGGTGCGCGCCAGAGAGGATCGAGAGCCCGACCACGTCCACATCCTCCTGGATGGCTTCGCGCACGATCTCCTCTGGAGTCCGCTTGAGCCCGGTGTAGATCACCTCGAAGCCGGCATCTCTGAGCGCCCGGGTCACCACCTTGGCCCCCCGGTCATGCCCATCCAATCCGGGCTTCGCAATCAGCACCCGAAGTTTGCCCTCGCCCATTGGCTGTCTCGTTCAAACGCCGACTCAGGCTGCCTCGACCAGCGCTAGCGAGTTGCGCCCCACCCACCCCTCACCCTAACCCTCTCCCCGTCGGGGAGAGGGACGGTACCCGGGACCTCCAGGACACTTCGTCGCCACATCATCATTCGGCTAAACGAAACGCCGGGAGGTAACGTGGGGCCCCAGTATGATCGGGAGCGACTTTGATCGGCTGGAACCGCACGCGCCGGCCCACAGCCAGAGCATCGGGTTCCGTCTCCACGAGACGCGCGAAGATCCTGAAGTTCGCCACCTTCACGACGGCGAAGATCAGGGGCTTCTCAAATCCGGCGGGGATCCCTGCCTCCTGCACGGTGAAGGCATGGATGATCCCGTCGGAGGGGAGAGCTGCCCAGTCGTACTGGTCCGATCCACACTCGGGGCAGAAGCCGCGGGGCGGCCAGTCCTGGCGCTTACACCCCCGGCAGGCCGTGGTGACAAGCCGGCCCGTGGCGAGATACTCGTAGAACTCGCGAAGCTTGTTCTGCTCCGCCGACTCCAGCGGGAACGGATCGATGGCGCGGAAGTAGCTCACGCTTCCTCGGAGGGGGGCTCCGCCCCCCTTCCGATGCCTCCCCCCGGACCGGATTGCACCGGCAAAGCCGGCGCTCGAAACGCCGCAATCCAGTTGGCGGAGAACACGAACGTCCGCACAGCGCGTCTCATGGTTTCTCCTTGCCGTAGATCATCACCACATGCTCGCCCATGCCGCTGTTGTTGTGAGCCAAGGCGATCCGCGCCTCAGGGACCTGGCGCGGCCCGGCCTCCCCCCGGAGCTGCCAGAAGCATTCGGCGGCCTGGGCGATTCCGGTGGCGCCGAGTGGGTGGCCGCAGCCGATGAGGCCGCCACGGGGATTGACCACCACTGCTCCTCCATAGTCGGAGAGCCCCTTCTCAACGAAGCGCCCCCCCTCCCCCTTCTCGCAGAAGCCCAGCTCCTCATAGGCGATGATCTCGGCGATCGCAAAGCAGTCGTGGACTTCGGCAACGTCTACGTGCTCGGGTTCAATGCCCGCCATCCGGTAGGCGACCTCGGTTGCCCGCCGCATCGCCGGCCAGTGAGAATAGTCTTCGGGAAGCGAGGAAAGCGTGAAGCCGTCCAGCGCCTGGCCGGTGCCAGGAATCCAAATCGGCTTGTCAGTGAGGTTCCCAGCCCGCCCCTCCGAGGCGACGACCACTGCCGCGGCTCCATCGGTGATGGGTGAGCACATGAAGAGCCTCAACGGCGTGGCGATCATCTTAGAGCAGAGCACCTGCTCCAGCGTCGCCCCCTTCTGGAAGTGAGCGAACGGGTTCCGAGTGGCGTGGGTGTGGTTTTTCACGCTCACCAGGGCCATCTGCTCCTCAGTGGTGCCGTACTTGGCCATGTGGTGCTGCGCGGCCACGGCAAAGCAGGGCGGAGCCGTGAGGCCGTGGCAGGCTTCCCACTCCCGGTCGACTCCCGTTCCCATGTTCAGGAGCGCTTCCTCGCCCACCGGCTGGTTGAGCTTCTCGACCCCGAGCACCATCACAAGGTCCGCGAGCCCCGCGGCAATGAACGCGTAAGCGTAGCGGAGCCCAACAGTCCCCGAGGCGCACATATGCTCGGTGCGGGCGGAAAGGCGGGAAGGCTTGATTCCTAGCGCCTCGGCAGCCAGGGGCGCGATGTGGCTCTGAAACGCCGTGCGCTCGGGCATCACCGAGCCCACCACGAGACCCTCGAGGTCCCTGGGCTTCACTCCGGGAACCGAGTCGAAACAAGCCTTGCCGGCCTCCCAGATCAGGTCCCTGTAACTCGCCTTCCTGACCCCGAACTTACTGACTCCGGCTCCAACCAGCGCCACTCTTCTCATGATGCTCTAGCTCCAACTGTGTCCGAGCGCGGGCTTTGCCCGCGCAACCCTCCCGGGGGAGGCATCGGAGGGGGCCGTCGAGGCCCCCACCGACGGTCAAAACCCCACGGACATGCCGCCGTCCACAAAGATGACCTGGCCGGTGATGAAGGCCGCTTCGTCTGAGGCCAGAAAGCAGTGGACGTGGGCAATCTCCTCAGGGCTGGCAATCCGCCCCACCGGGATCTTCTCGATGATCTTGGCCTTGATATGATCAGGGACCCCGGCCAGCATGGCCGTCATCGTGGCACCGGGCGCAACGCAGTTCACCGTCACCCCATACTTGGCGTACTCCAAAGCCAAGGTCTTCGTGAGCCCGATAACCCCGGCCTTGGAAGCGGCGTAGTTGGCCTGGCCGATGTTCCCGAGGGAGCCGATCGAGGAGGTGTTGACGACCCGCCCCCATCCGCGCTCCCGCATGCCAGGCAGGACGGCCTGGGCGCAGAGGAAGGTCCCCTTGAGGTTGACGTCGAGGACCTCGTCCCACTGCTCCTCAGTCATCTTGGCTGCCATCGCGTCTCGGTTGATTCCCGCGTTGTTGACCAGTATATCGATTCGGCCCCACGCCGACAGTATCCGCCGCACCATCTCCTCGACCTGGGCCCTCCTGGTGACGTCGCCGGCGACGGCCATGGCCTTGCCGCCATCTCCCTGGAGTTCCTGGGCGACCCTCTCCGCCCCAGCGGCGTTGGCATCGTTCACGGCGACGAGCGCCCCCTCCCTGGCAAAGCGCCTGGCCGCGGCCTCGCCGATCCCACCGGCCGCTCCGGTCACAAGTGCGATCTTGGCCTGAAGGCGCATCACACCCGCCTCCCGAACGCCAGGGGGCGGTCGAGGTCCCGCGAGATGATCAGACGCAGGATCTCCGAGGTGCCGCCACCCAGGAGGAGGAAGCGGGCGTCCCTGAAGTAGCGCTGCACCGGATACTCCATGGCAAACCCGTAGCTGGCAAAGATCCGTGAGGCCTCGTCGGCAACGGTGTTGGCCGTCTCGGAGGCGAAGAGCTTCGCCATGGCCCCCTCACGCGTCACTGAGAGCCCCTGGTCGACGCACCAGGCCGCATGGTAGGTCATCAGCGTGGCCGCATGGATGGAGGTAAGCATGTTCGAGAGCTTGAAGGCGATGGCCTGATGGTCGCCGATCGGTTTTCCGAAGGCCACGCGCTCCCGTGAATACTTGAGCGCGGCCTCGTAGGCCGCCCGAGCCAGGCCCAGGGAAAGAGCGGCGGTCATCACGCGAATCTCCGAGAGGACCCCGCCGACTTTCTCGACCCCCCCGGTTTCACCCCCAAGCAGATGGGTTTCGGGAACGTGGACGTCCTCCAGGATGATCTCACCGGTCTCCGAGGCGCGGACGCCCAGCTTGTCGATCTTCTTTCCGAAGGTCACCCCGGCCATCTCGCGCCGGTCCACCAAGAAGAGGGCGATGTGCTTCATCCCGCGCTCCTTGGAGGTTTTGGCCGCCACCGTCAGGAAGTCCGCCACAGGGGCGCTGGTGACCCAGGTCTTGGTCCCACTGAGGATATAGGTGTCGCCTTTCTTTTCTGCGAAGGTGGTGATGTTCCCCAGATCGGAGCCAGCGTTCGGCTCGGTCAGGGCGAAGGTGCCGATCTTCTCGCCGCGAAGCGCCGGAACCAGATATTTCTGCCGCTGCTCCTCCGTGCCATGCCTGAAGACGAAGTGCGTCCCCATCAGTGATTGCATGCAGGCAGCCGCGGCGACGGACATGGAGCCACGCGCGAGCTCTTCTGCCCAGAGGCAGTAGGTCACGAAATCGACCGCTGAGCCGCCATAGGCCTCCGGATAACGAAGGCCGTAGTAGCCCAGCTCGCCGATTCGTTTCAAGAGCGAGACCGGGAACTCTCCCCTGGCGTCCAGCTCGTCGGCGATTGGAGCCACTTCGGCGTCGACAAACTTGGCCACCGCCCCCCGGAACAACTCCTGCTCCTCACTCAGCCGAAATTCCATGTTCCCTCGGAGGGGGGCTCTGCCCCCCTTCCGAACCT
>JBHIAB010000121.1:0-10459 GCA_046758385.1 Methylomirabilia bacterium | reverse complement strand
GGACCGAGAGCACGGAACTCAACGGAGTCTACGCCCCGCCAAAAGTCACGCCCACCCCCTCGGAGGGGGGCTACGCCCCCCTTCCGAACCGCCCCCCATTCAGCTTGCGCGGGCAAAGCCCGCGCTCGAACGCAGCGCGCTATAGCTCGTCGGCGTTCGGTTGGGAGGGCGACCCGGCGCATGGCCCGTACTTAGTGCGACAGCGCGGCGGTGTCGGCGAGCACCAGCGCACGCGGGTGCAGCTTCAACATCGATCCGGGCACCTCGGGGCTCACCGGACCATCAAGCACCTTCCGGAGCGGTTCGCACTTGCCGGCTCCACTCACCAGCACCACCAACTCGCGCGCCGCCAGGAGCGTCCCCATGCCCAGCGTGACCGCCTGCTCCGACACCGCCCCCTGGAGAATCTCGTCGGTGAGGATGTACTTGACCGTTTCAGGCAGGAGCCGCACGGGACGGGAGCGCGAGTCCAAGGGACTGCCGGGCTCGTTGGAGGCAATGTGGGCGTTTGGTCCCAGCCCCATCATGACGAGATCGAGGCCTCCCACCCTGGCAATGGCCTCCTCGTACTCGATACACATCGCCTCCAGGTCCGAGGCGTCGACTCGAAACGGATGCCACTGCTCGGGCCGCACACCGGCCCAGGCCAGAAACTCGGTCCGCACCTGGCGCCAGAAGTAGCCATCGGAAGGCGCGGGCCGGCAGAGCTCATCCACCGAGAAGACGTGCATGCGGGAAAAATCCGCCTCGCCGCGGGCATGCGCCCCCCTCAGGAAGGCATACATCCGGCGAGGCGTTCGGCCGGCCGGGACGGCCATGGCAAGGTCAGGTTTCTGGTGCAGTCTGTCCAGAAAGATTTCCGCGGCACGCTCGGCCAGCTCGCCGGCATCCTTGCAAACCACCAGCTCCATCAGTCGTCTGTGTCTGCCATTGTCAAGGCACCCGCCCCCGACGGAGAGCGCTAGGCGTCCTGGAACAGGCGTCGGAAGTCGGACCAGGGCACGGGTGGAAACTCGGCGATGATCAGGTTCTCCTCCACGTGGAAGGCCTGTTTCATGCCGACCAGGGCCGTCCCCACCCCCGGGGTAGACCGCACGAACTGCAGCGCCCGCTGGGCATTGGTCTCGAGCCCGGGGAGGAACTCGTTGGTCACGGCTGGGAGCTTCTGAGTCAACTGCCCCTGATAGAGCGGGACCGAGGCGCAGACGTAGATCCCGAGCCGACGCGCGGCTTCCAGGGTCGAGACACTCTGCCCGTTCACCACCTGGTTGGTGTGGGTGAAGGCCTCAGTCATGGCCAGATTGTAGGGAAGCTGGATGATCCTGAAGTGGTGCCGTTCACCGGCGACCTCGCGGGCGAGCGCCTCCAGCTCAGCGAGCGAGAGGTAATCGGAGGCGTCTCTGGACTGGCGGTAACCGCTCCACGTCGCTGTCCCATAGCGGCGGATGCGGCCGCTGTCAACGGCTGACTCGAGGAAGGCAAAGGCCTCACGCATTCGCCCGAGAAACGCCGCCCGGCCGACTTCGGGGAGCTGGGTTTCGGGGTTGTGGAGGTAGTACACATCCAGGGTCTCGAGGCCCAGGTTGTGGCGGCTCCGCTCGATCTGGTCCTCCAGGTAGCGGGGCGTCATGCAATGGCAGCCAGCCGCTATCTCGTTGGGGCGGATGAGACCGGACCGGAGGTAGGTCTCGGCGAAATAGGCCTTGACGTCGGCCGGCACCGAGCCATCGAAGGGGATAAACCCCCCCTTGGTCGCCACCACGATCTCCTCCCGCTTGAGCCGGCCCGATCCGACGAGCGCAGCGAGGGCTTCGCCGATGGCTCGCTCGCTTCGCTGGTGGCGGTAATTGATGGCGGTGTCGATCACGTTGGCCCCGAGCTCTACGGCTCGGACCACCGCATCGCGGTAGAGACGATCGGTGAGGGCATTCTCGCCTCCCAGGTAAGTCCCGATCCCCAGCGAGGAAAGCGTCAGGTCCTCAAAGATGCGGAAGTGCTTGGAATCAGCCCGGGAAACCTGGCGGCCTCGATATGCCCCGGTCCCCTCGGCGTTTGCAAACCCGGGGATCCCGCCGGTCCTTCTCACCGCCAGTCGTCCAGCACGAGTCCGGTGGAGTTCTCGGAGTCGGGCAACTTCCCCCGCATCATGCGGACCATGGTGGTATCGATCTGGTAGCCCCGGTCCAGGAGCCCGTGATAGGCGCTCCAGTAGGCGCTGTACACCGGGGCGATCACGCGCTGGAGCCCCGCGGACTGCGAGAGCTCCTCCACCGCCCCCAGGAAGTGGTGGAAGCACTCGGGCTTCTTGTGGCGCGCATCCATGGCCAGGAATTTCACGTAGAGGCTCCCTTGAGGCGCCTCGCTCACCCCGGGCACGTGGTAGATCGCAAACCCGATCAGCTCTCCCCCCTTCTCCAAGAGCAGGGTGTCACCCAGGGCAAGCCCGTCGACGATCTCCACTTCCTTGCTCAAGTCCATGCCCCGGTAGACTCCGCCGCTGATCCGGCGAAACTTCCCGAGTGCAGTCTTCTTCTTGGACTCCTCCAGCGTAGAGAAGCGCCGGACCTGGAGCCCGGGCTTGGGAAGCTTGGTGGCCTGGATGATCTCCCGACGGTCCAGCGGCTTGGAGGTGATGGCGACGAGCCCCATCGGGCGGTAGCCCAGCTTGTGGTAGAAGAGCAGGTGCTTGGCGCTGTTCGAGAACGTAGCGAGCCCCTGCAGCGCCACCTTGTTCTCTTCGAAGAACTCCTGAGTCGCCTTGAGCAGTTGGTGGCCGATGCCCTGATTCTGATAGGAGGTCAGCACCGCGACCGGGCCCGTCACGCCGACCGTTCCCCACATGACCGCCACCGAGGCCCCGACGATTCTCCCTTCGCCCTCCTCGGCGACGAAGCACCCCCAGGGCTCCATCAACCAGCGGTGATGCACGTACTGGGCGCCTCCGAAGACCTGGCGCGGCCGGCTGCCGAGCTGCCGCTCGTAGTAGTCTCCGAAGGCCTGCTCGATGGCGTCCCGGACCTTGGAGAGGTCGCCCTTTCGAACCCGCCGGATCTTGATGACCTGGCTCTGGCTGTCCAACCCTGCCCGATCGATCGTGGCTCTCATGACTTCGCGCGCACCTCGACGCCTGCCAGGTCCTCGAGCAGCGTGATCACTCCGGAATGGTCCAGGCCGCCCCGCCCCTTCGCCCTGAGAGCGTTGAACAGCTCCTGCACCAGGGCCGTGGTCGGCAGCGGTACGCCGAGGCTCCGAGCAGCCTCCATGATCAGGCCGAGATCCTTGAAATGCAGATCGACTTTGAAGCCGGGATTGTAGGAGTGGCCGAGGTAGTTCGGGGTCTTCTGCTCCAGGCACCGGCTCCCTGCCAGGCCACCTGAGAGCGCCTTGATGGTACGATCGAGGTCGAGCCCGGCCTTGGAGGCCAGGGTCAGCGCCTCGGCGATGGCGGTGAAGTTCACGGCCACAATGATCTGGTTGGCCAGCTTGGTGAACCCGCCCGCGCCGAGGGACCCGAGATGGGTGATGGTTTTCCCCATGGCCTGAAAGATAGGGAGGACCTGGTCGAACACGGCCTTGTCGCCACCCACCATGATCGAGAGGATCCCGTCGATAGCCCCCTTCTCCCCGCCGGAGACCGGCGCATCGAGCATCCGAACGCCCTTGGGCTCGAGGGCCCCAGCCACCTTCTGGGATACGAGAGGGGAAATCGTCGACATGTCCACGTAGATCAGGCCACGCTTCGCACCCTCGATGATCCCGTTCTTCTCAAGCGCCACCAGCTCCACATCGGGGGAGTTCGGGAGCATGGTGATGAGCACATCGACCTGCTCGGTGACCTCCCGCGCAGAGCCGGCCGTCTTGGCCCCCATTCCGCCAAGCTCCTGGACCGGCTCCGGGCGGAGGTCGTGGACTACGAGGGGGTAGCCGGCCCTGAGCAGGTTCTTCGCCATAGGTCGGCCCATGATCCCCAGGCCAATAAATCCAATACGTTGCGCCATAAGCCCCCCCACGGTAAGTTGAGATGGGTGGATCACACACCCGATTGCGCTTTAATTTGCACGAAGTTAGAGAACGGGTCAAGGGGATTCGGGCGACGCTTCCTCATTCACCAGGCGGTTGGCCTCGCAGGACAGCTGGTCGCGGTTCATGATGGCCATACCTCGCGCCCGACAACCAGCGTTTTAAAAACTCGGAGTCCGGGCAGCCGCTCCGGGGGAACCTCGAGGGGGTTCGCCTCCAGGACCACCAGGTCAGCCCGCTTTCCCGCCTCCACGCTCCCGCACTCCTCCCCGAGACCCGCCGCCCGGGCAGCCCCGATCGTGTAGGCCTCGAGCGCCGCCTGGACCGAGATCGCCTCGTCAGGGTCTCCGCCATGGCCCCCGGGGCTCTCCCGGGTGACGGCTGCACAAATCCCCATGAGCGGACCCAGACTCCCGCAGGGGTAGTCCGAGGAGAAGGCCAGGGGCACTCCGGCCCGGAGGAGGCTCCCGAAGGGCAGGTAGAGCATGCTCGAGGGCAGCCTCGCGTTCCGCCCCCCAAGGTCGTAGACGAAGTTCGGCTGGGTGACGACAAACACCTCGAGCGTCCTGATCCGGCGAACCAGATCACGGGTCAGGAAGACGGCGTGATCGATCCTGACTCGCCCCCGACCGCCGGGCTCGCGCCTCATCGCCTGCTCCACTGCCTCCACCGCCACCTCGACACCCCAATTGCCGATGGCGTGGCAGGTCACCCGCCACCCGGCGCGCCAAGCCACCACCAGGAGGTCTGCCAGGTCACCCGGCCGGTAGAAGAGAAACCCGCTCGTCGCCTCCCTCCCCTCCCTCCGGAGGCGCATGGCGCAGCGATAACCGCCATCCACAAAGAGCTTGAGGACTCCGGTGCCCTCTCTCACCCCGACCACGCTCCCGGGCGCATCGAACCAGCCGGAGTCATTAACGGCCATGCGCTCGACCCGAATGGTGAGCTGGCCTGCTCCCTCCGCCTCGACGTAGCGGCGCTCAGTGGCCGCGCCCACGGCCGCGTCCTGCACCGTGGTGATCCCCTGCGAGGCGTACCGCCGGCTCGCCGCGGCCGCCCCCTCCCCGAAGCGAGCCTCCCAGCCCTCACGCGAGGCCCGCTCCGCGAGCCCCATGGCGCGCTCGAAGAGGAGACCCGTCGGCTCCCCCGACCTGTCCCGGCCGATCTCGCCACCCGCGGGGTCCTGAGTCCCACGGCTGACTCCCGCAGCGGCCAGCGCCCGCGAGTTCACCACGCACTGGTGATAGGAGAAGTGCATGAGCAGCGCCGGGCGGTCCGGCACCGCCTCGTCCAGGTCGTAGCGCGTCGGGTGCCGGCGCTCGGCCAGCCGCGCGTGATGGTAGCCCCAGCCACGCACCCATGCCCCCTCGGGCGCCCGCCCTGCCGCCACCCGTAGCGCCGCCTGGACCTCGGGAATGGTCTTGAGCGGCGGCGTCCGGCAGTCGGCCCAGAACCTCTCCAGCGCAGCGACGGCGAAGTGGTTGTGAGGATCCACGAACCCGGGAATGACCGTGGCCCCACCCAAGTCCACGACCTCAGCCCCTGCCTGCTGACGCGAGAGCTCCTCCTCGCTGCCCACGGCCGCGATCCTCCCATCCCGGATCGCCACGGCCTGCGCCACCGGGCGAGCGCGCTCCATCGTCACCACCGTCGCATTCACCAACAGCTTCGTCGTTCCCATCGCATGTCCATCACATTAAATTCCCCTCTCCCCCAAACCTATTTACCTTCCCGCGTAAACTTCAGCGCCTTCCACTCCCACTCAGACTCCGGCACCAACTCACCCGTCTGCACATAATAGCTCGGCACCTTCCACTCCCCACTCAGCGACTTCCCATCCTCCGAAATCTCCAGGCGCAGATCAGACCACGTGCCCGGATCTTTCCCCTCAGGGTCATGCTCCGGCAGCGCTCTCGAGAGCATTTTCCCCATCAGGACGTTGCCTTTCACCGTCCCCTTGAACGACTCGTCCCCGACCTCAAAGGCTCCTCCCGCGCCCTCTCTCAACCGGTAAAACTTGGCGGTGACTGAATCGCCATCCTGTGTGATCTCGACGAGGTCTCCGTCCTCATCCTTCCACAGTCCCTCGACGGATGGCACCTGGACCGACCGCTGTCGGGCCTCTCTGCTATCGTCCTTCGACGGCGCCTCGAGACGCGCTTCCTTCTTGCAGGGGATCATCACCTCGTATTTCGGGGACCCCGGCGTCGCGACCCAGATCGGCTTCGCTCCGTTCTTGAGCCCCACGGTGGCGGCGATCTTCACGCGCCCGCTCTTCAGTGCTCCGCGAGAGCACGTGCAGGCGCTGCTCGAGGTAATGGTGATCGACCCGAACTTCTTGAACCACGAGGCAGCCAGCTCGATCCGGCACCCCCCGTAGGAGTACCCATGCTTGAGGAACTCGCTCGCGCGAAGCAGCCGGAGAATCTCCTGAAAGCCATACTCGAGCGAGCCTCCCCCTGATTTGTGCAGCGCGCTCGCGACGTGCTGCACGACCCTGGACGGCTCGAATGAGCCATATCGCTGCTCGATCTTCTTCCGCGCCTCCGGCCCGGCAGATCCGTACGCGATCTCCGCCAGGCACGGGACCCACGCCTCGGCGGTGTCGGACACCGTGGTGAGGCAGTCATAGACATTCTGGGCGGTGAAGACCGGGCCAAGCCCCATCACGTGCCTGAGCCGGCGAGCCACCGCGATGAGGTCCTGCGCCACCACATCACCAGGCCCGACAGCCCGGTAATTCGTTATTGCCCGCGTGACATGCTCCAGGGCCTCATGCTCCAAGGCGTTGGAGGCAGCCTTGCTTGCGCGTTCCGGTGTCGCGAGCTCCAGTCCAATGCTCCCGACCAGACTGCCAAACTCGGCGGACGGCGGCGCCTGCGCCTGCCCCAGACCGGGGAACAGAAACCCCACGATGCAGAGCACAACGATGAACAAGCATCCACGACGGCTCACGAAATTCATGCCCCGTTCTAGCTGACCGATTTCCCCTCGCCCCCAACCCATGCTCAAACTTCCATCCCTCAACAAACTAGTGAAAAGTATAAACGCATTAAAGGCAGACCCAAACAAAAGCGCCTGAGAAACCACACCGATAGGCACAAGTACAGCGCGAGGAGTGTATTGACAACGTACATCCTTTTAGGGCACAGTTGCAACGGGTAATCTGATGCCGTGGATCCTCGGAAGAAGCTTGAGGGACGAAAATGAGGCAACAGCCCCGAATCCCCCAGTTCAAGGATGACCGCGAGGCGGCGGATTTCTGGGCCGCTCACGACTCGACCCCTTACCTTCGGGAACTCCGCGAGACAGGCGTGAAGGCGTCCGCGGCGCTCCGCCGACGCGTGGCGGCACGTGCAGCGGCCAAGAAGCCTGTAACCCTGCGCTTAGAGCCCCGTCAGATCGCCGCCGCGAAGCGGGTAGCGCGGCGCAAGAGCATTCCCTACCAGACCCTGCTCCGCATGTGGATCGCAGAAGCGCTAGCCAGAGAACGCGTGGGCTAGCCCCGTCGCAATCCAACTCGTCCTCTTCGCTCGAGGCATGATGAGGGAGGACGACCTCCGGGAGGGGATCAAGCAGGCTGAAGCACTCGGAGCTTGGGGGAAGGCGCGGAGTCCCGCGCTCCAGGCCGTTGAGGAGAAATTCCGGAGACTGCTGGAAGGCGGGGAGGCATGAGCGAGCCATCGTAACTAATCAGGGGGAAGAGTCATGCAACACTTTGTATCCCAAACGGCGCCGCGGACGATCCTCGTGATGTTTGATCGGGACGACCTCCTCCTGGAGGGCTTGCAGGAGGTCGTCAAGAAGGAAGGAATCGACACCGCGGCCCTCACTGGCGGAATCGGCTCGCTGCAGCGCGTTCACCTGCATACGATCACGACGACCGCAGTCCAGCCAGCGGACAAGTATTGGAACTTCACCGGCGCCATCGAACTGGGGAGCGTCCAGGGGTCGGTTATCGGTGGCGAGGTCCATGCCCATATCAGCGTCTTCGACTGGGATACCAAGTCCACGTACATCGGCCACCTAGAGCCCGGCAGCGTGGTGGCCTACCGGGCTGAGGTCAGCATGAGCGTCCTGCAGGACGTTCGGACTGAGCGCTACAACGACGAACACGGCCACTTCCGCATCCGCCAGCGGTGAGCACGGCCACACTTTGTTCTCCTCAGTCCGTCCCCGGCTTGGCCTCACCGACGCGGGCTGGACGCGTAGGGCTGCCACCATGACCGCAAGCGGGGCCGCTAGTCCCGACTTTCCCTGTAAGTTCTTGAAAGGACTCACCTGGACCCCTCAAACTGCGGAAGTTGGGTTAGCTTCGCAACACCTTGCCATTCTCGGCCTGGTGGCCGTCTCGATGTGTCCGGAGCGCCTTGGCCAGCGTAGACTTAGGGAACCCGCGCCCTGGGCTGCCGGCCTGGCCCTCCCGGCGTCAGGAGCCCTGTCCGCAACACGGCTCATGCTAGCCATCGACCGCGTGCGCCAGGCCGTGTCAGCTGATGAGATGTTCTACCTGTACGTCGTCGATGATCACGACCACCTGTTGGGCTTGGTCCCGTTCCGCCGGCTGCTCACCGCCGATCCGGAAACCCCGGTCAAGCTGATCCGGACCGAGGACGTGGCCAGCGTGACCCCGGAAACCGACCAGGAGGAGGTGGCCCGACTGGTGGCGAAGCACAACATCATGGCCATCCCGGTGGTGGACCACAACCGGAGGCTCCTAGGCACCGTCAGCTCAGCCTGGACGGTCCGCAGGAATTGCACGACCGGTACCGCGTGACGAAGGGCCAGAAACCAACCCACAAGCAAGCGATGCGCGGGTTCAAACTCTTACGGCAGCACGGAATCCGGTGCGATGTCCTGTGCGTGGTCCATGATCAGAACGTCCAGTACCCCACCCAGGTTTACCGTTTTTTCAAGCAGAGCGGGCTGGGGCATTCACTTTGTATCTTTCGGGAAACATGCGGTGATTTTCCGGTCATCCAACACAATGGAGACTTCTTTCCTTGTGATCATTTCGTCGACGCGAAGCATCGCGTGGGGAATATCCGCGAGACCCCACTGGTCGACATGCTAGAGAGCCCGACGCAGAGAGAATTCGGGCGGGCGAAGCGGGATGCGTTACCCTGCTATTGTCAGGAGTGCGAGGTCCGGGCCATGTGTAATGGTGGGTGCCTGAAGGATCGCTTCATCCAGACTCCAGAGGGCGAAAAGGGTTTGAACTACCTATGTGCGGGCCACGGATGCAAAGGCCTTTCCCCAGATGGGTCGCAACGATCCTTGCCCGTGTGGCAGTGGCCGGAAGCACAAGAAATGCTGCCTTGGCAAGTTAGCTCGTTCACCCTGACGTAAGGCGAGAGGTCACGTTATACTCCAGCGGGGACCGATCACGGCCGGTGAGGGCAGAGGAGGGCACGCGTGGATTTCGGAATCGGGCTGGCCACGGGCGTCGATTCTTGGAAGATCGTGCAGCGCGCGGAGGCGCTCGGCTTCTCCCACGCTTGGTTCTACGACACGCAGATGCTCTGCGTGGACGTCTTCGTCGGGACGGCGCTGGCGGCCGAGAAGACCTCCCGGATCCGCCTGGGGACCGGCGCCCTCATCCCCTCGAACCGGATCGCGCCGGTGACGGCCAATGCCCTGGCGTCGCTGAGCCGCCTGGCACCGGGGCGCATTGACCTGGGTCTGGGGACGGGCTTCACCGGGCGCAGCACCATGGGGCTGCCCGCGATGCGCCTGGCGGACCTTCGCGAGTACGTTCGCGTCGTGCAGGCGCTCCTGGGGGGCGGGACGGTGGAGTGGGAGCTCGAGGGTCGGCGTCGCAAGATCCGCTTCCTGAACCCGGAGGCGAGCTTGATCGACCTCACGTCCTGGGTTCCGCTTCACTTCTCGGCGTTCGGGCCGAAGGGTCGGGCGCTGGCCGTCGAGATCGCCGACGAGTGGATAAGTTTCTTCGGGCGCCTGAGCCGCGGCCTCCGTGAGGCGCGGGAGATGGCCGACGCCTGCGCGGCTGCCGGCCGCGCGCCCGCGAGCCTCTACAAGACTGCGTTTACGATGGGCTGCGTGCTTGCCGAGGGGGAGCCAGCCGACAGCCCGCGAGCCCGGGCTCAGGCCGCCCCTATGCCGTCACCTTCTTCCACGCCGCCGTAGAGGGGTCACTCCCCATGCGCGTGGCGCCCGCGCGCGCGGCCGCCGTGGACGAATACCGGCGGATGTACGAGGGCTACGACCCGGCCGACGCGCGCTATCTTGAGCTCCACAAGGGGCACTTCATGTGGGTGCGGCCCGAGGAGGAACGCTTCGTCGACGCGGATCTCCTCCGTCACATCACCTCCACCGGCACCGCCGACGAGCTGCGTGACCGGATTCGGGCGCTCCGTGACGCCGGCTATCAGCAGCTCGCGATCTCGCTGGTGCCGGGGCAGGAGACGGCGCTGGAGGA
>JBHIAB010000120.1:0-10585 GCA_046758385.1 Methylomirabilia bacterium | reverse complement strand
ACGATTTTCGATTACATGACCAGGTACCGCTACAAGAAAGTCGTCCTGTGCCAGAGCGCGGATGTCGGGCTGAAAGCTGTCATCGCCATCCACAGCACCACCCTGGGCCCCGCAGCGGGAGGCACCCGGATGTGGACATACCCGTCCGAAGCGGACGCCATCCTGGATGCGATGCGCCTGGCCCGAGGCATGACCTACAAATATGCCGCGGCGGGCGTCGACCTCGGCGGCGGCAAGTGCGTAATCATGGGGGACCCGAGGACGGAGAAGACCGAAGGGTTACTCCGGGCGCTTGGTCGCTTCATCCAGTCTCTCGGCGGCGAGTTCCTGACGGGGGAAGATGTCGGGACCACGCTGGACGACATGGAGATCCTGGCCTCCGAATGCGACTACGTCGTGACCCTCCCGGAGCACGCCGGTGGGGCGGGGCCGATCGCTCCGGCCACCGCTTTCGGCGTGCTAGAGGCCATGAAGGCCTGCTGCCGAGAGGTGTACGGAGATGGCGACCTCAAGAAGCGGCGGGTCGCCCTTCAGGGGCTGGGCGCCGTGGGCTCGGAGATGCTGAAGCTCTTGGCCGCGCAGGGGGCCGAGGCCGTCGTCACCGACATCGACAGGGACAAGGTAGAGTGGGCCCGGCGCGAGACCGGGGCGCGAGCAGTGGCGCCCGAGGCCATCTATCAGGAGCCCTGCGACATCTTCTGCCCCTGTGCACTGGGCGGGATCCTGAACGATGAGGTCTTGCCCAAGCTGAGGTGCCGCATCGTGTGCGGCAGCGCCAACAACCAGCTCTGGGAGGAGCGGCACGGCGACGAGCTCTCGCAGCGGGGGATCCTGTACGCCCCTGACTACATCGCCAATGCCGGCGGCACCATCTTTGACACCGACCGGCTTCGCAAGGGGGGCTTCAACCGCCAACGGGCCATGCATAACGTCGCTCGCATCGGGCAGACCATGGAGCGGCTGATCGCCCTGTCCAAGCGCGGGGGAACTCCCACCTACGTCGCGGCAGACCACCTCGCAGAAACGCGGTTGGCCATGAAGGAAAAGGTCCGCCTCATCTGAGCGTTGAGCCTGAGGCACTCCCGCTCCCTGTCAGGGAGAGGGTTGTGGTTCGGATCAGCGTTAGCCGTCACGAGAAGCCGAGTGGGGCCCACGAAGCGTTCACGCGCGAGGGCTCACCGGCCGGCCTTGTTAGCGGCGAAGACCGACGCGATCTCGAACAGCATGTGCGCCGCGGTGATCGAGGTGAGGTCGTTGGTGTCGCACGGCGGGGACACTTCCACCAGATCCGCCCCCACCAGGTTGGTCCCGACCAGCCCGCGGATGATCTGCATGACCTGCCAGTTGTCGAGCCCGCCGATTTCCGGCACACCCGTCCCGGGGGCGCATGAGGGATCCATGCCGTCGATGTCGAAGGTGAAGTACACAGGGGCGCCACCAACGACGTCCCGCACCTCGGCGACCACGCCGTCCATGTCGCGCCGGTGAATATCGTGGGCAGGAATGACCCGGTAATGCTCCCTGGACCATCTCAAATCGTCCGGGTAGAAGAGGCTGCCACGGATGCCGAGCTGAATTGTTTTTGCGGGGGTGATGAGGCCCTCCTCGTGCGCCCGCCGGAAGGGCGTGGCGTGAGTCAGCCGATGCCCGAACTGGGTGTCGTGGGTATCGGTGTGGGCATCGATGTGCACCAGGGCGAGCGGCCCGTGGTGCCTGGCCACCGCGCGCAGGATCGGGTAGGTGACGCCGTGATCGCCACCGACGGCAATGGCCTTGCATCCGCCGGCATAGATCGTGTCAAACTCCTGGGTGATCCAGTCGTAGGTCGTCTCGATCTCGAAGGGGTTCGTCCGCACGTCTCCGTAGTCGGCGATGCGGATGCTTTTGTGCACGGTCACGTCATGGATGGGATGGTGGGCACGCAGCTGGCTGGAGCAGTAGCGGATCGTGCGCGGCGCGAGCCGGGCTCCCACCCGGTAGCCGGCGCTCGTGTCAAACGGCACGCCGACGAACGCGACGTCGAGAGCCCGCGGGTCGGTGATGTGCGGTAGGCGCATGAAGGTAGAGATGCCCGAGTGCCGGGGATGCACCATGCTGTCGATCGGCTCTGGATAGTCCATGGCGTTCGCTCCACGCAGGGGATTGACATCGGGGCTGTCCGGCATGCCGCCAACGGTCATCCCGTTCGGCGGTGTCGCCGGCAAGGCTCCCACCCGAAGCGAGAGGAATCTAACCCCGGGCACGCGAGGCGTGTCAAGGCAAAAATCCCCCCGACCCAGCGGGACTCTGGCACAATAGCAGCGCTGGACTGACATCCGATGCAGTGCGGGATGGAGATCGACGGGCGCCGAGTGCTCCACAGGGTGTCCGAGCCGGTCGAGACTGAGTACTGGGTGGGGTGCTCTTCGTGGCTCGATGCTTCACTGGTGGCGGAGGGCACCTTCTATCCCGCCCCGAGAATGACCTCGGAAGAGCGCCTCCGCTGGTACGCCCGATTCTTCGACTGCGTGGAGGTCAACGCCACCTACTACGCGCTCCCCTCCTTCCACAACAGCGAGCTCTGGGCCGCTCGCACGCCGCCGGGGTTTCAGTTCTCGGTCAAGGCTTACGCCCTCATGACCGGCCACAACCCCAAGGCCGACCGTCTCCCGAAAGAGGTCCGGGCGCTCTTGCCCCATCCGCTACCGGTGACGGCGCGGGGAGAAATCGACCGCGCGCAATTCCCAAAAGAGGCGGTGGACCTCTGTTTCGAGTGGTTCCGAGACGCCCTCAAGCCTCTCGCCGATGCTGGGAAGCTCAGCTACCTCCTCTTCCAACTCGCGCCATGGGTGGGCCACTCCCCCAAGGTCCTGGACTATCTGGGCTCGCTCCCCGAGCGCTTTCCGGGCTGGCCCATTGCCGTAGAGTTCCGCAACTCTTCCTGGATCCCCCGCCGGACCGATGAGGTGCTGGCCTTTCTTGCACGAACCGGGCTCATCTACGTCTGCGTGGACTGCCCCTGGCAGCCCTTCATCCCCGCAGTCACGCATGAGTGGGCCGTCCTGAGGCTCCATGGCAGAAACGTCGAGGGCTGGCAAGCTCAGCTCAAAGGCCGGCAGCCTACCGTGGCTGAAAAATACGACTACCTCTACAGCCCCGAAGAACTGGAAGCGATGGCCCACGCCACCCGCGCGTTCCACCAAAAAGCCCGGCGCGTCTACACGAAGTTCAACAACAACACCCGCGACTATCCGGTCCGGAACGGCCTCGCTCTCCGGAGGCTTCTCGGGCAGCCGACACCGGATCTCGGAGCGCTCAGAGCTCAATTCACACCTGTGGCTCGACGCACGTCGAGACGCCGTGGCTCCGGGTCGAGCATTAGGCCGGCCCCCTGACAACGCGAGCGTGGACAAAGCCCCGCTCTGCGAGGAACTCGACGAACCTCTCGGCGATTTCCCCAGCGTCCCCCTCGATGAGTTTCGCCTCGGCAGCCTTCTTCGGGGCAGTCACCCCAGCCAGGAGCTGGCGCATCCGTTCCCGAGCGGGCACCCCCGCATCCGGTAGATGGACCTTCTTTGCTCGCGGACGCGGCCAGTCTACAGATATCACCTCTGATCGCACCCACCCCCTCACCTCTTCGAGAGATACGCCAAGGTCGCCCAGCCCCCAGACCTCCACGGGGCGAGCCCGAGCCTCCCGCCGCGTCCGAACCGACACATAACTCGGCTCGATCGAGCCGGCCTCGACGGTGATCGCCACGGGGGCGTCAGCCTCCACCTCCTCCTGCCATCCGCGCTCCAGAGGCCGCCGGATCACCACGCGCCTGCGATCGCGTGCCACGTGGACCGCCCCGTCGAGGCATGGCCAGCCGAGGCGGGCGGCCAAGAGCCCCGGGACCGAGCCGGTCCCACCCTCCAAGCTTTGGTCGCCGGTAAGGATGAGATCGGGGCGGAGCCGTGCCACGGCCAGAGCGAGCAGGCGGGCCAGGGCTACTCCGTCAACGCATTCGGCTCCCTCAGCCCACAAGCGAACTGCGCGCCGCGCGCCGCGGGCCTGGGCCAAGCGAAGGACCTCGCTCGCCTCTGGCGGAGCGACGGTCAGCGCCGTAACATCGTCTCCACAGAGGCGACACGCCCACTCCAGGGCTACCCGGTCGGCCGGGTTCAGGATTCTGATCGCCTCCGGCCCCTTCAGCCGGACTCCCTGCCCAGGGACGATCTCGAAGGGAAGTGTTGCGTCGAGCACCTGGCGGAGGAGAACGAGCGCCGTCATGGCAGCTGGCTCTCGAGCAAGAGCTCGGCGACATCACGCACGACCATCCCCTGCCCGGCGGTCTCCCCCTCCAGCATGATGGTGCAGAACGGGCAGGCCGTAGCGACGACGGAAGCGCCCGTGGCGTGCGCCTCGGCCATCCTGACAGTGGCGATCCGTTGGCCCTGGCGGATCTCGATCCAGTTCCCCCCGCCTCCAGCCCCGCAGCAGAATGAGCGGTCCCGGGTGCGCGGCATCTCCACGGGCACAACGCCGGGCAATTTTGCAAGGACCGCCCGCGCCGCATCGTACTCCCCGTTGTGCCGGCCGAGGTAGCAAGGGTCGTGAAAGGCCACGGTCGCTCCGGGCGCCAGGACCGGGCTGAGGCGGTCGGTGCGCACGAGCTCGGCCAGGAGCTGGCTGTGGTGGACCGTGTCATAGCGGGCGCCGAGGGCCGGGTACTCACTCCGGAAGACGTGGAAGCAATGGGCACAGTGGGTGAGGAGTTGACGGAAACGGACCCGGCTGAGCGTCTCTATGGCGTGACCCGCAGCCTCCCGAAAGAGTCCTTCCTCTCCCATCCGCCGGGCCGGATCGCCGGTACACGACTCGGCGAGACCCAGGACCCCAAACTCCGCTCCGGCCCGCTGGAGAAGCTGGACCACACTGCGCGCCACTCGTCGACCCGAAGGGTCAAAGGCCCCTGCGCACCCGACCCAGTAGACGAACTCGACCTCATCGCCGGGCCGGAGGACTCGGACCTGGAGCCCCTCGGCCCAGTCCATTCGCTGGCTCGGGGGCGCTCCCCAAGTGTTCCCCCGCTCCAGGATCGCCTCTAGCATTCGCGCGCCGCTTGGGTCGATCGCTCCCCGCTCGACCCAGAGCCGCCTGAGATCCACCAGCTTGTCGAGGACCTCAATTTGAAATGGGCAAGCATGCACGCACGCCGCGCACGTCGTACACGCCCAGACCTCCTCGGGGCTGACGAGCTGCTCGAGCGGGCGTGCGTCGAGCATGGCCCGGAGGGTCTTTTGAACGATCAGCCGTGGATCGAGCGCCTTCCCCGCGGCGGTCGCCGGGCAGACGGCGGTGCAGCGGCCGCAGCGCACGCACGCGGAGGCATCCAGGAGCTGGGCCCACGTGAGCGCCTCCGGAGCGAGCGGGCCAAGCCGCCCGTCCGCAGGGGCCGGGGTGAGCGCGCCGACAGGACGCAGCTCCCGGAGGAGGAGCTGGGCCGGGCCCGTGACCATGTGGCGGAGGAAGGTGATCATTACGAGCCCGAAGAAGGCGCATGAGAGGGCGGCGTGGAGCCCCCACAGGGACCGATGGAAGGTCTCGGCCGGAAGGCCTAGGGCAACCATCACCTGAGCGAGCGTCCAGCCGACCAGAGACCAGACCTCGAAGTCGGGCCGGGTCGCGGCGATCCGCGCCGCCTCCAGCAGAAAGCCGCTGACACCGATCGCCCCGAGAAGGATCAACACCCAGAAGGCTTCCGGGCTCCGCTCAAGGCGGGGGAGCTTGAGGCTGAAGCGCTGGGCAAAGGCCCAACCAATCCCGAAGATAAAGGCGAGGCCGGAAAGATCGAGGATGAGGGAGAAAACGAGGTAGGTCTTGCCCGAGAGGAAGGGGACCAGCTTGTCGTGGACAAACACCATGCCGGTCCCGACGAAGAGGGTGGCGAAGCCGTAGAAGATCAAGAGATGCACCCAGGCCCCCGCCCGGTCCTGGAAGAGGTGCCGGTGCCCAAAGACCTCGACCAGGAGCCGCAGCAGGGATCGACCTAGCAGCAGGGGATGGCCGCGGGTGGGGGCCCGCCCTCGAAGCCATCGCCTCGCGTGCTCAAGGGCAACCCAGGCAGAGAATCCGATGGTGAGCGCGGAGCCGAGGTAGAGGGCGAAGGCCAGCCATGTGGGAACGTTCCACCAGACTTGGCGGGTGACCTCCACGCTAGTGCCGTTCCACCTTAACGGACCGAACGCTCTTGGCTGCGTTCAGTACAAGCCTGTGTCTAGCTTCCGCGCACAACATAGCACCAGATAGTTGGAACGGCACTAGCTCCCCTGGCGGGCGCGGAGGCGCTCTACGAGGGCCGTGACTACCGCCCGCCAGTCACCCACCACACCGAGGTCGGCGACGGAGAAGATCGGCGCGGTCCGATCGGTGTTGATGGCGATGACCGTGCCTGCCTCGCGGATTCCCGCGAGATGTTGGCTGGCGCCCGAGATCCCGCAGGCCAGGTAGAGCCGAGGGGAGACGCTCCGACCACTTTGGCCGATCTGGCGTTCCCACGGGAGCCAGCCGAGGTCCACGGGCACGCGGCTGCCACCCACTGCTGCGCCCAGCAGGTCGGCCAATTCTCGAAGGACCGCGAACCCTTCAGGAGCGCCCACTCCGCGACCGCCAGCCACGATCCGCTCCGCCTCCCGGAGGTCTACCTGGTGTGGATCGGCTGCGATCAGGCGGCGCCTTCGGCTCCTCGGCTCCGCTGAGCTGACAGTTGCACCCCGTCGCTCCACCGATGCCCGGCGACCGATCCTCGGACGGTCCAGCCCGATGGCTCCAGGCCGGACGGTGATCACCGTCGAGTGGCCAGGAGGGAAGACCACCGTCGCGTAAAGTCGGCCGGCGAAGGTTGGTCGGGTCGCCTCGATGGCCCCATCAGGCCTGGCTCGGACGGCGACGCAGTCCGTGGCGCACCCGGCGTCCAGGGCAACGGCGAGCCGGGGAGCGACGAGGCGTCCCCACACGGTGTGGGCGAGGAAGACCACGCGGGGACGTTCGGCGGCAAGGGCGGCGACCAGTGCTACGGCATGACGCTCCGGGTGCCACTCGGCGAGGGCTTCGTCCTCCAGGCAGAGGATCCGATCAGCGCCGTGAGCCTCCAGGAGAGTCAGCGCGCGCTCAGGGGCGGCCCCGCCGAGGATGACCGTGGTCGGCCCTCCGCCGGCCGGCCGGCCGAGAGACCGAGCCTCCCTGAGGGCCTCCAGCGAGGCCTCATGGATCCCTTCTTCTGCAGGCTCGGCGACGACCCAGACGCTCACGCGAGAGTTATCAGGCTGCTAGATCGCCCGGGCCACTCGCGTCCCATCGAGGATGGCGTGGTGCACTCCCCGAGGCGCTACGCAGTCGCCCGCAGCGTGGAGCTCCCGCACCTGCCCCTTGAGAGCGCGGTAGAGAAGGTCCGAGGAGCGGCTCCCCATCGCCAGCACGACGGTGTCCACCCCTTCGATCCGGCGCTCGACACCTGAGTAAACGTTGGCGACCACCGCCGCCGAGCCCTCGATGGCGCGGAGCTCGGTGTGTGGGGTCAAGGTCACGCCTTTGGTGAACAGGCGGGTGTAGAGCGGCACGATCGAGGTGACCCCGATGTCCTGCCCCGGGTAGAAGAGCCGTGAGATGACCTCCACGCGCTTTCCCTGATCCAGGAGGAAGTCAGCGGTGGAGAGGGCCTCACGCGTGTACACGTCGTCCACCAGGACCACCCGGTCTCCCACACTCGCGCGCTCGAGAAGCACATCCTGAGCCGTCAGCACGTGCTTGCCGTCAACGCCGGGGAGCAAGGGCAGGTACGGGTGTGACCCTGTAGCGATGACCACCGCCTCAGGGCTCTCTGCCAGGACCAGCTCGGCAGTGGCCTCCACGCCGAGACGGACTTCGACGCCGAGCTTGAGCACCTGACCGCGGAGAAAACGGATGATTCCGGAATAGTCGGCCCGGGCCGGCGCCCGTGCGGCGATGAGGACCTGTCCCCCCACCTCCGCCTCTCTCTCCAAGAGCACCACACGGTGCCCGCGGAGGGCTGCTGTCCGTGCGGCCTCGAGCCCCGCGACGCCACCGCCCACCACCACCACCTTCTTCCGGATAGCGGCGGGGCGCACTTCACCCAGCTCGTCCTCCCGGCTCGTCAATGGGTTCTGCACGCAGGTGACCGGCTTGGCCTGATAGATCCGGTCGATGCATCCCTCGTTGGCGCCGACGCACTGCCGGATGTCGTCGAACCGCCCCTCCCGGGCCTTCAGCGGCATCTCCGGGTCCGCGATCAGCGCGCGGGTCATCCCCACGACATCCATGGACCCCTCGGCCAGGAGCCGATCAGCCTGGATCGGGTCCACGATCCGAGTAGCGTGGAAGATCGGCATCTCGGGCACCGCCTGCTTGATCGCCGCGGCCAGAGGGACGTAGACCGCATTGGGGAAGCTCATGTCCGGGATGGCCGCGGCTTGGAGTTGGACGGTGTGGGCTCCGCCTCCGATGATCGAGAGGAAATCCACCAAACCTGAAGCGGCCAGGCGCCACGCAATCTCGGCCATGTCAGTCGCCGTCAGACCGCCGTCGGTGAACTCATCTCCTGAGATCCGCGCCCCCACCACGAAGTCTCGCCCCGCCGTTCGCCGGATCTCGGTCAGGACCTCGAAGCCAAAGCGCATGCGGTTCTCGAGGCTTCCTCCGTACTCGTCACTCCGCTGGTTGAAGAGCGGGGACCAGAACTGGTCGATGAGGTGGTTGTGGGCCATGGAGATCTCGATCCCGTCCAGGCCCCCCTCACGGCAGCGGCGCGCCGCATCCCCGAACGCACGGACCAGCATGGCGATCTGCTCAAGCTCTAGCTCGTGGGGCACCTCGCGATGGAGCGTTTCCGGAATCTGGGACGGGGCCAGCAGGACATGCCAGGCCTCGGTGTCCGACTGCGCCCGGCGGCCGAGGTGGGTGATCTGGGTGAAGACCAGGCAGTCGTGCTGGTGGATCGCCTCGGTCAGCTCGCGGTAGGCAGGGATGATGGAATCGTCGTGGTTGGCGATCAGGTTCCACGCAGAGGCGGGCGAGGAAGGATGAACGCTCGTCGAGCCCCCAACGATGGTCAGGGCCACGCCACCCCGCGCCTTGGCCTCGTGGTAGCGCCGGAGGCGCTCCGTGGGCTTTCCTCCCTCGGCCATGGCCTCGGCATGGCCGGTGGAGAAGATCCGATTCTTCAGGGTGAGCGACCCCACCCGGATCGGGGTGAACAGGTACCGAAACTCGCGACCCATCAGCCCCTCCTCACGCGCGTTCGGGCTGCGGAGCCAGCGATGCCACTCAGGCGCCAGGCACCCGCTCCCAAGGCTCCTCGCCGCGCATGACTCGGGCGATGTTGCCAAGGACGAGTTGTTTAGCCTTGTCCAACGGGATCTCGTCCAAGGGCTGAGCCGTCCCGGGAATGCGGCGAACCGCGATTTCCCGCCCCGAGGACGGATCCTGCTCCAGGGAAAACTTCCCCTGAAAGAGCCCGGTGACGCGAAGCTCCCCACCGCGCCTTCTAGAGAGAAAGAGCAATACCCGCTCTCCAACCGTAAAACGGGGGGCGCCTCCCACGAAGCTTGCGATGTCGCCCACTTTGCCTCCAAGCTGATGAACACTGACCAGTTGACCGGCAACCGAACCCTTCAGCACTTCGTCCGCACGCACGCCGATTCTCGTCATGATGATCGTCCGAGACGGATTCCATTCACTCTGAATCGATACCACCCGGCCAACAACGACGACTTCAGATCGAGAGGTAAGGTCCTCGATCGACAGTGGGGGGCCTCCGATCGCCTGCGGGTAAGTGCGGACCACGACCGAGAGAGAAAGAAAGAGGACCAGCCAACAGCCAACCGTTCGTCGGCTAACAATGCGCCGACTTCTGTACACGATCCCAACCGTCATCTGCAGGTCAACGAGCGCGGCTCAACTCTCACACGCCTCGCAGATCCATCCCTCACACTGCGCATCCTGGGTCTGAACTGCCGCCGGTCGCTCTCGGGCCACCCAGCGGCCGATGAGCAGCGAGCCAATGCAATCAGCATGTCACACAATGGCTTGCGAGTCACGAACCGTGTGCGTGGCAGACGCGTGCCCGGCATTTTCTACGACTCTCCTCTGAGCGCTCGCCTGAGCTGATCGAGGTGGTTATCATCGTGCCAGGCCATGAAGGCCGCGAAGTCTTTGACGGTCATCGGCCCGCGCGTGGCGTGGATCCCGGCTCGTTCCCACTGCTCGGGGGTCAGAGAATTCAGGAGCTTCAACGTTTCCTCGCGTCGGGCCCGAAAGGCTTGGAGCGCCTCAGCGGCGTCGTTTCTGAGATACTGGCGCTCCAGGGCCCAGCGGTCCGGTTCGACGGGAAGGAGCTTCGGCTCGTCGTTGGCCAGGATCGTCTGAAACCGCGCCATGAATGATTCCTCCGTGTCCCGGAGGTGGCACACAACCTCCTTTGCCGCCCAGGCGGTCTCGGCCGGGCGCCGGGCCAGCACCGCCTCGGCCTTGCCCTCCAGGGCAGCCGCCAGTTCGTCGGGAGTCCGGCGCATCCGCTCGATCTGCTCAGAGATGGTGGCCATGTCTC
>JBHIAB010000119.1:0-10728 GCA_046758385.1 Methylomirabilia bacterium | reverse complement strand
GATTTGGAGCCGGTGCACCTCGGTGGGCTCTTCGAGGAGCTCCAGGCGATCGTCCAGGTCCAGGCCGATGCCAAAGGCCTCACCCTGACGTTCCACCCGCCGGACCCAGTCTACGCGGTGATTCAGGCCGACCTCAAACGGTTCATGCAGGTGCTGTTGAACCTGGTGGGGAACAGCCTGAAGTTTACCGAGCGGGGCGGAATTACGGTGCGCGCGACGGCACGGCCCGAGAGGGGGTTCATGATCATCGAGGTGACGGACACCGGGATCGGGATTCCGCCGGAACGGCAGCCGCAGCTCTTCCAGAAATTCGTTCAGGCCGATGGGAGCACGACCCGAAAGTACGGGGGGACCGGGTTGGGCCTGGCGATTTCCAAACACTTCGTGGAGATGATGGGCGGCGTCATCACCCTGGAGAGCCGCGGCGAAGGGTGTGGGACCGCGGTCACCGTGGCTCTGCCGCTTTGCGGGTTCGACGCGGGCTTTGCCCGCGTGGCCGATGGGGGGAGGTTCGGAAGGGGGGGGGAGCCCCCCTCCGAGTGAGTCAGTCGCAGGGGGGCTGGTCGGCCATCACCCGAGCCAAGGCCGCGAGGAGGTCCTTCAGCGTGAAGGGCTTGGTCAGGTAGGGGGCTCTGGTACGTTCGAGGAAGTCTTGGGTTTCATCACTGAGGACGTCGCCGGTGATGATGACCACCCGTCGGGTCAGGGAGGGCCGCCGTCGGGTCAGCTGCGCGAGGAAGGCTTCCCCGTACATGTCGGGCAGCCGGATGTCTAGGATGATCGCGTCGAAGTCCCCAGTCTCGAGCTTCTCAAGCCCCTCGGCCCCCGATCCGGCCTCCTCGGGGGTGTGTCCTGCCTGACGGAGCAGGTGGCTCACGGCACCGCGCAGATCGGCTTCGTCATCGATCACGAGAACACGCCCGGGTCGAGCGCTACTCGAAGGTGGCGTCGTATCGAGCGGAAGCGCGGTGCCCAAGGGCAGCGTGATGACAAAAGTGGCCCCCCTGCCCTCCGACACCGCCCGGATCTGGCCCTGGTGAGCCTCGACGATGCCCTGACAGAGGCTCAGGCCGAGGCCGGTGCCCACCCCGGCTGGCTTGGTGGTGAAGAAGGGATCGAAGAGCCGCGGGAGCAGCTCCGGCGGCACCCCCGGCCCGTTGTCAGTGATTTCTATCCGCACAGCATCCGGCTTCGCCTCGGTGCGGATCTTGATCGTCCCCGCTCCCCGTCCGCTACCCTCGATGGCCTGGCGGGCGTTGACCAGCAGGTTCACGAAGACCTGGAGCATCTGATTGGGGTCCACCTCGTACGGGACCAGATCGGGCGACAGATCGTACTCGACTCGAATGCCTGCCCTGCCCAGCCAGGAACCGAGCAGTTCCTCCGCGCGACGGAGGAGATCGTGCAAATCTGTGGGGACCCCCTGCGGAGGGGATCGGCGGGCGTACACTGCCAGGGTCTTCACGACCCTGACCGCCCGCTCGGTCTGCGCTCGGGTCCGCTGCACGAGGTCTCTTGCCTCAGCGGGGAGGGGGAGATCCTGGAGGATTGCCAGACAGGCGAGGGCGGCCGCTAGGGGGTTGTTCAGCGCGTGGGCGGTCCCCGCGATGAGCTGGCTCAGGGTGGCGAACTTTTCCTGATTGGCTAGCTGGGCTTGGGCCCGCTGGAGGTCCTCGAGGCGGTGTTGCAGTTCCTGGGCGAGCCGAGCATTGGCCAGCTCCAAGGCCTCCACGTACGGAGCCATCAATGAGAGGTCTTTGCGGCCACACCGGTTTCGGCGAGGAGGCGCCGCTCTTCGAGTTTGGCGATCGTGCTGCCCTCGGGATTGTCCTGTCTCATGACGATGATGCTCACCCGCCGGTTTTGAGCATTCAACGGGTCGGAGAGCTTCAGGAGCTGGTTGTCGGCATACCCCACGACCCGTGTGACCTGGCCGCGGCGCAGCCCGGATCGCGCCATTGCCCGGCGGGCGCTGTTGGCGCGATCGGAAGACAGCTCCCAGTTGCTGTAGCCGGGGTCGCTGCCAAGGTAGGGCCGAGCATCGGTATGTCCTTCGATCGCGACCTCGTTGGGTAGCCGCCCGGCCAGCCTTGCGATGATGCCGAGGAGCCGGCGCGTGCCGGGCTTGAGTGTTGCCGACCCGATGTCGAAAAAGAGGCTGTCGTCCTTCTCCACCAGTTCCACCCGGAGCCCGTCCGGCGTGATGTCGATGTGGATCTGGTCTCGGATCGCTCTGAACTCCGGGTCCAAATCGAGGAGCTCTGCCAACTGCTTGGCTGCCGCCTGCAAGGTCGCGATGTCGTTTGCGGCCTCGGCCGGTCGGGCCAGGAATCCTGCCGTGTTCGGGAGCACCGAGTCCCCTCCGCCGTGTGTCCAGATCTTGGGCTCCCGGAAGTACGAGCCGATGGCGCTCCGGACCTGAGGGTCTAGGCTGCTGGCCCAGAGGACGATGAAGATCGCCATCAGGGTGGTCACCAAGTCGGCGTAAGCCACCTTCCAGGTGCCGTGGTTGCTTTCGGACCCTTTCTTTCGCCGCGTGACGAAGCGGACTTCCGGCGGCTGGTCGCGATCGGGGTGCAGCTTTTTGCCGGCCACGGGCTACCTCGGCATCACGCCGCGGAAGGCGCTCTCGACGTCGTCAAGCTCGGGCCGTTCGTGAGAGTAGATGACTCGTCGCGCGAACTCCACCGCAACGGTCGGAGGCGAGCCCTTGGCGAGAGCGACGATGCCGGCCTTGATGCATTCGAGGTACTTGGCCTCGGATTGACTCTGGAAGTCCAGGTTCCAGGCCAGCGGCTGGACGAAGCCGTACGACAGCACGACGCCGAGGAAGGTTCCGATAAGGGCTATCGCAACCTTTTGTCCCATCTCTTCGGCCGGGCCGTCGACCCCTTGCATGGCAATGACGATCCCGAGCACCGCGGCGATGATCCCGAGGCCGGGAAGGGTGTCTCCCAGCTTCGTCAGGATCCAGGTGGGTTTGGAGCCTTCCTCATGGTAGGTCTCAAGCTCCCGCTCGAGCAGCATGTCTAAGTCGTTGGGGGGGACGCCGCCGTCCACCAGGAGCCGGAGCGCGTCGGAGAAGAAACGGACCGCGTGGTGACGGCGCAGGAAGCTCGGGTACTTGGAAAGGATACTGCTTGACTCGGGTTCGGTGATGTCGTGCTCCAGGGCGATGAAGCCGTGCTTCTTGATGTTCACGAAGACCTCGAACTGAAGAATCAGGAGTTCGAAGTACTCGTCTTCCCGTGAGATGGCCCTGCCTACGGCCTTCCTGATACCGGCTACGATCTGCACGAGGTGGTGGCGCGGGGTGCTGATGAAGAGGATCCCGAGAGCGGCTCCTCCGATGATGAGCCATTCCACGGGCTGGAAGAGAACCACCAGCGGCCCCCCTTCCATCACGAAGCCCCCGATGACACTGAAGACGACGACACCGAATCCGATCAGCGCGATCATCTGGTCGCTCCACCGTGAGTCAATTGTTGCCGGGCCCACAATGTCCTGGACAGGGCGTCACTCCCCGGAGACCAGGCGCCGGGCCGGTCGGATCCCCGCACGCGATGTTGGCGCGGTGGGCTCCGACCGGCAGTCCCGCGTCGTAGCCTTCCGGCTCGACCCCCCCTGCAGCGGGACTTGGACCGAGCCTGGTCCGGGCCACGTCTCGGCACAGGCGGGCTCCCGTACCAAGATCGGACCCGTTTTGTAATGATTCGGCACGCCGGTGGCGGAAACGGAGGGAGACGGAGGGGGTTCAGAATGGCTTGGTTGAGTCCGAACACTGAGAGTAGACCGCGGGCAGCGTGTCCCCCCACCAGCCCTGTGGGTCTGCTCTGCCGGGGGACTGTCCGCATGAGCGACTCAAGAGGAACCCGGCCATGACGCTGTCTCTCAAGCCGACCGAGGCGTGGCCAACACGGGCCACGGGGACATTCAAGGAGCGCTTCCTGGCAGATGTGGACTCATTGCCGCCGCTCCCGCCCGTGGCGCCGGTCGTTGCCCGGATCATGGAGATCCTCCAGGACTACCAGGTCTCCACGCACGACGTGGCGCAGCTCTTGCGCGAGGATCCCGGTCTCACCGTCCGCGTGCTGAAGATCGCCAACTCGCCCGTCTACGGCGCATACATGCCGATCACCTCGGTGGCCCAGGCGGTCCTCAGGCTCGGGATGGGGCACATCAGGAACATCATTCTCACGTTGGGGGTCCTCCAGAGCATTGGGGGGCCGGCCCGCCGCGACTTCTGGCGCCACAGCGTAACTGTGGCGCTCGCCACGGAAGTGATCGCCCAGCACGCCGCCGCCGCACGGGAAGAGGCCGAAGCGGATGGCGCCTTCGCCGCAGGACTGCTCCATGATGTCGGGCTACTCGTTCTGCGAGAGCACTATCCTGCGGTCTACGCCGAGGTGAACCGGCTGGCAGAAGAGCGAGGCCTTCCGTTGCACGAGGTGGAGATGGCGGAGCTCCAGACGGACCATGGGAGGATGGGGGCACTCTTGGCGTCTCGGTGGACGCTGCCGGCGGCGATTGTGTCCGCGATCGCCTTCCACCATCAGCCTGAGCTGGCGCCCGCGTCGGACCGCGGGGTCGTGGATCTCGTGCACCTGGCCGTGTGTCTGTGCGCTTGCGCGGGGCTCGGGGGGCCCGGAGGCGCGGTTCCGACTGATCCTGCTCCTGAAACGCTTGACAACCTGGGGCTCCGCCCTGCATCCCTTTCCCAGATCATTGAAGCTACGCAAGCCGCAGCTCAGAAGTCCCTGGTCATTGTCGAGCTAGCCCGCTAGTCCTTTGCCTCGGAGGGGGGCTCTGCCCCCCTTCCGAACCTCCCCCCGTGCAGCTTGCGCGGGCGAAGCCCGCGCTCGAAGCGGCGCACCTCCGAGGCTCCCACACTGGTCTTAGCTCAAATGCGAAGGGTGTTTTTTCCCTCGCCCCCTGTGGGGGAGAGGGGAGGGTGAGGGGGCCTCGCTAGGACCTCTGCGCGAAGACCCCCCGCAGCGAGTCCAGGAGCTGTTCGCGTGAGAATGGCTTCTGGAGGAGCTTTCCCTCCTCGGCAGCCAAGAAGTCCTGGACCGCCTCGGTCACGAGCCCTCCCGTCATCAACAGGAAGCGTCGGCGCAGCGCGGGGTGGCGGGCGACGACCTCCTGGTAGAACGCGAGCCCGTCTATGCCGGGCAGGTAGAGGTCGCAAAGAATCAGGTCGAACGCCTCCGCAAGCTGCTCCAGGGCCTCCTCGGCATTCGGGAACACGACCGGCGTGGAGCCTGCCGTTTCGAGGTACGCCTGGACAAGGTCCCGCACCGGCAGGTCGTCCTCGACCACGAGGATCCGCCGTCCCTCCAGCGACACGGGCGAGGCTGGCGGGGCGACAGACCCCGTTGCGGGCTGCGCCGCAGAGGGGCGCTCCGTCACCGCGGTGGAGGCGCCACCCGGCTGGAACTCCCCGCCGCGCTGGGGATTGGCTTCAGCCTCCGCGCGATCGGTCTTGGCCGGCAGCTTGACCCTGAAGGTCGATCCTCCGCCGACCTCGCTTTGCACCTCGATGCTGCCCCCGTGGCTCTGCACGATTCCGAGGCTCACCGAGAGCCCGAGGCCGGTGCCACTCACCTCCGGCTTGGTGGTGAAGAAGGGGTCGAAGATCCGGTCCAGGTGCTCGGGGTGGATCCCGCAGCCCGTATCGGTGAACTCGACCTGGACGGCGTCGTCGGTCGCGGAGGTCCGTATGGTCAGCGAACCCCCATCCGGCATTGCATAGATGGCATTGTTGATAATGTTCACGAACACCTGCTTGATTCGCGTGGTGTCGGCCTCGACGAGGGGCAGGTCGGCGGCGTACGCCGCGTTGAGCGTGGTCCTGTCGAGGGCGCCCTGGCGGCGCATCATGGCCACGGTCTGCTCGATCACCGCGTTGAGGTTCGTCGTTTCGGTCGTGAACTCTCGTTGGCGGCTGAACTGGAGGAGATCGCGCACGATGTCGCGCGCCCGTCCGGCCTCTTTCTGGATCAGGAGCAGTTCCTCGTGCATCGGGTCGCCGGGCCGGATGCGCTCGACGATGTAGGAGGCGAAGCCGAGCACGCTGGTCAACGGGTTGTTGAGCTCGTGGGCGATGTTGGCCACCAGCTCGCCGATGGCCGCCAGCTTGGTGGACTGAACCAGCTGCGCCTGAGTCTGCTTGAGCTCGGCCATCTGCCGCATCACGCCTTCGTAGAGGCGCGCGTTCTCCACGGCGATGGCCACCTGGTTGGCCACGATCTTGAGGAGGTTCTCCTCATCCGTTTTCGCCCCCGGGGGGAGGACGTGGTGTGCGACCATGACACCGAGCGACCGATCGCGGACGGCCAGGGGGAGCGTCCACTCGACCTCGCTCCAGTCGTCCTCCGGCTGCTGGTCCGCCTGGGCCAGCACGCTGCGCGGGCGCTCGACGTCCTCCCCGCGCACGCTCACCCGAACGCCGGGCGGCTCGCTCAGCTCGACCGTCAGACTGGTGGTCCCCAGCGCCCGCGAGAGACCGGGCAGGAGCCGCTCCAGCAGCGTGGTGACGCCCACCTCGGAGGTGATGTTCTGGATGGCGTGATGAAGATCCTCGAGCTGGCCAGCGCGGCGCATGAAGTGATCATTGAGCCGCTTGAGCTCCTCCACCTGGTTGACCAGCCGGTAGACCAAGCGTTGGTTGAGCTCCCGGAGGTACGCGCTCTCGTCACGCTGCTCGACGCGCTCGCGCCTGCCCTCCAGGAACTCAGCGATCTGCCGCGGGAAGGCATCCACATCGATCGGCTTCTGGATGTACCCGTCGCAGCCCGCGACCAGCGTCCGCTCCCGGTCCCCCGCCATGGCGTAGGCGGTCACGGCGATCACGGGTGTGGTGGCCAGGTGGGGGAACGACTTGAAGACGGAGACGACCTCATAGCCGTCGACGCCGGGCAGGTTAATGTCGAGGAGGATGAGCGCCGGCTGCTCGCGGATGGCGGCCTCGATGCCTGAGAGTCCGTCCTCAGCATCGGCGACCATGTACCCCTCGGCCTCGAGCACCGCGCGGGCGAGCATGCGGTTTTCGGCGTTATCCTCGATGTAGAGAATCTTGATCGGTTCTCTGTCCCGGTGGCGTCCCGGCATATGCGGTGATCCTTTCAGTGGGCTGGCTGCGCCAGCGGCAGCGTGAAGTGGAATGTGGAACCCTGCTTCTCGCGGGTCTCGACCCAGATGTGCCCGCCGTGCATCTCGACGAACTTCTTGCTGATGGCCAGCCCGAGCCCCGTGCCCGCCGCTTCCCGCGCCAGAGGGTTTTCCACGCGCTGGAAGGGCTCGAACAGGCGCGGGAGATCGTGCTGCGGGATGCCGATGCCCGTGTCGGCAACGCTGACGCGAACGGTTTCCGGCTCCGGCTGGACGCGGAGGAGCACTTTGCCGGAGGGGGTAAACTTGACGGCGTTGCTCAGCAGATTCAGCAGAATCTGCCTGACCTTGGTGCGGTCGGCATGGAGGCGAGGCAGCTCGAGTGGGACGTCCTTCTCGATCTTCACGGCCTTGCCACGGACGAGTGGGACCGAGGTTTCGAAGCACTCCTCGATCAGGTCACGCAGATCGAGCTCCTCGGCGTACATCTCTATCCTGCCGGCCTCGATGCGCGAGATGTCGAGGATGTCGCTGATGAGCTGAAGCAGATGGGTGCTGCTGTTGTGCACCGAGCGGACGTAGGTCTCCTGCCGCTCGGTCAGCTCGCCGGGGATCCGCTTGAGCAGCACCTTCGAGAAGCCGATGATGGAGTTGAGCGGCGTGCGGAGCTCGTGCGACATGCTGGCCAGGAACTCCGACTTGAGCCGGTTGGCCTGCAGGAGCTGGGCATTGGTCCGGCCCACTTCCTCGTACAGGCCCGCGTTCTCCGTGGAGATGGCTGCCTGGTTGGCCACCAGGGAGATGACCTCCAGCTCCTGGTTGTCGAAGATCTCCCCGGAGAGCTTCTCCCCCAGGAGCAGGATGCCGATCAGCTTCTGCTCGATCTTCACGGGCACGAGCAGGGAGGCCCTGATCTCCTCCAGCTCCCCCTCGGCGGTCTCCAGGGCGGCGGCGATCTCCGGGTTCAGCTGCACCTCATCCTTCACGAGCAGTTGCCCCGTTCGCCTGAGCCACGTCACGATGGGGCTGGCGGCCCGGATCGCGCTCACCCCCGAGCCCTCCTCCCCGGTCGCGGTCTCCTCCCGGTAGTTCACGTAGGACTTCGTCCGCTCGTCGTAGACCAGCAAGGCCCCATGGGTGACCGGGATCCCCTGGACCAGACCCTGGACGAGGGTCTCCACGAGCTTTCGGAAATCGAGGATCCCGCTCATCCGCTTGGTGAGCTCGAGGAGGGTCTCGTAGCATCCGCGCTGCCTGCTGAACATGACCCGCTGGATGAGCTCCTCCAGGCGCTGCCCCAGGGGACTCATGAGGAGGGTGATCACAAAGCCCAGGGGGACCACGACCCAGAGCATGTTGATATCCCGCCAGTTGAAATACAGCTCCATGGTCCGCGTCATGAGAACCAGGAGGGCGGTGATGATGACGCACACTGCGCCGTAGAGCGCGCCCTTCTTCACGGCCACGCTCACGTCGAACAGCCGGTAGCGGACGATGGAGATTCCGAGCATGAGGGCGAACAGCATGTTGACGGGGATCCCCACGGGATAGATCTGATCCGCCACGGGGATGGAGCGGGCAAGGATAAACCGCGTGAAGTCGACGAACCCCCCGGCAAGGCTCACAAAGGTGCCAAGCAGGATGAGAGCGGCCCGGTTCCGGCGGAAACTCGACTCTATCTCCTTGTACCCCCGCATCAGGCGGTAGAGCCCGCAGATCAGGAAGGCGTTGAAGTAGACGAAGAAGGGGAGATAGAGAGGGCCGCTGGCGGGGGCCCACCCCCAGAAGGTCCACTTGACGCCCTTCATGAAGAGGGGAGTCCCGCTGAGGTTGATGGCGGCGAATACGGCCGCCCCGGCGTAGGCGAGGATGAGCGAGGGCCGGTGGCGGGTGGTGCTGTCGAGGAAGATGAGGACGAAGTGATAGTAGAACGCCGGAAGGAGAATCACCCCCACGTGGATGATGATCTCCCAGAAGTACGCGCTCGCCTCATCCGGGGCCCTCCTGAGCATGAACACGCCGAAGTTCCAGAGGGCCAACCCGGACACAACATACGCAAAGACCCGGTTCAGCCGGCTTCTCGGGTTCTGGTGGAGCGAGATGCCGGCGAGCGAGACGTTCAGAAGGAGCGCGATGAGAGGGAGGAGCTTATGTAGGCCCACTCACATCCCCCTCGCCGCCGTCGAAGGGGAAGTATCTGAAATGGCGGGCGTTCTCATTGTCTTTCCGGAGCTCTTCGACTTCCTCTTTCAGGATTCCGAAGACGAAGACGTCCCAGGTCTGGCCATCGTGAAAGCCCGCCTTCCGGAGGATGCCCTCCTGCCTAAACCCGTTACGTTTCACGGAGTTAATGCTCAGGAGGTTGTACTCGTAGATCTTGGCCTCGATTCGTCTTAATCCTAGCACATCTAGGCCGTAGCACGTAATCAGCTGGCCTGCCTCCACGCCGAACCCTCGGCGGATGGCCTTCTGATCGGCGATGACCGCCTCGAGGAAGGCATACCCCTCCAGGAGGTGGATGTTGAAGAGGCGAACCAGCCCCAGCGGCTTGGTCCAGCCCCGATTGGCCATGACGATCAGAACGACCTGGGTGGGATCGGCCAGGACCGCGTCGTAGAAGGAGGGGTCCTTGTCGTAGACGTGTTTGTAGGCGTAGAAGAGCTCGCTTCCGACCATCCGCTCCAGGAACGGGTCCTCCACCCATTCGCCGAGGTACTGGAGGTCGGCACGGGTGAGAGTTCGAAGGGAGACCCGCTTCCCTCGCGCAACCACCACGCCCCCCTGGTCGGCGGATTCCTGCGTCTCAACGGATGCTGGCCTGACCGAGGGGAGCTCCGCGCCCATCCTTGCGTTGGATTCTAGCGCATCTGCGTTTTGGCTGTTCACGGGGCTCCTGACTGCTTGTCCTTGCTCAAGCTGCCTCTATGATCTGCGGGAACGCCGTGATGGTTCCAGACTGCTTCAACGCCCGGCTGACCACCGGGTTCACCCGCAGTGCCATCATGCCGTCCTTGTGGGCCTTGACGGCCCTCAGCCCGTCTAGCAGGGCCGCGATGCCGTGGGCATCGATCACGGGCACCGCCTCGAGGTCGACGAGAAGCCGGACATCTCCCATCCTCGCATACCCCTGGATCAGGTTTCTGACCCTTTGGGCCTTCGCGGCGGTGATGGGGCCCCACAGGCGGAGGCGCACCAGATCATCGGTGGCCGCCGCCTCTGGGACCTCGTCCCGGACTTCAGTTTTTGCTCCAACTGTTGTCGCGTCCATCGTCATCTCCTCACCACTCGCCCGGGTTGCCCCGGCGAGCACCAAGTCACGTCTTCCAAAGATGACGTTCAGGGTTTAGTTTTAGCTAACCTCGGACTCCTTCAAGCGCCGCGATTGGTGTTGCTGTGGTGTTGATCGCGGCATCTCCTTACTTAAAGGTCACTTCGAGGCGAGGAGTCGGAAATCCGACCGCCCGCTCGTTCTTCCTGACCTTGATCTTCTTGCCGTCGTCGCCGAGGTAGAATGCGTTCTTGCCGTGCCGCGGCTTCACTTTGTTTCCACCGTTGCTCAGCGCGAACGGCAGTCTGAACTTCCCGTCGAAGTCTTGATCGTCGGGGACGCCGTTGCCG
>JBHIAB010000118.1:0-10737 GCA_046758385.1 Methylomirabilia bacterium | reverse complement strand
GTGAACTTCAGGCTGTTCCCCACCAGGTTCAACAGCACCTGCATGAGGCGCTTGAGGTCGGCCTGAATCACCGCATAGGCTGGGCCCGGCGGGTGGAACGTCAGCATGAGGTCTTTGGCATCGGCCTGGACCTGGACGATCGCCTGGAGCTCCTCGAAGAGCCCGGCGAGGTGCACCGGCTCCAAATCCATCCTGAAGCTCCCCGACTCGACCTGGGCCATATCCAAGAGGTCGTTCACGAGCCTCAAGAGATGCTGGGCGCTGGCGTGCGCCTGAGCGATGAAGACCTGTTGCTCCTCAGGGCTGGCGCAGAGCCCATCCATGATGAGTTTGAGGAGACCCAGGATGCTCCCGATGGGAGTCTTGATCTCGTGAGAGATGTTGGCGAGAAATTCCGTTTTGACCTGGACGCTGTCCGCCAGCGTCGTGTTGGCCAGTTCAAGCTCGGTATTCTTCTGAGCGATCTCCTTGTAGAGCCGGGCGTTCTCGAGCGCGATGGCGGCCGAGGCCGCGAGCGCCTGGAGCCGGGTCTTGGCCTGCTCGCTGAACTGGCCGACCGACCGACGGGCCACCCAGAGAAGGCCCACCGTTCGACCGTGGAGGGTGATGGGAACCACCAGCACGGCCCGGATCTTCTCGGCTGCGGCCGCTGCGTGCCCCTCCCAGATGGAAAAATCCCCCAGGTAGTCTGCCGACTCCTGGATCTCACCGGTCGCCAGCGCAAGCCCGGCGATGCCGAACCCCCGACGCACGAACGCCCAGTCGAACGCCCGAGTCTGGTTCCCCAGTCCGACGACGAAGCGGGCCGTGCCGTCGGGCTGGGTCAGCGCCATGTATGCCAGATCGGCCCCGGCAAGGAGCACTGTCTGGCGCAGCGTGAGCCCGAGGACATGATCGAGGTTCAGGGACTCGGTCAGCTCCCGGCTGCTGGCTGCAAGCGCTTGGGTTTCCTCCTTTGAGGCCGTGGCCTCCCGGTAGAGTCGGGCATTCTCCAGCGTGATGGCGGCCGAGCCGGCGAAAGCCAGCCCGATGGCCTGCTCGTCGAGCGAGAAGGACCTGCGCCGCCGGGAGAGGAGGGTGAGGACCCCGATTGGCCTGCCGTGCGCCAGGAGGGGAAAGGTGATCGAGGAAACGAACCCGGCCCGAAGGAGCTCACGAACGTGGGGCCTGGAATCGTCCTCCAGATTGTCCACGATGGCCGGCTTCCGAGACCGAATGGCCTCCGCAGCGGATCCGGACCTGAGGCTGATCCGGGCAGTCCACACGTCAAGAGCCGACCCTAGGTTGTGATGGGCGACACGCTCGAGCCACTGGCCGGCGGGATCGAGCAACGCGACGGTGGCGGCGTCAGCGCCGAGCCGCGTGGCGGCTGTGCTGACGATGAGCGTGAGGAGGGCCTCCTGCTCTCCGCCCTGGGTCACGGCCTCGCCGATCTCCCGGAGCCCCTCCAGGCGCTCACGCTCGATGACGAGCCGATCGTCGAGGGCCCTGCGAGAGCTTCGCGCGGCCCCCGCCAACGTGTTGACTCGGCGCGCGAGCAGGAACCCCACGCCAGCCAGGCTGAGGGTGAGCGCGATCCCGAGGCCGATGAACAAACCCTGCTCCACTGCTCCCTCGGAGGGGGGCTACGCCCCCCTACGCTCTGTTACCTGCTTGCGTTTACGACAACCATAGCCACTGCGCCCAGTGCGGAAGCCCCCGTTTCGCTCGCTCTCCCATAAGACCGCCGGGAGTGCCCAAGATTTAAGCGCCGCAGGATTTGGCACCGACGCCATCGTCCGGTCTTCACGCCGTGGGAGGGGATCGGCTCCGAACCGCGGAAGATTGACGGAAACTCTCGAATCGCCCCGTTGTTCCCGTTAGCTCTGAGACCCGCGCGACGCTGGCCACCTGGCCACGGCGCTCGGGCGAAGTGAGCGTGAGACTCCCTTCCTCCCGCCCGAGCAACAGTCCGCGTATGGGGACCGGAATTGGGGGAACGCTCGACCGCACACACCGGCTACAGTGAGGCAAGCACGAATTGGGCGGATGCCGAACTTGATGCCACGGATTTTGATCGTCGAGAGCGACCGCACGAGCCGGCAGTTCACCACCGAAAGCCTCGAGCGCGCCGGGTACACCGTGAGCCAAGCCTCCACCGCGCGCGATGCCCTCGCGCGCTGCCACGCGAGCCTGCCCGACCTCGTCGTGCTCGACCTGATCCTCCAGGACGGAACCGGAATCGAGGTGCTGCAGGAGCTCAAAGCCCTGTGGCCGTGGCTTCCAGTAATCATATCGACCGCCTATCCGGAAATCCGGAGCGTGGTGGAAAGTATGCGGCGCGGGGCCCTGGACTACCTGGTCAAGCCCGTCGACGCCGAAGCCCTCGCCGAAACCTGTCGCGCGGCGCTGCCCAACACTCCGCCAATGACCGAGCCCACCAGCTCCCCCAAAGCTCCGGTGGAGCTGATCGGGGAAAGCGAGGCCACCCAGAACCTCCGCGAAGCGGTGCAACGGATCGCGCGGAGTCACGCCACGGCGATCCTGATCACGGGAGAGCCGGGAGTCGGCAAGCAGCGGACCGCCCGCGCCATCCACGCGGCAGGCGCCCGGGCAGGCTCCCCGTTCCTCGTGCTGGACTGCCACGTGATCCCCACGGAGCGGATCGAAGGCGAGATGTTCGGCCGTCCCGGTCTGCTCCAGGTGGCCCGGGACGGAGTGCTCGTCCTCGACGGCATCGAACAACTGCCGCACTCCGTGCAGATCCGACTCTCCCGCTTTCTTGAGCCGAGCCAGGCTCAGCAGCGTCGGCCGCTGATGATCGGCCTGGGCGAGCGCGACCTCGAAGACGAGATCGCCAGCGGAAGGGTCCTGGAGCCGTTCGGCGCGCAGCTCCGCCGTCTTCGCCTCCCGCTCCTCCCGCTCCAGAAGCGATCCGAAGACATCCTCCCCCTGGCCCGGCATTTCTTGAAGGTCTCGGGAGCTGCGCTGGGACGACCATTCGAGGGATTCACGCCCGACGCCGAAGACCGTCTCCTCGCCATGACTTGGCCGGGCAATGTGCGCCAGCTCGAGCACGTCATCGAGCGGATCTGCCTCATGACCTCAACCCCTTGGATCGGGTCCGAGCATCTCGCACTCGCCGAGGAGACCCCACCGCCACCGTGGGCACCGACCGGAGCGCCACGATCCCTCCCGGAGGTGGTGGGCGCCTACATCGAGCACGTCGTCGCCGTCACCGGCGGCAACAAAGCCCGGGCCGCGCGGATGCTTGGCATCTCGCGGGAGACGCTTCGGGCGAAGCTCAGGAATCCCGGCACAGGGGAGATCACATGATGCGTGCCCTCACCGAGATCAGGAACGGCGCCGCCGTGAAGGTGCGAGGAACCGTGCGGGCCACAGCTCAGAATCGGCTGGCCACGTCCGCCGCGCCCCGCACGGTGGCGCCCCTGCGCAAGACACCGTCGAGGAACGGCCGCCGGGCGAGACTCACGGCCGACCAGCCGCCGAGCTGGGTCATGGTCTCCGCCGGGGTGGCCCACGAGCTCAAGAATCTCCTGGGCGCCACCGAGCTCTACGCGTCGCTTATCGAGGAGGCGGTGCGGGAGCATGAGGACCTCTCGCTCCTGGCTGGCCGCCTCCTGACCGGCATCCGAAGCCTCAGCGCAGTCGCGACCAACCTGCTCGCCTTCGGACATGGCCGGGAGCCGCTGCTCAGGCCGGTGGACCTTCGCCAGATTCTCGAGGAGGCCGCCACCTTCGCCGGCCACGCCATCCAGGGGACAGGCGTGGAGCTCGAGACCGCCATCCACACCAAGGATGCCCCGGTCCTGGGCGAGGCCGAACAGCTGAAGCAGGTGTTCCTGAACCTCTTGCTCAATGCGCTGCAGGCAATGCCGAAGGGTGGAAGCCTGACAATCCGGAGCGAGGCCACGCGCGAGCATCTCCGAGTGATCATCGCTGACACGGGTGTGGGAATCCCGCCCGAGCTGCTGCCCAAGATCTTCGATCCCTTCGTGACAACCAAGCCCAAGGGCACCGGCCTCGGGCTCGCCATTGTCTCCGACATCCTCACCCGGCACAGAGCAACCATCAGCCTGGCCAGCATCGTCGGACAGGGGACCGAGGCGTGCTGCGAGTTCCCGCTCGCCCGCGATCCTGAACCAGCCGGGGAGCTACGTCTCGTGGGATGACCACCTCGGTCCTCGTGGTCGACGACGAGTTGCTTCCCCGGGAGTCCGTGGCCGACTTGCTCCGGCGCAAGGGGGCGACCGTCGAGAGCGCGCAGGACGGAGCCGAAGCGCTCCGGCTCTTTAGCGCCTTTCCCTACCCCATGGTCATCAGCGATCTCAGGATGCCCGAACTCGACGGCGTGACGCTGCTCCGGGAGGTGAAGGCGCGCGCGCCGCGCACCTTCTTCGTCCTCCTCACCGGGTTCGGGAATGTGGAGAGTGCGGTCACCGCGCTCAAGGCTGGCGCCGACGATTTCGTGGAGAAGCCCGTGTCGCCCCAGCGGCTCGGCCAGCTCCTGGAGCAGGCTGGACTCTCACGCGCATCTGCCTTGCTCTCGACAACGCCCCTGACCCAAGACCCACGCATGCTGGGCTTGCTGGCCCAGGCCCGGCGGTCAGCCGCCACCACCGCCACGATCCTTCTCCTGGGCGAGAGCGGCACCGGCAAGGAAGTCCTGGCCCGGGCCATTCACGACTGGAGCAATCGGCACAGCGGGCCCTTCGTTGCCATCAACTGTGCCGCCCTGCCCGACTCCTTGGTGGAGGCCCAACTGTTCGGTCACGACCGCGGAGCCTTCACCGACGCCAAGGCGACCCACCAAGGCATGATCGAGCGGGCCCACGGGGGCACCCTCCTCCTGGACGAGATCGGGGAGATGCCGCTGGCTGCCCAGGCCAAGTTGCTCCGGGTCCTCGAGGACCGCTCCATCACACGGATCGGGGGCACTGAACCCCGGGAGGTGGACGTGCGCTTCATCGCCTCCTCGAACCGCCCGCTGCGAGCCCGGGTTCAGGACGGGCGTTTCCGGGAGGACCTCCTGTTCCGGCTCAACGTCATCAGTTTCGAGCTGCCGCCCCTGAGGGAGCGCCCAGACGACGTCCCGCTGCTCGCGCGCCGCTTCCTGGCCTACTACGCGGCCGAGTACTGCTCTCCGGTCCGGGAGCTGAGCGACTCGGCCATTGACCGGCTTCGCGCTCATCCCTGGCCCGGGAACGTGCGTGAGCTGGAGAACGCCATCCAGCGCGCCGTGATCCTCGCCAAAGACCCGGCCCTCAAGGGCCGCCACCTCATGCTTGAGGATCCCGTCCGAGTCACCTCGAACCCCGCGCCCGGCCGGCCATGGGACGAGGTGGAGAAGGAGCTGATCCTCACCACACTCCGCCAGGTGGGAGGGAACAGGGAGAAGGCGGCCAAGGTCCTGGGGATGAGCGTCCGCACCATCCGAAACCGGCTCAGGAGCTACCGCGTCGCCGATGGCTCCCTCAGGCTCGCGGGCGAATCACTGGCCCTGGCGGAGGATGCATCATGAACCTGTTCAGCGGCGTCGTCGAGTCACTCCAGCAAGGGGTGACCTTCGCGCTTAGGCGGCACGCGATCCTCGCCCACAACCTCGCCAACATCGAGACCCCAGGCTACCAGGCGCGTGACCTCACGTTCTCACGGGAGCTCGACCTGGCCCAGAAATCCCGAGCCGTCCCCGTGAGTCTCGCCCCTGCCGGGCAGACCGAGAGGATGGCGAAGTCACTCGACGTGAGCTTGGTGCTTTCTCCCGACGGTCCGCCCAGATCCGACGGCAACGACGTGGACATAGACCGCCAAATGGTCAAGATCGGCGGGAACGCGGGCTACCACAACGTCGTCGTCCAGCTCTTGGTCTCGAGACTCAACGCTATGAAGATGGCCATCACAGGCCGTGTGTAGGAGTTACCCATGGACCTAAGCCCTCTCGCCATCAGCGCTTCTGCCCTGAGCGCCCAGCGGGCTCGCATGAACGTGATCGCCGAGAACCTGGCGAACGCCGATACGACCCGCACGCCAGAAGGCGGCCCCTATAGGCGGCGCCAGGTCATCTTCGAGGCCCAGGACACGATCTTCAACGACCTCCTGGGAGCCGAGATCGGCCGCGGCGTCAAGGTGGCAGCCATCGTCGAGGCCCCGAACTCTGTCAGGCGCGTCTATCAGCCCGGCCACCCCGACGCCGACCAGGAGGGATATGTCGCGCTCCCAAACATCAAGCCTGTCATAGAGATGATCGACTTGATGGCCGCTACCCGAGCCTATGAGGCCAACGTCACGGCCATCCAAGCCTTGAAATCGATGATGCACAAAGCCCTCGAGCTAGGGCGGTAGCCGCAGCTCAGAGAAAGGACTATGGCTGAGATCAACTTCCCTCTCCCTCCGCTGAGCCCCATCCGGCCGGCGGTGACGCCTCCTCGCGCTCCTGATGAGCCCGGCGTGCCGGGCGTAGGGGCGGCCCCGGGCCTGGGGACACCCCCCGCCAGCTTTGGCCAGGCGCTCAAAACGGCCATTGCCGAGGTCAACCAGGCTCAGCTCTCGGCCGACGAGGCCGCCCGGAGCTTCGCTGTCGGAAAGACCCGGGATGTGGCCTCCACCATGCTCGAAGTGGAAAAAGCCAACGTCACCTTCCAGCTCATGCTTCAAGTTCGAAACCGCCTCTTGGAGGCCTATCAGGACATCCTAAGAGTCCACGCGTAGAGCTGTGCCAACCTCCTTTGTGCCACTACGTACGAGATCATAGTCGATGCCGCCGGTCCTCCAGGCACTCGCCCGAGCTGTGGGAACCCGGTGGGCGGCCCTCCCCGACCGCACCCGGTGGCTCATCCTGGTCGGGGTCGGGGTGGCCGGCCTCACTGGAGCCCTCTTGCTGGTGCTCGTCTCCCGCCCGACCAACCTCCAGCTCCTCTTCGCCAACCTTCCCCCCGAGGATGCGGCAGCCGTGACCGACGCCCTTCGCCAGGCGCGCGTGCCGTTCAAGGTGGCTCAGAACGGCAGCCAGATCCTCGTGCCCTCGCGCCAGGTCCACGAGTGGCGACTGAAGCTCGCCAGCCGGGGTCTTCCGGCCGGAGGCGGACCGGGGTTCGAACTGTTCGACAAGGCGCAGTTCGGGACGACCGACTTCACCCAGCGCCTCAACTTCCAACGAGCCCTTCAAGGCGAGCTGGCGAAGACGATCAGCCAGTTCCGAGAGGTCGTCCAGGCCCGGGTCCACCTGGCGATGCCAGCCCCTCGCCTCTTCACGACGCAGGACAAGCCTGCTTCTGCCTCCGTGGTGGTGCGTCTCATCCCAGGAGCCGTGCTCAGGCCGAATCAGGTCCGCGGGGTCGTGCACCTGGTGAGCGGCGCAGTTGAGGGACTACCCCCTGACAAAGTCACCGTCCTCGACACGAGCGGCCGGGTGCTCGGCAGCGGCACTGACCAAACCATCGGAGGGCTCTCGAGAGGCCAGCTGGAGGCTCAGGCGGCTGTGGAGTCTGAGATCGAGCGGCGGGTCCAGACCCTCCTGGACCACATCGTGGGCGTGGGCCGTTCGGCCGTGCGGGTGGCGGCCCAGGTGAACTTCAACCGGGTCGAGCTCACCGAAGAGCGGTTCGACCCGAACTCGGTGGTCAGACAGGAGTCAACCTCCAACGAGGCAGGCGAGGGGACATCGTCCCGAGCGCGCGGCGCGCCGGGCACCGAGGCCCAGACGACCCCAGCTGAGCAGGCCAACGAGACCAACAGCCGGAACCAGCGCGAGGCCAAGCAGGTGAGCTACGAGATCTCGCGGACGGTGCAGAAAACCGTGATGGCGCCGGGCGAGGTACAGCGCCTCTCCTTGGCGGTCCTTCTGGACACCCCTCTGGTCCAAGGCAAGCGGGGGGCCCGGAAGCCCGAAGAGCTGGAACGGATCCGACGGCTCGTGGTGTCGGCGGCAGGAATCCGGGCTGACCGAGGCGACCAGCTCGAGGTCGTCGAGATCCCCTTCGACCCGAGCGTGACGCCGGACACGGAGCCGCTGCTCCCGCAGGTCGAGCCCGCTCCGGTTCTCCCAAGCTGGACGCTGATGGCGCTCCTGCTCATCGTCGGCATCGCCGTGATCCTGATCCTCATGCGGAGCCAACGGCAGCGCCAGGTCCTCGAGGCTGCCGCCGGCGCCTCAGCGGCGCTGCACGCTCCCGGCGCCTTCGGCGTCCCGGAGGGAGAGCAGCCCGAGGAGGAGGCGGAGGATGCCCTGGAGCCTCTGGAAATCGCGCAACAAAAGAAGGATTTGTTGAAGGAACGAATCCTGGACGCGATCCGACAGCATCCGGACGAGACGATGCAGGTCCTCCGGGCCTGGATGACCAGCCGTCGGAGCCCGACACGATAGGTCATGGCATCCGCGATTGACGCGCTCTCAGGCACTCGAAAGGCGGCGATCCTCCTCGTGACCCTCGGCGCCGATGCCTCGGCACAGCTCTTCAAGCGGTTTTCCGAGCCTGAGATGGAGGAGCTGACGACCGAGATCAGCCGGATCAAGGAGCTGCCACCAGAGGTCGCGCGGGCGGTCCTGGAAGAGTTCTCGGACGTTGCCCGCGCACGCTCGTACCTCGTGCAGGGTGGACTCACCTACGCCCACGACATGGTCAGGAAGGCGCTCGGCCAGAGCCGCGCCGACTCGATCCTCACGCGGCTCCAGATGTCCCTCCGCCCGGCCCCCTTCTCCGCGATGAAGAAGACCGATCCCAAGCAGCTGTCGGACTTCATCCGGCGCGAGAAGCCCCAGACCATCGCCCTGGTCCTGGCCCACCTGGAGTCCGAGGTGTCCGCTGTGGTGCTGACCAATCTGCCTCCCGACATCCGGAGCGAGGTGGTACTCCGCCTGGCCACCATGGACACCACCAACCCGGACGTGGTGAAGTCCGTCGACCAGGTGCTGGAAAAGCGCCTGTCCTCACTCTTCACACCGGAAGTCTCGGTGGTCGGAGGAGCCAGGGCCGTCGCGGAGATCTTAAACCGCGTCGAGCGATCGGCCGAAAAGCAGATCTTCGAGTCACTGGAGCAGACCCACTCCCAGCTCGCGGAAGACATCCGTCGGCTGATGTTCACTTTCGACGACATCATTCGCCTCGACGACCGCTCGATCCAGCGCGCCCTCAAAGAAGTGGAGCAGAAGGATCTGGCGCTGGCCCTCAAAGCCGTGAGCGAGCCCGTCCGCGAGAAGATCTTCCAGAACCTCTCCGAACGGGCGCAGAACATGCTCAAGCAGGAGATCGAGTACCTCGGTCCCGTCCGCCTGAAGGATGTGGAGGAAGTGCAGATCAAGATCGTCCGGATCATCCGCGCCCTGGAGGAGGCCGGAGAGGTGATCATCCTGGGCAAAGAAAGCGGAGAGGTCATTGTCTGAGGTGCGCGACCGATATGTATGAGCCAGCCTTCGTCCCCTCTCGCGCCCCGGGCAGGGCCATTCGCCCGGCCATCCTGCCAGAGCTGTCACGGCCCTCACCCTCTTCCACGGAGATCGAGGGCCACGACGCGCAGGCCAAGGAGGAAAGCCTCACGGTGATCAGGGAGGCTCATCGCATGGCCCGAGCCATCATCGCCAGGGCGAAGACCCACGCCAGGGAGTTGGAGGCCGAGGCCAGAGAGCGCGCCTACCAGGCTGGGATGGAGCGGGCTCTCGAGACGGAAGGCGAAGCCCTCCGTCAGGCCGCCCACGCGCTATCGGCAGCAACCGAGCGGCTCGCCACCGGGCTGGGCGAGGCCGAGCGAGCCCTCACCGAGACCCTGCCCCGCTTAGCGCTCCGGCTCGCCCAGGCCATTCTCCAGGCCGAGCTCACCCTGAATCCGGAGGCGCTCACTGGCGTCGTGCGAACGGCAATCCGCGCCGTCTTACCCGCCCGTCACATCGTGGTCACGCTCCATCCCGACGATCGAGCCACGCTGGACCGCGCGAGGGCTCGATTGGGCGAGCTGCTGGCGGAATCCGAGCTCAAGCTGGAAACCCGCGACAGCCTCGAGCGCGGCCACGTGCTCATCGAGACCGAAGCCCTGATCCTCGACGCGTCCGTCGACCGCCAGCTTCAGGAGGCGGTGCGCCTCCTTCAGGAACCGGCATGACCACGCTCGCCACCATGGAAGCTCGCCTTGATCGCCTGACCGCGGACCGCCTCCTGCAGGCCCGGGGGAAGGTGGTCAGAGTGGTGGGCCTCGTGATTGAGGCCACTGGTCCGGCGGTTCCCATCGGAGAGCTTTGCCGCGTCGGGGTCCGCGGCTCTCCAGACGGGGCCCTGGCCGAGGTCGTCGGCTTCCGCGACGGACGCCTCTTGCTCATGCCCCTGGCGGACCTCCTCGGAGTCGCCCCCGGGGCCACGGTCGTCCCGCTGGGCCAGGGCCTCCGGACACCAGTCGGGCCCCAGCTCCTCGGTCGCGTCCTGGACGGGCTCGGCTGCCCGATCGACGGAGCAGGCCCTCTCGCTGGACTCGACACGGCGCCGAGCCATCAGCTCCCGCCGAACCCGCTCAGCCGGCGGCGCGTCGAGCGGCCCATGGCCACCGGGATCCGGGCGATCGATGGGCTCCTGACTGTAGGGTACGGCCAGCGTATCGGGATCTTCTCGGGTTCCGGGGTCGGGAAGAGTGTCCTCCTCGGCATGATCACCCGCTACTCGGCGGCCGACGTCAACGTGATCGGGCTGATCGGTGAGCGTGGGCGCGAGGTCAGAGAGTTCATCGAAAAGGACCTGGGGCCCGAGGGGCTCGAGC
>JBHIAB010000117.1:0-10865 GCA_046758385.1 Methylomirabilia bacterium | reverse complement strand
CGTAGTAAGGCTTCTTTCCCCAGTAGGCGGCGTTCTTCGTCACCGTGACGCTCTCACCCTTCTTCCGCTCCTTGAAGGTGTACGGCCCGGTGCCCACGATGTGGGAGTTGTAGTTCTTGTAACTGTTGCCGTGCTTGTCCACCGAGGCCGGCGACAAGATGCCCGACGTCGTCCACGACAGCGCGCCGACGAATGGCCCGGACGGATGCTTGAGCGTGACCTTGACCGTGTGCGAGTCTACGATCTCGGTCTTCTTGATCGGGTACGAGGCGCGGATCGGGACTCGCACGTCAGGGTCGATCAACCGGTCGAAGTTCCACTTGACCGCCTTGGCGTCGAAGGGAGAGCCGTCGTGGAAGGTGACGCCTTTCCTGAGCTTGAAGGTGTGCTCAGTCCCGTCGGCGGAGGCGGTCCAGCTCTCGGCGAGCATGGGAAGTACCTTGCCTGTCTCGTCGATCGTGGTGAGCGTCTCCACCGTGTACTTCACCACGTTGGCCACAGTCGTGGTGGTCATCTGCACGGGATCGAGAGTGTCCAGACCGATCCCCACCGCGATCTTGAAGGTCGCGGCCGATGCGGGAGCGATCCCCAGGGTGATCGCGACCAGGCCCGCCAGGGCGAGGGAGACGAACACCCGAGACAATGTGGTAGGCCAGTGTTTAGTCCTCATACCATACCCTCCTCGCTGCTCGGTCTGGCCGAGCTGGTCAGGACTCGAATGCTTCCCCGTTTACCACACCCCCCCTGCCAGGTCCAGCCCCCCACCCGGCTCAGCGCCCCAGCACGGCCACGGCCTCGATGTGCGGCGTGTGAGGGAACATGTCGATGGGCTGGACCCACGCGACCCGGTAGCCGCCACTATGCAGGGCAGAGAGATCCCGCGCCATGGTGGAAGGGTTGCAGGAGATGTAGACGATGCGCTCCGGGGCGAGCGTCAGGAGCGCCTTGACGGCCTTGGGGTGAAACCCTGCCCGCGGGGGATCCGCCACCACGACCTCGCCCCTGAGTCCCTGGGCGAGCAGTCGCGGGAGCACGAATCGCACCTCGCCCGCCAGGAAGGTGCAGTTGGCGATCCCGTTGTCCTTGGCGTTCCTCACGGCGTCGTCCACCGCCGTCTGAGCGACTTCGATCCCGTACACCCAGCGGCAGCGGCGGGCAAGGAGCAGGCTGATGGCGCCGGTGCCTGAGTAGAGATCGACCACGGTCTCCTCGCCGGTGAGGGCAACGGACTCCTCGACCAGGGCAAAGAGGCGTTCGGCCTGGAGCGTATTGGTCTGAAAGAACGAGTTGGCCGAGATCTGAAAGCTGAGCCCGCCGAGCGATTCGCGGATGTGGTCGCGTCCCTCGAGGACGTGCTCCTCTACCCCCACCGCAACGCTCGCCCGTTTGGGGTTCACGTTCAGGAGCACACTGGCGGTCCGGGGCTCGCGGGCACGAAGCCGTTCGGCCAACGGGGTCAGCTCGCTCAGCGCAGGCGTGGAGGTCACCACGTTGACCATGGCCTCCCCAGTGCGCTTCCCCTCACGGAGCATCAAGAAGCGCAGGAGCCCTTCGCCGGACTCCTCGTCGTAGACGGGGAGCCTCCGCTCACGGATGTAGCCCCGGACCTCGCTCAGGAGGACATTCAACGTGTCGGACTGGAGCAGGCACTTCTCAATGCCCAGCACCACATCATAGCGGTCGGCCTCATGGAGCCCCACCACCGCGGCCTGGCCGTCTCGGTCCACCCCCGGCGCCCCCGCCCCGGCCGCCCCACCCGCTACCGTGAACTCCATCTTGTTGCGATATCCGTAGAGCTCCGGAGCGCCAATGATGGGGTGCACGACGATCTCGGAGAGCCCGCCGATCCGCATCAGGCAGTCGGTCACCTGCTTGGCCTTGAAGGAGAGTTGGGCAGGGTAGCCCATGTGCTGGAGACGGCAGCCGCCGCACTGTCCGAAGTAGGGGCACCGCGCCTCCACGCGGTGGGGGGAAGGCTCCTCAACTCTGACGATCACGCCGCGGCCGAAACGGGGACGGGCCTGGAGCAGCTTGACCCGCAGGCGGTCGCCCGGGATGCCACCCCTGACGAAGACCACGTAGCCGTTGACTCGGCCGACGCCTTCGCCGCCGAAGGCGAGATCGTCAATGGTTAGCGACAGTTCGTCGCCGCGTTTTGCTCGAGCCATAGACAGGCGAGTACAACCCCCCTGAGAGCATAAATGGGCGCCTGGGTCAAGTCAATCGAGCTCGTGCCGTTCCCACTAGCAAGACCACTTCGTGTCGCGTAACATGGAGGTTACGCCTATGGGTGATCGCGCGCGCTCCGGCCCGACTCGAGTGGAGAGGCTCCTGACCGCGGCCGTTCCCGAGCTTGCCGGGCGGTTGCTCGAGATCCAGATCCGCCACGAGTGGCCGACCATGATGGGGGCGGAGTTTGCCCGCCAATGCCAGCCCGCCCGACTTAGAAACGGGACGCTTGACCTCGTCGTGGACAATTCTCCGTGGCTACAGGAGGTGAAGTTCCGCGAGGCCGAGCTCAGGGCCCGTTTGGCCCGCCGATACGGGGAGAGAGCCGTTCGCTCCCTCCGCGTCTTCCTCGGAACCCTCGCGCCCGAGCGAGGGGCGCTGAGGAGCCGTGCGGCCGTGCCTCCGCCGAAGCCGAGCTCTGAGGCGCCGCTCGCGGAGGAGGACACACGCATGGTTGAAACGGCCACTGGAGCAGTGCGAGATCCGGAGCTTCGCGCCGTGCTCCGCCGTCTGCTCGTGAAAGCTTGCCGGAATCGTCCGGGGCAAGGAGCGGCGTCCTGAGCGCCCCCCGCGGCGTCCTTCTGGCCTCCCTGCTGGTTCTGACTGGCTGCGCCGGGCTGGCCCCGGTGGTGGGCGCACAGCTGCCCGACGCCCCCGCCCCAAGCGTGGCAGCCAGCTCCGTTGCGGAGGCGTACTATCACTACGCGCTCGCGCAAATCCACGCTCGGGCCGGCCACCTCCAGGACGCCATTGCCGAAATTCGAGAAGCCATCAAGCTGGACCCCAACACCCCGGGCCTCTGGACACAGCTAGCGCTGTGGCTCTCCCAAGCCGAACACCCCGATGAAGCCCTAGAAGCGGCGCGGAAGGCGGTCGAGGTTGGGCCCGAGCAGATCGCCGCGCATCTGACCCTGGCGGAACTCTACCGAGGCCAGAAGCGCTACGCAGAGGCGCAGGCCGTGCTCGAAAAGCTGGTGGCGATCAGCCCCGATGAGCCCAAGCCCTACCTCACCCTGGCGCGGCACTACACCGAGCAAAAAGCCCTCGATAAGGCCCAAGCCACGCTGCTCCGGTTGCTCCAAGTCCGGCCCGACAACGCGCAGGCCTACTTCCTGCTGGGCCGACTGGCCATCGAGACCGAGGCGTGGGAGGAGGCCATCGTGCGGCTCCGACGCGCCGTGGAGCTGGAGCCCGACAATCACAGCGCTTGGCTGGCACTCGGCTACGTTTACGAAAGTCGCGATCAGCCCGCGGAAGCCATCCGGGTCTACCGGGAGGCCCTGGAGGTCAACGCCGACGACCCGGTCTTACTGGAGCGGCTCGGGGACGTGCTGATCCGGGGTGGTGAGTTCGCCGAGGCCGAGCAGCGAATCCAGGCCCTGGCCGACCTGGTGCCCCGCAACCCCCGGATCTGGATCAAGCTCGGGGCGGTCTACCACGAGCGAAAGCTCTATGACAAGGCGGCACTTGCCTTCCGGCGCGCGATCGAGCTCGATCCCTCCAAGCTCCGCGCTCGGTTCTATCTCGCGTCCACCTATATGGATGCGGGCAAGGATCCCGAGGCCCGCGAGGAGTTGGAGGGAATCCTCAAGACCGACCCGGACTCGATCGACGCGCGTGTCCAGCTGGCCTTCCTCCACGGCCGGGCCAAGCGCTACTCGGAAGCCATCGAGCTCCTCCGGGAGGCAGTGAACCTGGAGCCCCGGCGCCCTGAGCTCTTCCTCTATCTCGGCTCCGCCTACCACCGCGACGAGCAGTACGATCAGGCCGTCGCGGCGCTCCAGGAAGGGCTCTCCATCGACGACAAGCACAAAGATCTCTACTTTCAGCTCGGAGTGGTCTACGAAAAGCAGAAACGTTTCGAGGACGCCATCCAGGCCTTCCGCCGCGTGATCGAGCTGGATCCTGAGCATGCCGAGGCCTACAACTACATCGGGTATCTCTACGCCGAGCGGGGGATCAACCTGGCCGAGGCCGTCGAGCTCATTACCAAGGCTCTCGAAATCGAGCCGGAAAACGGCTACTTCATCGACAGTCTGGGATGGGCCTACTACCAGCAAGGTCGCTATGAGGAGGCGCTCCTCAAGCTGAAACGCGCCGTCGAGCGAGCCAAGGATGACTCGGTGATCTTCGATCACCTGGGGGACGCGTACCTAATGAATGGCCGCGTCGAGGAGGCCCTCGGGGCTTGGGAGAAGTCGCTGCAGCTCGATCCTGCCAACGAGACGGTCGAGAAAAAGATTCAGGAGAACCGGGCCAAGCTCCAGAAGGTCCAGGGTGGACGCTCGAAGTACGAGTAGGGCTCTCTGGCCGATTCTGGCTCTGCTGCTGGCTGGCTGCGCCGGCCTCTTCGGCCCACCCCCCGAACCGCTCCCACCCGAGGGACAGCGTCTCTTGGGGATCCTGGATCGCCGGTGGCAGCAGTTCGACGACCTGCGCACGCTGGCGCAGATCACGATCCGGCGGGATACCCAGGTCCGGCGGCTCTTCGGGGTCTTACTCCTCAAGGCTCCCGATTCCCTGCGCTTCGAGGCTCTTTCGCCCTGGGGACAGCCCGTCCTCCTGCTGGCCTCCACTCAAGAGTCATTCACGCTGTACGAGGTCGGGGACAACCGGGCCGTGATCGGACCGGCGTCTGCCCGGACCATCGAGCGGTGGATCGGAATCCCTCTGGAGCCGGGCGAGCTGGTGGGGGTTCTCTCGGGGCATCTTCTGCCTATGCCGGATCCCCGTCGCGCTCGGCTGCTTCCCGCCGATGATCGCGGACCCTCCATCGAGCTGGCCGGGAGCCGCGGTGTGCAGCGGATCTGGCTCGACACGGACACAGGGATCGTGCGCCAGGTTGAGTGGAACGGAAGCGGAAGAGCGCTCCGAGTCGGCTACCCGGACCGCGGCGTGGTGGACCCACCCTCCGCCGTCACGCTCACCGCGCTGGACCGGTCGCTCACGGTCACGATCCGGTACAAGAACCCCCAGATCGGGGTGGGGCTGACAGCGGATCATTTTCGCTTGTCGCTCCCGAATGGCGCGAAAATTCGGCACTTCCGTTGACAGTCCCCGACCCGCGTGATAGGTTAGGTCGGTTTGTCTGCCCCGAGAAGGAGTGCCCGTCGGCTTGTTCTCCGGACTTCGGCCAAAGTCAACCTAGTGCTCGAGGTCCTCGGAACGCGGCAGGACGGCTATCACGAACTCGCCACGGTGCTCCAGGGAATAGACCTCTTCGACCGGCTGATCCTGGAGAAAGCCGAGGAGATCACGCTCAGGACGCGCGCCGAGGGGCTCCCGACGGACGAGCGGAACCTGGTGGTGCGCGCAGCCCGACTGCTCCAGGAGGCCTCCGGGGTGCGGAGCGGTGCGAGGATCACGCTCGATAAACACATTCCCGTGGCTGCCGGATTGGGAGGCGGGTCCAGCGATGCCGCGGCAACGCTCTGGGGACTGAACCGGCTCTGGAGGCTTCGATGGCCGGTCCAGCGCCTGAGAGAGGTGGCCAGCCGGTTAGGGTCAGACATCCCGTTCTTCTTCTTGGGTGGGCGGGCGCTGGCAACGGGCCGGGGTGAGATCTTACAGCCTCTGCCGGCTACCCCCGGCCTCGCCCTGACCCTGGTCAATCCCCGCTTTCCCCTCTCGACACGGGAAGTGTACGAGTGCGTGCCCTCCGAGCTCAAAGCAGACGGCTCTCAAGCCAAGGCCCTGATCGCGGCCTTGGCCTCTGGGCGTGCGGCTAGCGTGGCCAGGAGCCTGTACAATAGTTTGGAGAGCGTTGTGGAGGCGGCGCATCCCATGATCGGCCGAATCAAGGCCGCACTGCTGGCGGCGGGCGCGCTCGGGGCCGTAATGTCTGGCAGCGGGCCCACCGTGCTCGGGGTGGCCCGGTCTCTGGACCACGCCAGCCAGATTCGGAGGCGCGTGACGACGACCGCCTGGTCGTGCTGGGCGGTGCGGACTGTCCCTGGTCCCGCGATCCGACTCGTGCAGGGCTGAGACGTGTCATCGGGCACCAGGCACCGTCTCCCGGGCCTTAGCCATTCGGAAGCCTGCCGCCGTTCGATACCGTTCCCGTTGGGGCGTGGCCAAGCGGTAAGGCGCGGGACTTTGGATCCCGTATTCGGGGGTTCGAATCCTCCCGCCCCAACCAATTTGCTCGGAAGGGGCGGCTCTGCTCAGGGTCTCTGCTGGCGCCGGACCCCGGGGCATGGGTCGCTCCCTCCGAACTGACTGCTTCGGGCGACAACACGGGGGAGTCGGGTCATGGCCTACGATCTGAAGCTGATCTCGGGGAACGCGAACCGACCTCTGGCCGAGGAGATTGGCCGCTATCTCAGTGTCGGCCTCGCCGACGCCGAGGTCTCCCGATTTTCCGACGGCGAGGTGTTGGTGCAGATCAACGAGAACGTGCGCGGCACCGATGTCTTCGTCGTCCAGCCCACTTGCCCGCCGGTCAACGACACTGTGATGGAGCTCCTGGTGATTCTCGATGCCCTGAAGCGGGCCTCCGCCCAGCGGATTACCGCGGTGCTCCCCTACTACGGGTACGCCCGCCAGGACCGGAAGGTGCAGCCCCGCGTCCCGATCTCGGCCAAGCTGGTGGCCGACCTCATCACCGCCAGCGGCGCCGATCGGATCCTGGCCCTCGATCTCCACGCGGGCCAGATCCAGGGCTTCTTCAACATCCCCGTGGACCACCTCTTCGCCGCCCCGGTACTGATCGACTACCTGAGCGACAAGGGCCTCGAGAACCCCGTGGTGGTGGCACCGGATGCGGGCGGCGTGGAGCGGGCTCGGGCCATCGCCAAGCGCCTCAAAACCGGGCTGGCCATCATCGACAAGCGGCGCGAGGGTCCGAGCGTCTCGCTGTTCATGCATCTGATCGGCGAGGTCAACGGCAAGGATGCCGTCATCATCGACGATATGATCGATACGGCCGGGACCCTGATCCAGGCCATGGACGCCCTCAAGCGGGAGGGTGCCCGGCGAATCCTCGCTTGCGGGGTTCACGCGGTCCTCTCAGGCCCGGCCATCGCTCGGATCGAAGGCTCGCCCGTGGAGGAGGTCGTCGTCACCGACTCGATCCCGCTTGGCCCGGGGAAGCGGAGCCCCAAGATCGTGACCCTCTCCGTCGCCAACCTCCTAGGCGAGGCGATCAGACGCATCCATAACGAGGAGTCGGTCTCCACCCTCTTTATATGATCTGAAGGGCAGGAGGAAAGGGATGGAACAGCAGCGGGAAATCTCGATCAACCGGCGCGAGGAGACCGGTAAAGAGGTCGCCAAGCGCCTCCGGCGTCAGGGGCTCGTCCCTGCCATCCTCTACGGAGGACCGGCCCCCGCGGCGCTCTCGGTGAACCCCAAGGATGTCTTGAAGATCGTTCACGGCGAGCGGGGCTCCCAGCTCCTGAAGCTGCGGTTCGCCGACAACGGCGAGAGCCGGACCGCCATCATCCGAAATCTGCAGTTCGACCCGATCACCGACCAGGTGCTGCACGTGGACTTCCAGGAGGTCGCCATGGACCGGGCGATCACCGTGACCGTGACAATCCAGGCGCGGGGGGAGTCGATCGGAGTCAAGGAGCAGGGCGGGATCCAGGAGACGCTCCTCCGCGAGATCCAGATCTCCTGCCTGCCGGGACTGATTCCGGAGCAGATCGAGGCGGACATCTCCGGCCTCCGGATCGGAGACGTGCTCGTGGTCCGAGACCTCGCGGTGCCCACGGGTGTCCGGATCCTGAACGACCCTGGCCTGGCCGTGGCCACCGTGTCAGCACCCATGGCAGAAGAAGTCGCGCCGGCAGCCGAAGCGGTGCTGACGGAGCCTGAGGTGGTAGCGGAGCGGAAGGGCAAGGCGGAGGAAGAAGAGACCTAGCGCCGTGGCGCAGGCGGTGGTGGGACTGGGAAACCCCGGGACGAAGTATCAGGGGACCCGCCACAACATCGGCCACCGGGTGCTGGACCGGATCGTTGAGCTCCTTGAGGAGCGCGGCGAGCTGCGGAGCGGGTTCCGCCGGTTCGGGCGTCTCGGGCAGCTGGCCGAGGGCCGCTGCCAATCAGAGCCGGTCCTGGTGTTCAAAACCGCTGGCTACATGAACGAGTCCGGCAGGGTGGTCGCGGGGTTCCTCCGCGAACGACAGCGACACATGCTGGCTCCGTCCGACCTGATCCTCGTCTATGACGACATCGATCTGCCGTTGGGGAAGGTCCGTGTCCGCGTGAAGGGGAGTTCCGGCGGGCACCGGGGGGCCCAGTCGGTTATCGACCACCTGGGCACGCAGGCCTTCCGGCGTGTGAAGGTGGGAATCGGCCGGCCGGGCGCCAAGAGTGAGGTGGCCGACCACGTCCTCTCCCGCTTCGGCCATGAGGAGCTGCCCCTGATCGAGACCGCCTCAGACCTCGCGGCCAATCAAGCGCTGAAACTGGTGGTGGAGCGCATCTCTCAAAAGGCATAGGAGGAGCGCGGAATGTCCTGGGTTCCCTTTGCTCCGGCTCTCGGCCTCTTGGGCCTCCTTCTGGCACTCGGGATCTATCGGTATGTCCTCCGGCAACCCGAGGGGAGCGGGGTCATGATCGACATCTCGGGAGCCATCCACACGGGCGCAATGGTCTTCCTGCGCAAGGAGTACACGACCCTTGTCTGGTTCATCCTGGCCGTCTTCGTGCTCCTGGGGCTGGGCATCAGCTGGTTCACCGCGCTGGCATTCATCTCGGGGGCGATGTGCTCCATGCTGGCCGGCTTCTTCGGGATGAAAGCGGCCACGCGCGCCAACGTGAGGACCGCGGCAGCCGCCAACAAAGTGGGACGTGACAAGGCGCTCTCGGTGGCTTTCTTCGGCGGCTCGGTCATGGGGCTCTGCGTGGCGAGCCTCGGACTCCTCGGGGTCGGGTTCTTCTATCTCGTTTACAGCAACCCGCTCGACATCACCGGTTTCGCGATGGGCGCCTCCTCCATCGCCCTCTTTGCGCGTCTCGGCGGCGGCATCTACACCAAGTCCGCGGATGTGGGCGCAGACCTCGTCGGAAAGGTAGAGGCCGGGATCCCGGAGGACGATCCGCGGAACCCCGCGGTGATTGCCGACAATGTGGGCGACAACGTCGGGGATGTGGCAGGGATGGGAGCGGATCTCTTCGAATCCTACGTGGGCTCCATCGTGGCGGCCATCGCCATCGGCGCCACCATGCAGGGGCCGCTCCGCTGGATGGCCCTGCCTGTCGTCATCGCCATGACCGGGCTCCTGGCCTCCTCCTTGGGTATTCTCTCCATGAGCTGGCTTCAGCGCCTGGATCCGCAGACGGCGCTGCGCAACGCCACCTACATCGCTGGTGTGATCCTCCTCGTCCTGTCGTTCTTCGTGATTCGAGCCTTCGAGGTGGGCCTGGGACCCTTCTGGGCGATCCTCTCGGGGCTCATCGCCGGGGTGCTGATCGGCGTCCTCACTGAGTTCTACACCTCGGGCCCTCCCATCCGTCGCATCGCCGAGTCGTGTCAGACTGGCGTCGCCACCAACATCATCTCTGGCCTGGCCACGGCGATGGAGTCTACCGCCCTCCCCGTCCTGGCCATCTGCGGCGCCATCTTCATCTCCTTCCAGACCAACGGCATCTATGGAATCGCGCTGGCGGGGCTCGGGATGCTCTCCACCATCGGGATCACCATGAGCGTGGACGCCTACGGTCCAATCGCCGACAACGCGGGCGGGATCACCGAGATGGCCCACCTGGGGCCCGAGACGCGGAAGATCACCGACCGGCTCGACGCCCTCGGCAACACCACCGCCGCCATGGGCAAAGGGTTCGCCATCGGCTCGGCGGCGCTCACCGCCCTCGCCCTCTTCTCCGCTTACACCCAGACGGTCGGGCTCATCGCCATCGACCTGACCAAGTCCCGGGTTCTCATCGGCCTCTTCCTCGGGGGCATCGTCCCCTTCCTGATCGCCGCGCTGACCATGAAGGCGGTCGGGCGCGCAGCCTTCAGGATGGTCAACGAGGTCCGGCGCCAGTTCCGCGAGATCCCCGGTCTGATGGAGGGCCGGGCGAAGCCGGACACAGCCCGCTGCGTCGAGATCGCCACCGGCGCCGCCATCAAGGAGATGATCGCACCGGGGCTCCTGGCAGTGCTCACGCCTGTCGTCATCGGCTTCGTCCTGGGCAAGGAGTCCCTGGGCGGCCTCCTGGCCGGCGCGACCCTGATGGGGGTATTCCTGGCTCTGATGATGGCCAATGGCGGGGGCGCCTGGGACAACGCCAAGAAGTACATCGAGGAGGGACGCCTGGGCGGCAAGGGCTCCGACGCCCACAAGGCCGCGGTGGTCGGCGACACCGTCGGCGACCCTTTTAAGGACACCTCCGGGCCGTCCATGAACATCCTCATCAAGCTGATGTCGGTGATCTCCCTGGTCCTCGCGCCCCTGTTCCGTTAGCCAGTGCGCCGGGGTGCCCTGCCGAGCGATATCCGCACGAGTCGTAGAGGGCCGCGAAGCGGAGGGCGCATGAGTGGGGCTCTGTTCGAGCGCGGGCTTGGCCCGCGCAATCGGTGGGGGAGGCCTCGGAGGGGGCCGTCGAGGCCCCCTCCCGAAGATCGTGCGCGAGCTTGGCCCGCGCAATCGGGGGGGGAGGCCTCGGCGGGGGGCGGCGCGGCCCCCACC
>JBHIAB010000116.1:0-10898 GCA_046758385.1 Methylomirabilia bacterium | reverse complement strand
GGCCCGCGAGCGGACAGAGCTCATGCTGAATCGCTTCGAGGAGCTGGCCAAGCGCCGCGGCCTGTTCTATCTCAACGGGTAGGGCTCCCGCTGGGAGGTTCGCCATGTGTGGAATCGTCGGGTACTTTGACAAGCGCGAGCCGGCGGCGCCGGTCGGTCGGGTTCTCCTCGACATGCTCAGCGCGCTGGCCGGACGCGGGCCAGACTCGGCCGGCGTGGCGATCTGGGGGAAGCCCGTCGATGGCCTGATCGTCCGCGTCAAGCCCTCTGGGCAGGAGGCCGAAGCGCCGCTGGTTCGCGAGGTGGTGAAGCGGGCCCGGCGGCTCGCGCGGGTCCGGGCCGTCGTCACCAGGAGCTCCCTCATCCGGTTGGTCGTCGACAAGGCCAACCCCGCCGAGCTAGCTGCCGCCATCGAGGGCGCGGGTCCGGAGGTCGAAGTGGTGAGCATGGGGCGGCGGCTGGAGATCGTCAAGCAAGTCCAGAGCCCGTCGAACCTCGAGACGACCTTCGGGATCTCGCATTTGGCCGGCAACTGCGGGATCGGTCACACCCGCCTGTCCACCGAGAGCCGGGTGGACCTCTCTCACTCCCAGCCATTCTGGACCCACGGGACGCTTGATCTCGCCGTGGTCCATAACGGCCACATCACGAACTATCACAAGCTGCGGCGACAGTACGAGCAGCGGGGAGTGAGGTTTTACACCGAGAACGACTCCGAGGTCATCGGCATCTACCTGGCCGACCAGATGGCCCGGGGGTTGGGGTTCACAGAGGCCCTCGAGACTTCGGTCAAGGAACTGGATGGGAGCTTCAGCTACCTGGCGGCGACGGCTGAGGCCTTCGGCTTCGCCAAAGATCCATTCTGCCTGAAGCCGCTGATCGTCGCGGAGACCGAACGCTTCGTGGCCATCGCCAACGAGGAGGTCGCGATCCAAGCCGCGTTTCCTGGATCATGTTCGGCGCGGGAGGCCGGCGCGGCGGCAGTGGGGGTCTGGAGTGGCATCCCAGCCGCGCCCTCGGGGCTTCGCCGACGCCGGCGGGCGGCGTAACTGCGCTCGCGCCGAGGCCCAACGATGCAGACTATCGACTGCACGGGGAAGACAACGCGAGAGATCAACCAGGCCGTCCGCGCGCTGGTGTCGGCCGGGGAGCGGGAGATTGAGCTCCGGCATCCCGCGGCTCGCCACAATCTGGCTGTGGCTGTGCTCGAGCCCGTGCGGGTCGTCATTGACGGGCCCGTGGGCTACTACTGCGCGGGGATGATCGACGGAGCCCAGATCGAGGTCCGCGGCTCTGCCGGCTGGGGGCTGGCCGAGTCCATGCTATCAGGCATGGTAATTGTGGGCGGCCACGCGGGGAACGGTGCGGCGGCTTCTATCCGCGGGGGAACCGTCATGGTGCGCGGCGATGCGGCCGCTCGCGCGGGGATCGCGATGAAGGGCGGGCTCCTCATCGTCGGTGGCGCCGCGGGCTACATGACGGGCTTCATGATGCAGCGGGGGACCATCATCGTCTGCGGCGATGCTGGCCCTGCCCTCGGGGACTCCATGTACGAGGGTGTCGTCTATGTGGGGGGCGAGATCGCCGAGCTTGGAAACGACACCGTGGTCTCCGAAGCGAGCGGTGACGAGCTGGCCGGGATCCGTCAGGCTCTGGATCGCCATGGCGTGAAGGGGCCCGAGACGTTCAGGAAGATTGTCTCGGGACGGAAGCTCTGGAACTACGACAAGAAGGAATTTGAGGTATGGAAGGCGGCGTTTTGAGGCAGGAGCCTCGGCCCAGTCAGATTTTTCGGCCGGAGGTGATCGAAGACATCCAGATCAAGGCGGAGCTCGGGCGCTACCGGTTCCGAGGATTCGGGACGCTCCGACCCCGGCCCCTGCCGTCCCTCGACGACCTGACCTTTATCCCCTGCTCGCTCACGCGCATCCCGCTCGAGGGGTATCGCGAGCGGTGCAGCACGAAGACAGTGCTGGGCCCGCGCCGTGCCGAACGTCCGATCGAACTGGACATCCCCGTGATGATCACGGGGATGAGCTTCGGGGCCCTTTCCTATAACGCCAAGGTGGCGCTGGCCCAAGGGGCGACCCGTGCGGGAACCTCTACCACGACGGGCGACGGTGGCATGCTGCCGGCCGAGCGCGAGCACTCGAAGGTGCTGATCTACGAGGTGCTGCCAAGTCGCTACGGGATGAACGTCCACCATCTGCGGGTGGCCGACGGGGTGGAGTTGACTGTCGGCCAGGGGGCCAAGCCCGGCACGGGCGGAGTGCTGCTGGGCTCCAAGGTCTCGGAAGAGATCGCCCGGATGCGTGAGCTCCCTCCCGAGGTGGACCAACGGAGCCCGGCGCGGCATCCAGACTGGCTCGGGCCAGACGACATGATCGTCAAGATCGAAGAGCTCCGCGAGGCCACCGACTGGCAAGTGCCGATCTTCGTGAAGCTCGGAGCCACCCGCGTCTACGACGATGTGAAGCTGGCGGCCAAGGCTGGGGCGGACGTGGTGGTCGTGGACGGGATGGAAGGGGGCACTGGCGCCTCGCCAGAGATTCTCCAGGACCACACCGGCATCCCCACCCTGGCAGCTGTGTGCGAGGCGCGCCGCGCGCTCGAGGACCTCGGGCTCTACGGCGAGGTCCAGCTCATCATCGCCGGTGGGCTCAGGTCTGGCGTGGACGCGGCCAAGGCTCTGGCGCTGGGGGCGGACGCGATCTACATCGGCACCGCGGCGCTGATCGCTCTCAACTGCAACAGGCCACTCTTTCTTGAGGATTACCGTCAGCTCGGCACCGAGCCCCACGCCTGCCACCACTGCCACACTGGCCGCTGCCCGGTTGGGATCACGACCCAGGACCCGGAGCTGATGAAGCGGCTTCCGATCCCGGAGGCCGCCGAGCGGGTGGCCAATTTTCTGCACGCCATGACGCTCGAGATCCAGATGCTCGCCCGCGCGTGTGGGAAAGCCGATGTCCACGACCTCGAGCCCGAGGATTTGAGACCGCTCACGGTGGAGGCGGCGGCGATTACCGGGATCCCGCTAGTGGGAACACGGTGGGTCCCCGGCCAGGACCACCTCCGGTGACGCCCCTTAGAGGCGTGCGCCGGGGACGCCCTCCCGAGCGACATGCCGACGAGCCGTAGCGGGCGGCGAAGCGCAGGACGCCGGAGCGCTCCGAGCGGCCGAACGCAAGTTCGGTCGCGAGGACTACCCCCCGCCTCGGGGGGATGGGGGGGCCAGCGGAGGCGTCCGAGCGAGCAAAGCCCGTCGAGGCGAGGAGGCCCGGAGCGAGGGGGGGCGTCCCCGGCGCATGCCGGATGTATTTGCTAAGGGGAGCACTAGCCCAGCTTCGATGAGGGAGGGCTGAGCGGGTGTCGTTTCTGTTGCCGTGCCCGCAGTGCGGAGTGCGCGATGTCTATGAGTTCCGCTGGGGGGGAGAGTACTCCTCTCGCCCGGCGCGGGGCTCTCCACCCTCGGTCTGGACCGGGTACCTTTACTTACGGACCAATGCAGCCGGTCCCCAGGAAGAATGGTGGTACCACCGGATGGGGTGTCGCCAGTGGTTCTTGGCCGTGCGCGATACGCGGACCAACGCGGTGGAACGCACCTACTGGCCTGAGCTCCGCGCGCGGGGAGCCAACACGTCGGGATCGGGGGAGGCCAGAGTATGACCGAGGGTCGGCTTCCGGCGCATCCGGCTCAGCGTATCGACTGCTCGCGCAGCGTCACGCTGGACTTAGCCGGCCGGCCGATTCCTGCCTACGCGGGCGACACCGTGGCTTCGGCGCTCTATGCTGCCGGCGTGAGGATCTTCAGCCGAAGCTTCAAGTATCATCGTCCGCGGGGGCTCCTGTGCTGCGCGGGGCGCTGTCCCAACTGTCTCATGAACGTGGACGGGGTTCCCAACGTCCGGACCTGCACCGAGCCAGTCTACGACGGCATGCGGATCCGTCCCCAGCACGCCTGGCCCTCTCTCCAACGTGATGTGTTCAGTTTCTTCGACGCACTGGACCGCCTCCTACCCGTAGGCTTCTACTACAAGACCTTCATCCATCCGGCCTGGCTCCGGCCCACCTACGAGCGGATCCTCCGGAGCCTCTCGGGGCTCGGAGAGATCGCCATCGATGGGGAGCCGTCGGGGGAGTACGACACTCGGCATCTCTTCCCCGACGTGGCGGTCGTGGGTGGCGGACCTGCCGGAATGACCGCGGCGCTGGAGGCGGCAAGAGCCGGGCTGTCGGTCTTGCTCGTGGACGATCAACCGGCCCTCGGTGGCCACCTCCAAGTTTCTCTGAGACCCGTGGAGGGTGTGCCGGAGTTTGGCGGGCGTACGGGGAACGAGGCGGGGCAGGCCCTGTCTCGCCAGGTCTTAGACAATGACCTGATCCGGGTCCGGCTCGGCGCGGCGGCGTTCGGTCTGTACGAGGGGAGCTTGCTCGGAGTGCTCGAGGGTCGGCGGTTCCTCCGGGTCCGCGCCCGGCGCGTGATCGTCGCCACCGGAGGCTTCGAGCATCCACTGGTCTTTCACGGAAATGACCTTCCCGGGGTCATGCTCGGCTCAGCAGCTCAACGGTTGATGGCGCTCTACGCGGTCAAACCCGGGGCCAGTGCCCTGGTGGTGGCGAGCGATGGAAGCGGAGTCGGCCTCACCCAGGACCTCCTCTCCGCCGGAGCTCGGGTCGTGGCACTGGCCGACTGTCGTCCTGAGCCTCGCGAGAGCGCTGCGCTCGCCGAGGTCCGGCGGGCAGGCGTCCCCGTCTTTCCCTCCACCACGATCGCTGAAGCACGTGGGGACGGGCGGGTCAGGAGTGCCCGGCTGATTCATCTCGACCGTGACGGGAGATCTGTCCCAGGGGGCGAGGTATCGCTCAGCGCCGAGGTCATCTGCCTCGCTGGCGGCTTCGAGCCAGCGGCCAGCTTGCTGGGCCAAGGGGGAGCGCGGCTCCACTTCGATTCTTCGCTCGGCCAGTTCATTCCTGTTGACCTCCCGCCTGGTGTTCTCATCGCGGGAGAGGTGAGTGGCCGACGCGAGCTGGCTACGGTCCTCCTCCAGGGGCGCTGGGCGGGAAGCCAGGCTGCAGCGGACCTGACCGGCGAGGCGAAGTGGACCGAACAGGCCACGGATCTTCTCGCGGAGTCCGCGCGGCCACCAGGCACAGAGCCCCGCCGTCCGCTGGTCAGCGTGCCTGGGCCGGGCCGGAAGAAGTTCGTGTGCCTTTGCGAGGACGTCACCGAGAAGGACCTGGAGCAGGCCGTGCGAGAGGGGTTCGATCACATCGAGACGCTCAAGCGTTACACCACCACCGCCATGGGGCCCTGCCAGGGCAAGATGTGTCACATGGCTTCCGTGGACATCACGGCTCGGGCCACGGGGCGGAGCATCGAGGAGACCGGCGTGACCACTGCGCGCCCGCCGGTCCAGCCGGTTCCGCTGGGGGCTCTGGCCGGCCGCTACCCGGACCCGGTGAAGCTCACGCCCATGCACCATCAGCACGTCGCTCTGGGTGCCCAGCAGATGGACATGGGAGTGTGGAAGCGCCCGTTCATGTACGCGGGCGTGGAGGCCGAGTGCCGGGCCGTCCACGAGCGAGTGGCCATCATCGACGTCAGCACCCTCGGAAAGCTGGACGTCAAGGGGCGCGACGCGGGTGCCTTTCTCGATTGGCTCCACCCCAACCGGTTCTCCGATCTCAAGGTCGGGAGGATCCGTTACCGGGTCATGTGTGACGATGCGGGGATCATTCTCGACGATGGCACCGTCGCGCGCCTGAGGGAGGGGCACTTCTTCGTCACCACGGGCACGGGCAGCCTCGACGCGATTCAGCAGTGGTGCGACTGGTGGCTGGCTGGCACCGGGCGGTGCGTCCACGTGGTGAACGTGACGGGTGGGCTCGCGGCCATCAACCTGGCTGGTCCGAGGTCGCGGGAAGTCCTGGCCAAGCTCACGGCCCTCGACCTCTCCCGAGAGGCCTTTCCCTACCTGGCGGCCAAGGAGGCACTGGTGGCCGGGGTCCCCACGCTGATCCTCCGCATCGGCTTCGTGGGGGAGCTGGGGTACGAGATGCATTTCGCGGCCGACTACGGCGAGCACATGTGGGGGACCCTGATGGAGGCCGGGCGGGACTTCGGAATCTCTCCGTTCGGCGTGGAGGCCCAGCGAGTCCTCCGTCTGGAGAAGCAGCACATCATCCCCGCTCACGATACCGATGCACTCTCCAACCCCCTCGAAGCGGACATGGCCTGGGTGGTGAAGTTCGACAAGGACGACTTCATCGGTCGCGATGCGCTGACCCAGGTACGGGATCGCGGCATGCGGCAGCGGCTGGTCGGCTTCGAGGTGGTCGAGCCGGGAGTGGTGCCGGGTGAAGGTGATGCGGTGGTGCTGGATGGCCAGCCCATCGGGCGGGTCACCAGCTCCAAGTGGAGCCCGCACCTGGCCAAGGCCATCGGAATGGCCTGGCTCCCTGCCGAACAGGCAGTGGAGGGAGCGGAGTTTCGGATCCGGACCAACGGTCGCCTTCGGGCGGCGAAGGTCGTGACCAAGCCATTCTTCGACCCCGAGGGAGCGCGGCTCAGGGCGTGAGGGAGCGCTCGACATGACCGGTCCGGCTCATTTTCAACCGGTGAAGTTGACGGCACTCTACCGGAAGCACCTGGCCCTCGGCGCCAAGCTTGGCGAAGAGGGGCGGTGGCGCCGGCCGGAGGCCTTCACCGATCCGGAACACGAGGCCGAGCGCGTCCGGAGGGCCGTGGGTCTGGCTGACGTGAGTCCCGTTGGAAAGCTGGGTCTCAAAGGGCAGGAGCTGGACAAGCTCCTCGAAGAGCTCTCTGGCACTCCCCTGCCGCCGGCGAGTTCTGTGTGCCGACTTCGGTTGGGGCAGGCAACGGAGTGTCTCGCATGCCGGCTCGCCCGAGATGAGTGCTTACTGCTCACCCCTCCCTTGGACCTCGAGGCTGTGAGAGGTGCTCTCGAGCCGAGGCTCGGGTCTATGTGCGTCCACCTGACCGATCTCACCTCGGCCCTGGCTGCCCTTGATCTCGTGGGGCCCGCGGCGCCCGATGTGCTCTCCAAGCTCATCGCCTTGGACCTCCGCCCAGCGTTCTTTCCCTCGCTGGCACTCGCTCAGGGTGGCCTGGCCCGCGTCCACACAATCGTGGTCAGGCTCGACCTGGGTCGCCACCTTGGCTACCGTCTCCTGATCGCCCGGGAGCACGGAGAGTTCGTGTGGGACGTCCTGCTCGATGCCGGTGCCGAGTTCGGCATGATCCCATTCGGCGTGGCCGCCCACGCCCTCCTCGGTGCCGAAAGCGAGACGTCTTCGCGGTCCACCGGAGGGCGCACATGATCCAGCTCTTCAGGACCTCACGGATGTGGAGCAGTCGGACTCTCCGCGACAGCTACGATGTGGTGATCATCGGCGGCGGAGTGCACGGGCTGGCCACCGCCTACTACCTCGGTAAGCTCGGTGTGCGCAATGTCGCGGTCCTGGAGAAGGGCTACATCGGCTCGGGAGCCAGCGGTCGGAACACAACCATCATCCGCTCCAACTATCGAACCCCTGAGGGGGTGAGCTTCTACGACGAGTCGGTCAAGCTCTACGAGCAGCTCTCCCAGGAGCTTGGGTACAACGTCCTCTTCTCCCAGCAGGGGCACCTGACCCTCGCCCATACCGACAGCGCCATCGTGGGCCTGAGAGTCCGGGCCGAGGTGAACCAGCTCGCGGGGGTGGACAGCCGCGTCATCTGGCCCGAGGAGATCAGGCGGCTGGTGCCGGCCCTGGATTGCTCGAGCCGGCCGCGCTATCCGGTGCTGGCCGCCCTTTACCACCGGCCGGGCGGGATCATTCGCCACGATGCCGTCGTTTGGGGATACGCGCGCGGAGCAGACCGAATGGGAATCGCGATCCACCCCTTTACCGAGGTGATCGGCCTGGGCCGTTCCAATGGCCGGGTGACCTCGGTTCAAACCACCCGGGGCGAGATCCGAACGGCCACCGTCGTCAATGCTACGGCTGGCTTCTGCTCCACGATTGCGAAGCTCGCCGGGGTGAAGCTTCCCATCGTGACTCACCCGCTTCAGGCCTTCGTCACCGAGCCGCTCAAAGCGTTCCTCGACAAGGTCATCGTCTCGGCCAACCTCCACGTCTATGTCAGCCAGACCGATCGGGGGGAGTGCGTCATCGGCTCTGAAATCGACTCCTACTCCTCCTACAGCCATCGCTCCACGCTCCCCTTCCTGGAGAGCACGGCTCATCACGCGCTGGAGCTCTTTCCCTGCCTCAAGCACGTGCGGGTGCTCCGTCAGTGGGCGGGGATCTGCGATATGACGCCAGATTACTCTCCCATCATGGGAGAGATTCCGGAGCTCAGGGGACTCGTCCTGGATGTCGGGTGGGGCACCTATGGGTTCAAAGCCGGACCTGTGGCGGGCAAGCGAATCGCCGAGCTGATCGCGACCGGCAACACCCCAAAGCTCATTCAGCCGTTTTCCATCACCCGCTTCTACGAGGATCGGCTGCTCGGCGAGAAGGCCGCCGCAGCGGTCTCCCACTAGAGATGCCCGCGGACTCGCATGAAGTGCGAGGTCGCAAGTACCGGAACGCACCGGGTGTCCGTGTCCTGCTAGGCTAACGGCGTTTCTCTGGGAGAGAGGAAGCCGCTGGGGTCCCACTCTCAGTCGGAGGGGCTCACGATGACCAAGGAGGAAGTTCGAGACCGACTCAAGAAGGACAAGGTAGATTACATGCTGGCTCAGTACGTTGACTTGCATGGCACCCCCCGCTGCAAAGGAGTGCCAGGGAGGGCCCTTGATCAGTTCCTGGAAGGGTCTGCCGGGTTCGCTGGAGCCGCGGTCTGGGGAATGGGACAGGGCCCTCACGCCCACGACATGATCGCCGTGCCTGACCTCGCGAGCTACACGCTCGTGCCCTGGGAGGAAGGCGTTGCCCGCTTCGTCTGCGACCTCCAGGTGGACGGCAAGGAGTGGCCCTACTGCTCCCGGACAGCGCTCCGCCGGGCGCTGGCCGATCTCCAGCGGGAAGGCTACGCGATGATGATGGGGGTGGAAGCCGAGCACATGTTGGTTCAGCGCAACGAGGATGGCTCGGTCACGCGTTTTGATCCGGACAAGATCGATACCATGGCCAAGCCCTGCTACGACTTCAAGAGCCTGGCAGCCAACATGGGCTATCTGCGTACCATGATCCGGCACATGGAGCAGCTCGGCTGGGAGCCCTACGCCTCAGACCATGAGGACGCCAACTCCCAGTTCGAGATCAACTGGAAGTATTCCGATGCGCTGACCACCGCGGACCGTTACACCTTCTTCAAAATGATGACGAGCCAGGTGGCCCGCCGGTTCGGAGGCGTTGCGACCCACATGCCCAAGCCGTTCGCCCACCTGACGGGGAATGGCAGCCACTTCCACTTCTCCCTTTGGGACACCGCGGGGAGGCGGAACCTCTTTCTCGACGAGGCCGATCGGCGTAGCCTCGGCATGTCCCAGCTTGCCTACCAATTTCTCGGCGGCCTCATCGCTCATGCTCGGGCTCTCACCTGCGTGGTGGCGCCCACGGTCAACGACTACAAGCGCCTCTCGGTCGGCGAGTTCCTCACCGGGGCCACCTCGGGCTTTACCTGGACCCCGGCCTGCATCAGCTACGGCGACAACAACCGCACCCAGATGTTCAGGACGCCCGAGCCTGGGCGCTTCGAGTGCCGGGTGGTGTCCGGAGCCGTCAACCCCTATCTGGGCATGGCTGCTTTCATCAAGGCGGGACTCGATGGGATCCGCCGGAAGCTCGACCCCGGCGAGCCGAACCTCGGAAATCTCTATGAGCTCTCTCTCGAGGAGGTCAAGGCGCGAAAGCTCCAGTTCATCCCTCAGAGCCTGCCCGAGGCCCTGAAAGCGCTGGAGCAGGATGACGTGGTACAGTCGGCCCTGGGCGCCGAGCTGACCGAGGAGTTTTTCAGGGTCAAGCGCCAGGAGTGGGTGCGTTATCACAATGCGGTCAGCAAGTCGGAGCTCGACATGTACCTGACGCTTTTCTGACCTCCAAGCCGCCCAAAGCAGGGGACGCCCGCAATGAAGTTTGGCTTGTTCACTGGTCTCACTGGTCTCACCTGGTCCGAGCTGCTCAACCTCTGGCAGCATGTGGAGGCCACGGGCTGGGATGCGGCCTTCGTCACCGACCATCTCATGCCGAACCTCCCCAACCCGGTGGGGGAGACCCTGGAGTGCTGGACCAGTCTCTCCTCTCTCGCCATGGCCACGAGCCGAATGAGGATCGGGTCGTTGGTCTCCGGCAACACCTACCGCCATCCGGCGGTCGTGGCCAAGATGGCTGCCAACGTGGACATCATCTCGGGCGGGCGCCTGGTCTGCGGCATCGGCGCGGCCTGGCAGCAGAACGAGCACGACGCCTACGGTATTCCGTTCTATACGGTGTCGGAGCGGCTCCAGCGCCTGGAGGAGGCCTGCCAGGTGCTGCTCGCGCTGTGGACCGGGGAGAAGGCCACGTTCAGGGGCACCTACTACCGGCTCGAAGAGGCGCCGCTCTTTCCCAAGCCGCTCCAGCAGCCACACCCCGAGCTCTTGGTGGGCGGTGGCGGCGAGAAGGTCACCCTCCGGATCGCCGCTGCTTACGCCGACCACTGGAATGTCTGGGGCGGTCCCGGGGTTCTTGCTCGTAAAGGCCGGATCCTGGAGGAGCACTGCGCCCAGGTTGGCCGTGACCCCAAGGCGATCACGCGCTCGGCCAACATGGCCCTCCTCTTCACCGAGAAGCGAGAAGAGATCGAGCGGTTGCTTGCGACCTTTGTGAAGCGCTTCGGCTGGGACGAAGGGGAGACGCGCGACATGCTCCTGGCGGGCAGCGTGGCTGAGATCCAGGACACGGTC
>JBHIAB010000115.1:0-11146 GCA_046758385.1 Methylomirabilia bacterium | reverse complement strand
GAGGCTCAGGTGATCAGAAGCCGCCTGGCCTTTTCCCTGCTGAGCCTGCTGCGCGATAGCGTCCGTTCCCTCAAAGCTGGCGAGTACGAAATCCCCAGGGACACCAACGCATTACAGATCCTGGCACTGCTGGAGCAGGGGAGAACCCGCAAACACCGCATTGTGTTCTTCGAGGGCGACACGGTGAGGGACCTCGCCCGGCTTCTGGAAGCCGAGGGGTTAGCTAGGGCTCCAGAGGTCGAGCGGCTGGCCCGCGATCCCATCTTCTTGCGGGACGTCGGGATCGAAGCGCCGAGCCTGGAGGGGTACCTGTTCCCGGACACCTACTACTTCTTCAAAGGCCTGGCCGTGCAGCATATGCTGGGCCAGATGGCAAATCGGCTGCGTGAGATCGTGACCCCCGACCTCCTGGCCCAGGCCGCGGCCAAAGGGCTGACCCGCCATAAGCTCTTGACGCTGGCCTCGATCATCGAGAAAGAAGGGGTCATGTACAAGGAGTTCCCCCTGATCTCTGCGGTCTTCTGGAACCGGATGAAGCGCAAGATGCCACTTCAGGCCGACCCCACGGTCCAGTACGCGGTGGACAAAGAGTGGCGCGCCCTCACGCGGGCCGACCTCAGGGTGGATTCCCCTTTCAACACCTATCGCTACCGGGGGCTGCCCCCCGCGCCCATCGCAAATCCCGGGAAGGCCGCCATCCTAGCCGCACTTAATCCGGCCAAGGTCAACTACCTGTATTTCGTCTCCTTGGACGGCCGGCGCCACATCTTCTCGAGGACGCTCAGGGAGCACCACGCGGCTGTCGCCCGCTCTCGCCTGGCGAGAGCACGATAGTCCCGCCCCACTCGCGACCGGGCCCGACCCGGTGGCGCCAATCTTGTCAGTGCCCGAGCGCAGTGCTATAAACAGGCGGATCATGCCTGCCGAAAGCCGAGAGCGAAAGCCCTGGGCAGGCCGCTTCAGCGAGGCCCCGCATCCTGCTGCCGAGCGGTTCACCGCTTCCCTGGCGTTTGACCGGCGCCTGTGGCCCTACGACCTGGAGGGAAGCCGGGCCTGGGCCAAAGCGCTCCGGGGCGCCGGCCTCCTGACCGGCGCCGAGCTCACCACGCTCCTCAAGGGGCTGGACGAAGTAGGAGAGGAGCTCGCCAACGGAAGTTTCCCGTTCCGGCCGGAGCTCGAAGACATTCACATGAACATCGAGCGGCGCCTTGAGGAGAAGGTCGGGGCCGTGGGCGGGAAGCTTCACACCGGGCGCTCCCGGAATGACCAGATCGCCTTGGACGAACGCCTCTACCTGCGCGAAGTGATCCGCCGCGTGGACGGAGGTATCCGGGAGACGCAATCCGCGTTGATTGACAGGGCCGAGGAGCATCTGGAGGCCCCCATGCCAGGCTACACCCACCTCCAGCGGGCCCAGCCCATCCTCCTCTCCCACCACCTCCTCGCGTACGTGTTCATGCTCCAGCGCGATCGTGAACGGCTCCGGGATTGCCTCAAGCGGGTCAACGTGCTCCCTCTTGGCGCCGGGGCCCTGGCAGGCACGGCCTTCCCCATTGACCAAGAGGCCCTGGCGCGCTCCCTCGGCCTCGCCGCCATCTCCTCGAACAGCCTGGATGCGGTGAGCGACCGGGACACGCTCACCGAATTCCTTGCCGCGTCCGCCATCCTCGGCATGCATCTCTCGCGTCTCGCCGCCGATCTTACCCTCTGGGCCACGGCGGAATTCGGCTTCGTGGAGGTCTCGGAATCCTTCTCCACGGGATCCTCGATCATGCCCCAGAAGAAGAACCCGGACGTGGCCGAGCTGATCCGGGGGAAGACGGGACGGCTCTACGGCAATCTCACCGCAGTCCTGACCACCATGAAAGGGCTTCCGCTGGCCTACAACTTGGACATGCAGGAGGACAAGGAGCCCCTCTTCGACAGCGTGGACACCCTCGAGGCCATCCTCGCCGTGCTCCCCCCCATGCTCGGCGCGCTCACCTTCAATCTGGCGCGGATGCGGGAGGTTGCCGGCGCCGACTTCGCGACAGCTACCGATCTGGCAGATTACCTGGTCAGAAAGGGGCTCCCCTTCCGCCAGGCCCACGAGGTTGCGGGGAAAGCCGTGGCGCAATGCCTGGCGGAAGGCAAACGGCTGGACCAGCTCGGCGTGGAGCAGCTCAAGCAGCTCTCGCCGCTGTTCGAGGGCGATGTGCTCGAGGCGATCACCGTGGAGGCCTCGCTGCGGGCGCGGTCGGTGATCGGCGGGACCGCCCCCGAAGCAGTCCGCGATGCCCTGGCCACCGCCAAGACCCTCGTGGCTGAAGGCGTGGAAGAATGAGACGGCTCCTCCTCCTGGCTCTCATCGGCGGCCTCGCCACGAGCGCGTGTGGGAAGAAAGGGCCGCCCGTGGCGCCCGAGCGACGGCTTCCAGCCAGAGTCTCAGCGCTCACAGCCACCGTCCAGGGTGAGGCCGTGGTGCTGAGCTGGACCAACCCCGCCAGCCGCGCTGACGGCACCCGGCTGAGGGATCTGACGACGCTCAGGGTATACCGCCGGCACGAGCGCCGCGACGGAGAGCCCAAGCCAGCCATGCTGGCCCGAGGGAAGGTCATCGGCTTCGACCAGGTGGCGACGATCCGCCTTGCAACCCCGGTCCCCGCGCAGGTAGAAGGAGACCGGGTCCGCTGGACTGACCCGACGCCGCTCACCGCCGGCGAGCGCTACGTCTACGTGGTCACCGCGCTAGACAGCATTGGCCGATCAAGCCCTCCCTCGGAACGGGCGGTGGCTGTCTTCATGGCAGCGCCCGAGCCGCCGGGCACGCTCACCGCGAAGCCTGGGGACGGTGAGGTCAGGCTCCAGTGGGCCGCGCCCTCGAGCCTCATCGATGGAACCCCGGCCACCGGTCCGCTCACTTACCAGGTCTTGCGGGCCGCCAGCGTCGAGGCGTCGCTTCAGGCCATCATCCCAAGGCCGATCGAAGCGACGCACTTCACGGATCGGGGGCTTGAAAACGACCAGACTTACTACTACGCGGTACGCGCCATCCGCGTCGAGCCGCAGGGAGAGGCTGGGAGCGAGCTGTCGTCAATGGTGTCTGCCACGCCAGTGGACCTCACCCCACCCTCGGCGCCGACCGACCTGGTTGCATTGCCTACAGAGGACGCCGTGCGCCTGCTCTGGAACCGAAGCCCCGAGGCGGACCTAGCTGGCTACCTCGTCTATCGAGCTGCGCGTCCTGGGGGGCCGTACGACCGCCTCACCACCGAGCCGATCCGGACCACGCTCTTCACCGACCGCGCCGTGGAGCGAGGCAGAACGTACGGCTACGTGGTGACGGCGGTGGATCAGGCCGCGCGGGCCAACGAAAGCGCCCGATCCAACGAGGTGACAGTCACCGTTCCTTGACATCACTCCCTCCTGATGCTAGGGTCACGAGTACCCCGCTGAGCGAGGAAGGGATGAATCACTTCACCTATCAGGGCGGCGAGCTTCGCTGCGAATCCACGCCCCTCGCCACCATCGCCGGGGCCGTCGGCACACCCACCTACGTCTATTCCAAGCGCGCCATCCTCGAGAGCTTCGAGGCTTACGACCAAGCCTTAAGAGATGTCCCCCACCTGATCGCCTACTCCGTGAAGGCCAATGCCAACCTTGCGCTCCTCGCGACTCTGGCCCATGCCGGCGCCGGTGCAGACGTCCTCTCCGGCGGTGAGCTGTTCAGGGCGTTGAAAGCTGGCCTCTTACCCAAGAAGATCACCTTCGCCGGGGTCGGGAAAAGCCCGGAGGAGATGCGGGAGGCCCTCAAGGCGGAGATCCTGCTGTTCAACGTGGAGTCTCAATCGGAGCTCGGGCAGCTGGATCGTGCCGCCCAGGAGCTTGGGCTCCGTGCGCCGGTGGCGCTCCGGGTCAACCCGGACGTCGACCCCAAGACCCACCCTTACATCGCCACCGGGCTCAAGACTTCCAAGTTCGGCATTCCCATCACCAAGGCGCTCGAAGCCTACGAGACGGCCAGCCGGCTGCCGGGCGTCGAGGTGGTCGGTGTCCACATGCACATCGGCTCTCAGCTCACCTCCACCTTGCCCTTCGCCGATGCCCTGGCTCGTGTCGCGGACCTTGTCGAAATGCTCCGCGCTCGAGGAATCGAGGTGAGATACCTCGACGCCGGCGGCGGGCTTGGGATCCGATACAAGGACGAGGCACCCCCCACACCGGGCGACTATGCCGCGGTGCTCGTGCCGATCGTCAAGGCCCTCGGTGTGACGCTGATCATTGAACCCGGGCGATCCATCGTGGGGAATGCCGGCGCGCTCCTCACACGCGTCCTCTATCTCAAGGAGTCCGACCAGAAGCATTTCGTGGTCGTCGATGCCGCCATGAACGACCTGATCCGCCCGAGCCTTTACAACGCCTTCCACGAGATCCGCTCTGTTCGGGCGACCGACGGAGGGTCAGGAGTGGTCGCCGACGTCGTAGGGCCTATCTGCGAGTCGGGCGACTTTCTCGCCAAGGATCGCCAGCTGCCGACCGTCGCCGAAGGCGACCTGTTGGCGGTCATGAGCGCGGGCGCCTATGGGTTCGCCATGGCGTCCAACTACAACGCCCGTCCTCGGACCGCCGAGGTGCTGGTGGACGGCACACGCTACGCCGTCGTGAGACGGCGGGAGAGCTATGAGGACCTGATCGCTGGCGAGCAGCTCGCCGGCGAAGGTGAAGGAGGACGGCAATGAAACAGACACGCTTTCAGGGTTCCATCGTGGCGCTGGTGACCCCGTTTCGGGATGGCCGGGTGGACGAGGCCAAGCTCCGGGAGCTGGTGGAGTTCCACGCCACCCACGGCACCGATGCCATCGTTCCCTGCGGGACCACGGGTGAGTCCCCGACCCTCTCACACGACGAGCACGAGCGGGTCGTGGAGACCGTCATCGAGGCGGTCCGGGGGCGGATCCCGGTCATGGCGGGGACCGGCTCCAACTCGACGAGAGAGGCCATCAACCTGACCACCCACGCCCAGAAGGCGGGGGCGGCCGGAGCGCTGGTGGTCTCCCCCTACTACAACAAGCCAACCCAGCGGGGGCTTTACGAGCACTTCAAGGCCATCGCCGAGTCAGTGAACATCCCGATCTTCGTTTACAACATCCAGGGGCGGACGGCGGTGAACGTCGAGACCGAGACCCTCGCCCGGCTGGCCAGCGACGTGAAGAACATCGCCGGTGTCAAGGAGGCCTCGGGCTCTCTCGAGCAGATGACCCAGGTGATCCTTGCCTGTGGGCCCGACTTCACGGTGGTCTCCGGCGACGATACCCTGACGCTCCCGCTGATGTCGCTGGGAGGCCGGGGCGTGATCTCCGTGGTCGCCAACATTGCCCCCAGAGAGACCGCAGAGATGACCCACGCCGCCCTCGAAGGGGACTGGAAGCGGGCGCGTGAGCTTCACCTGAGACTCTTCCCGCTCTCGAAGTCCATGTTCATCGAGACCAACCCGATCCCGGTGAAGGAAGCGATGGGGCTGACGGGGATGATCGCCCCGGAGTTCAGGCTTCCGCTCTGCCGGATGGCTGATGCCAATCGGGAGCGCCTGAGGAAGGCCCTCGCGCAGTTCGGCCTCTTAGAAGGCTGACGGATCTCCCGCCTCGCCCCATCCCTCCCTCCGCCTCTTCGGAACGGGGGAGGGAAACTCCGGGGGCGCGTGTCACCCTCGCCACACGGATTCATCCTCTTCCTTCGGGGAAGGGGGTTCGGTGAGGGGGAAGGAAACGGAAAATGGCTGAGGTAATCGTGGCTGGCTCGGCCGGCAGGATGGGCTCCCGTGTCATCGCCTGCCTGAAGGACGAGAAAGACCTCCCGCTGGTCGGCGCCCTGGAGGCTCCGGGTCACCCCGCCCTCGGGCGCGATGCGGGAGAAGTGGCCGGCGTCGGGCGGGCGGGAGTGGCAATCAGCGCCGATCCCTCCCAGCTCTTGGCCAAGGACCGGATCCTCATCGAGTTCTCCATCCCCGAGGCAAGCCTGGAGCACCTGAGGATGGTGGCCCGCTCGGGAGCCCGTGCCGTCATCGGTACCACTGGCTTCTCTCAGGCCCAGCGTGAGGAGATCGCCGCCCTGGCGCGCCAGGCGCCGATCCTCCTCTCCCCCAACATGAGCGTGGGGGTGAACCTGGCCTTCAAGCTCTTGGCCCAGATGGCGTCCGTGCTGGGCGAGGAGTACGACGTGGAGATCACCGAGACCCACCACCGCGGAAAAAAGGACGCCCCCAGCGGCACCGCGCTCAGGATGGCGGAGGTGATCGCCCAGACCCTCGGCCGGGATCTCGGCCAGACGGCGGTGTATGGCAGACAGGGGATGCCGGGAGAGCGTACTCGTCAGGAGATCGGGATCCTCGCCCTTCGCTCCGGTGATGTGGTCGGGGAGCACACGGTCAGCTTCGGCACGCTCGGCGAGCGGCTCGAGCTGACCCACCGGGCCCACAGCCGCGACACCTTCGCCAGGGGTGCGCTCCGCGCCGCCAAGTTCATCGCGACCGCCAGCCCCGGTCTCTACTCCATGCAGGACGTTTTGGGTCTCAAATAGCGAGATGAGGATCGTTCGGTTCAAAGCTGGCGGGAAAGTCCGCTACGGCATCCTCGAAGGGACTCACATCGTCGAGTATTCCGGCACGCCCCTCGGCACCTTCAAGCGCGGCCGGAAGAAGTTCCCCTTGAAGCAGGTGGTGCTGTTGGCACCGGTGCTCCCCTCGAAGATCGTCGCGGTAGGGCGCAACTACCGTGACCACGCCGAGGAGGTGAACCTCCCCGTCCCCGAGGAGCCCATCCTCTTCATCAAGCCCTCCACGTCTCTCGTCGGACCCGGCGACCCCATCGTCTATCCGCCGGTCTGCCACCGCCTCGACTACGAAGCGGAGCTCGCCATCGTGATCAAGAAGCGGTGCCGGAGCGTGCCGGAGGAGCGCGCCGCGGAGTTCATCCTGGGCTACACCTGCCTCAACGACGTCACAGCCCGTGACCTCCAGCACAAGGATGGGCAGTGGAGCCGCGCGAAGTCGTTCGACACCTTCTGCCCGATCGGGCCCTGCATCGCCACCCACATGAACGCCAATGCGGTCGACATCGAGGCCTACCTCAACGGCGAGCAGAAGCAGTCCTCGAACACCAAGCACTTCATCTTCCTCGTGGAGAGCCTGGTGGCCTACGTCTCCGAGGTCATGACCCTCCTGCCGGGGGACGTGATCTCCACCGGAACTCCCGCGGGGGTCGGCCCCATGCGCCCTGGGGATGAGATCGAGATCCGGATCGAAGGGATCGGAAGCCTCAAAAACCGCGTCGTGGCTGTCGGAGGCCGAAGCTGACCCATGCCGGAGACATTCGAGCTGGCCGAACGGCTCAGACGCCTGCCCCCGTATCTTTTCGCCGAGATCGACAAGAAGAAGCGTGAGCTCGGGGCCCGTGGCGTGGACATCATCGACATGGGGGTCGGCGACCCTGACCTGCCGACCCCGCCCCACGTGATCCAGGCGCTCCAGAAAGCGGCCGAAGATCCCGAGAACCACCGCTACCCCTCCTATGAGGGGCTAGCCGCCTTCCGCCAGGCCGTGGCCGATTGGTATGCCCGGCGTTTCGAGGTGCGACTGGACCCCGAGACCGAGGTCCTTACCCTGATCGGCTCGAAGGAAGGAACGGCCCACATGCCCCTGGCCTTCGTGAATCCGGGGGAGCTGGTCCTGGTCCCCGACCCCGGCTACCCCGTGTACGCCGCGGGGACCTGGTTCGCAGGAGGCGAGGTCCACTTCATGCCGCTCCGCCGGGCCAACGGCTTTCTCCCCGACCTCCGGGAGGTCCCGCCGGACGTCGCCCGCCGCGCCAGGCTGATGTACCTCAACTACCCCAACAACCCCACCGCCGCCAGCGCGACGCGGGAGTTCTTCAGCGACGTGGTGGCCTTCGCCAGGACCCACGGGATCCTCGTCTGCCACGACGCCATGTACTCCGAGATCAAGTTCGGCGGCCACGAGCCTCCCAGCTTTCTGGAGGTTGACGGCGCGCGCGAGGTGGGCGTGGAATTTCACTCGCTCTCGAAGACCTACTCCATGACCGGCTGGCGGATCGGCTTCTGCGTGGGCAACGCGAGGGGAATTGCGGGGCTTGGGAAGGTCAAGACCAACGTGGACTCGGGAGCCTTCCAGGCCGTTCAATACGCGGGCATCGCCGCCCTGTCCGGCCCCCAGGATGCCTCCGAGCGCTACCGAAAGATCTACCAGGCGCGGCGCGACGTCGTGGTCAGCGGGCTGACCGCCCTTGGATGGGAAGTGGACGTGCCCGCGACCACCTTCTTCGTCTGGGCACCGGTGCCGAAGGGGCTCGACTCTCGAACCTTCGCGACCAGGCTCCTGGAGGACGCTGGGGTGGTCGTGACGCCGGGGGTGGGCTTCGGGCCTTCGGGAGAGGGCTTCTACCGGATCGCCCTGACTATCGACGAAGCACGGCTTCGGGAAGCCGTGGAGCGACTCAGGGGGCTCAAGCTGTGAGCGCCCTCCCTCAATCCCGAGCCTCTGATAAACTGTTTCTTGAGGACGTCCGCTTCTACGGCCATCACGGGGTGACCAGCGCTCAGCAAACCGTGGGCGCCTGGTTCTCCGCGGATGTGGAGCTGGCGCTGGACCTCACGCCGGCCATCCTGTCAGATGACCTCGGGGCGACCGTGGATTACGCGGAGGTGGCGCGAAGGGTTGTGGAGATCGGAACCAAGGAGCGAGTCAACCTGCTGGAGCGATTAGCCGCGCTCGTCGCCGATGCGCTTCTCAGGGAGTTCCCCGCGCAATCGGTCCGAGTAAGGGTCAAAAAGCTCACCCCACCGATGGACGGCATCCACGGAGTCCCGGGAGTGGAGATCACGCGCCAACGCTGAGACTATGGCCCGCGTCTTCTTGAGCCTCGGCTCCAACCTCGGCGACCGCCTCGATCTCCTCCGTCAGGCCGTCCAGAGGCTCCGGACGCTCCCCGGAGTCGAGTTCCTGGACGCCTCCCGCCTTTACGAAACGGAGCCCTGGGAGACTCCTGCCGGGGTGGTCCCTGACCGGAAGAGCTGGTTCCTGAACTGCGTGGTGGCCATCGAGACCACGCTCAGGCCGGACGCCCTCCTGCAGTGCCTCCTGGCGATCGAAGCCGACCTGGGGCGGCTCCGCTCAGGCAGCCCTGAGGCCGCGCGGGCAGAGCCGCGAACCATGGACATCGACATCCTCTTTTACGCCGATCGGGTGATCAGCGCCCCCGAGAACCTTCACATCCCGCATCTCTTCCTTCACGAGCGCGGCTTCGTGCTGAGACCGCTGGCCGAGCTCGCCCCGGACTTCGAGCACCCCGTGCTCTACCGAACCGTCCGTGAGCTGCTGGAGGAGTCGGAGGACAACCACCAGGTGGTCCTCTCCGACCTTCCTCGCCAGTGGTTCTAACAGTGCTCTCTCTCCCCTTCGCCGAGTCAGTCCCCCGTCTTTCTCCCTCTCCCTTCTAAATAGGGCTCCATTTAGTGGCTAACCACGCAATGGAATGTGAAAAGCTAACGCACGAAGCAAGCGATTGGCGCCTGAAGCGTCTGCCGACGGAGCGGCAGCAAGAGCTGGACGCCCACCTCCGCGCATGCCCCGACTGCCAGCAATGGCTCCACGACGAGGAGGCATTGCGCCGGCTGCTTGCCGAGCACCTCCCCCGCCATGCTGCACCAGCGCACCTCAAACGGCAGATCCGCGAGGCCACCTCGCCGCGGCAGTTCTCGTGGTCGGCTCCTGCTGCCGCGGCCTTCGCCACAGCCATGGTGATGGTGCTCCTTCTGCTGCCGATGCTGGCCCGGCCCCCGGCAGACCCGCTCCAGCGGAGCATCCAGGCCGCTGTGTTCGAGCACAAGCGGGGCCTCGTTCTGGGAGACCTGCGCGCGGTGGCCCGCCCTGCTATCCTCCGAGGCCTGATGAAGCGGACTCGGATCGGGCTATCGGGGGCGGTCATGGGGGACGAGGAGGTCCGCCTCCGGGGAGCGGAACCCGTCCTGGTGGAAGGACAACGCGGTCTCGAAAAGGGACTAGCCCTCTTCTACACCGACGGCGAGGGCAGCCTGCTCACCTATCTGGTAATCCCCGGAGCGGGACTGACCGTGCCCCAGCGGGACCGCGTCGAGATCGATAGCTTCCGCCCCATGCTCGTCCGGACGGCCGACCTCTCGGTTTTCGTCTGGAAGCAGCGGGGCCTAGCCTGCTTCCTGATCGCGGAGCTAGCCTCCGACTGGGGCCTCTCACGCTTCGAGGAATACTTCCTAAGGGTCCGCTCCTCGGTAGAACCCTACCCCTTGGAGGGATGATTCCCCCCACCACCACTGGGGGCGAGGACCTCGCGAATCCGCCGGGCACGGCGCATCGGCACACTTGTTGCTAACGGCTCGCCGAGCCGCTCGGCCTGTCGACCGTGAAGCTCACCCATTCGCTCCAGCAGGCCGGCCCCTGACACCCATCAGGCGCCAGCCTGAAGCGAAACGGGTTGTAGAGCGTCAGCAAGTTCCAGACCGCAGCGTTCAGCGGCCCGAACTCTTTCCTCAGCCCGACGACGGGAAATGACCCCTTCAGGCGGTACTTCCCGTCGCCGACCTCGTACTCAAGCACATAACGCCCCTCGGCCGGGCCAAGCCACTCGACGACGATGCGCCCCCTGGACTCGCCAAAGGCCAGACGCCCACGCGGCCGGACAATGATCGGCGGCTTCGTCCCCGGCTTGCCCGTCCCCTCGGGCAGCGGCTGAAGCCCTGCCGCCTTCGCCAGGTTGCCAGCGGCCCAGCGCATCAGCTGTCCCCGGAGCCGGGCCACCACCTCGGGATGGCCAGACACCACGTTGCGCTGCTCCGTCTGATCAGAGAGGAGATAGTAGAGTTCCTCCTGAACCTGGCCGGTGGGGTCGCGGCGCTGGATGAACTTCCACGGCGGGCGGCGGACCGCGAACAGACGTGGTTGCTCCTGCCCCTCCGGGCACTGGCGACCGCAGATGGTCGTCTCCGCGAAGGCGTGTTCGACAAAGGCGCCGGACTGGCCTCGGATCACGGGGAGCAGAGATCGCCCCTGGAGAGACGCGGGCCGCTCGAGACCGAGGAGATCCAGGATCGTCGGAAGCACATCGATCCCCTCGACCTG
>JBHIAB010000114.1:0-11152 GCA_046758385.1 Methylomirabilia bacterium | reverse complement strand
GGGGCTTCGATGCGTTGACACGTTGACAACCCGCATGGATATTGGCTTGTCAACGTGTCAACGCGGGGTGACCCGCTCGCTCTCCTCAAAGGTCAGAAGGTGACCGTACCTCATCTGTTGGCCAGGGATTCCATCGCGCCTGGCACAACCGACTCCTCCTCGCGCGATAGGTACGCAGGAATTGTGCCAGGGCCGTGGCCGAGAGGAAACTCTTCGATTTCGTGGAAATAATTATCGGTCAAGCCCATCCCGGCCATGGGGTGAGTTTGCGACACCCTGGGATCGCTGGACCCCAGCGCCGAGAGAACCCCCAGGAGGGGGTCAGAACCAGCGCCTCAGCCACCACTTCTCGTAGCAGATTTTCCCCCAGTGCCAGATCCGCCCGGGGTTGCGCATCTTTATCACCGGGGCGGGGTCCGCGTAGAAGTTCCCCGCGGCGTAGGCGGCCACACCGTGGCCCATCTCCAGGATTCAGTAGCCGTTCCCGTCAAAGCCTTTGCGCGCGCTGACGCCGGTGATTTCCGCGGCGATGTTGTGGGCCACAGGCTCAGCCTGGTGGTGGGCAAAGACCCCGGCCTTGGGGAGCATGAGCCCCACGGGGAGCTTGATGGCCGTGACATCGCCCAGGGCGTAGACGCGCTCGTGAGCGGTCTGAAGGCTCCCTTTGTCCACGGGCACCCAGCCGGCTTCCCCCACCAGTCCCGCCTCCTTCACCACCGGCGGACAACGGTGGGGCGGGATCACCACGAGGAGGTCGTAGCCTGCCCGCACGCCGTTCTCGAAGCTCAGCTCCCCCCGCTCAGGATCAACCGCCTGGAGCTTGTGCTGGAAGTGGACGCCAATCCCCTTCCCCTCCACCATGGCCTTCACGGCCTCCCCGAGCGCCTTGCCGGCCACCGGCATCGGGAGCGGCTCGGGGGTGTAGAGATCCACCTGGGCCCGCTCCCGGAGCCCACGCCGCCTGAGCGAGGCCTCGATGAGCATGGCCGCCTCGTAGGGGGCCCCGGGGCACTTGAATGGAAGCCCGGCAATCAGGACCACCACCCGGCCCTCGCGGAACCCCCTCAAGGCGTCACGAAGCCGGAGGGTCCCATCCAGGTCGTAGAGGTCATGGCCGGCCTCGGCGAGCCCCGGCACCCCGCCGAGCCACCCCTCGGCCCCAAGGCTCACGATCAGGTAATCGCCTGAAATCTCTCGTCGTTCGGTTCTGACATGGCGCCTCCCGGGGTCGATCTCTCGGATCTCCTCCCGCACCACCTCGATCCCCTTCCGCTCCAGGCGCGCGAGGTCCCGGGTGATCTGGGGCGGCTCCCGCCAGCCGAGCATCATCCAGAGGAAGGAGGGGGTGAAGACGTGCTGCGGTTGCCGATCCACCAGGATGATGCGATGCTTCCGCTCGAGCCGCCGCGTCAGCGTATTGGCGGCCACCAGCCCTCCCACCCCACCACCGAGGATCAGTGTGGTTGCCATCATCTTCCTCCTGGCGCGCACCGCGCCATTACGGCCACAAAGGTCACCCGGCCAGGCATCCACCGGGCCGCTAATCTCTCCCACCACGCAAGATACTGCACCCCGCGACCGCGGAACATCGGAAGAAAAGGCCCCGTTCCGCCAGCTCCAGGGCGTAGCTCCCGGTCCCGCAAGACACATCCAGGGCCATGTCGCTCGGTCTTGGCTCCACGAGGGTGAAGACTGCTTCCTTCTCGAGTCGATGGACGAGTTGGCCGAGTCGAGTTTCGTACCACGCGTCATAGGTCGACGCGATTTGGTCGAAGCTTCCGGCTCCTCGATCTCCCCTCACGCCTTCTCTTTCACGCCTGCGGCCGGCAAGACGACCACGGACAGTCAGAAGTTGGTGAAGGCCGACTGGATCAGATTGACCCCCATCAGGCCGGTCAGCCACAGCCACGCGGGATCGTGGTAGACCGCGAGGAGAACGCTGGCGAGAACCATGAGCCCTCCAAGCAGTCGAAGCCACTGTTCCATGTACAGTGTCATCTCGCCTCACCCCCTTTCAGAAGGCATAGCGGAGCACGAGATAGAGATTCGAGTTTCCCGCGAACTGGCCGAACTCGGTGCGGCTCGGGCCGCCGAAGAGATTCACACCCACAGTCGTCGAGAGCGCATCCGTCACCTGGTATCTCGCCTCCGGACTCACGTGCCAGTCCCCTCCGTTCGGGCTCGCCAGCGCGAAGAGGCCGAGCCTGAGAGTCTGGTGCCAGAGGAGCCGGGTCAGTCTGAGGGTGAGAACATGCCTCACGTGCGGGCGCTTGGGCATGCCCGGGCCCCGCGTCCTCAGGTACTCGTCATGATCGTCCATCACCCGAACGTGGTACTGGGTGGAAAGCGTGAGGTCCGGAACGATCTCTCGCAGGTATCCCCCGAGCAGTCTGACTGAGGAGTTCTCCACCGCGGGGTTCCGCCCCGACCGATCCGCCCGCGACTCGTAATATCCCGCCTCCAGGCTCAGCACTCCTCCGAGCAACGCCCCCTGGGTGCTGGCGCCGTAGGCGCTGAGGGGGGGGAAGAAAAAGCGGAGCCGCGGCCCTGGCTCGACCTCCGCCGCCGGGGAGTGGAAGAAGCCCCGGTAGGCATAGAGGGAGAGATCCCACCCCCGAACGTTCCGGAAAAGCCTGAGCCCGGCCTCGGTGTGGTCGAACGCTGGTGAGGGCTCGTCGGTCCGTCTGTGCTCGATGGCGGCCATGGGGTCATGGAAGCGGAGCCGCCCTCCGGCCTCCGGGAGCGTGTCGGCCTCGAAGCGGGGGATCAGGACAAGCCCGAGCGAGGTGCCGGCCCAGTGGCCGGTGGCGTTGAGGGCGTCGGAGCCCCTCTTCAGATACTCAAGGGGAAGGCCCGAGATGAACGCCACCCAGTCCTTCGGGAAGACGTCGTTGATGAAGATCAGGTCGCCCACCCCCCAGGTGATGACCTGCCTGCCCAGGCGGAGGTCCAGGGCCGGAAACTTGAGGTCCAGATAGCCCTCTCTGAGTTCCCCATCCACCGCCCGCCCCACTGCATCGAAGATCAGCTCCCCCTTCGCCGAGAGCGCCCACCGCTCTCCGCGCGGCGCCAGCTCGATTCTCGCCCGTCCTTCGCCGAGCACGAACTCCTCCTCGCAGGCGAGCCGCTGGGTGGGCGGACAGCGATCGGGCCGGATCAGTCGGTACGCCGACGCTGCCTGGAAGAACCCGTGAAAGGGAAGCTCCTCCGCTCCTAACACCCCTGGGCCCGCAGGGAGCAGTGCGAGGACAACGGCCCCGAGACGGCTCCTCACCGGATCAGTTCGATCGGCGGTGCCCTCAATGCGCGCTCGCTGAGGAGGTCGGAAGAGAGCGTCTGGTTGTAGCGGACATCACCGAAGACGGCCTCGGTCCAGTGGCCCGTCTGGACGTTCTTCATCACCCGCTTCGCGACCGTCCAGTAGCCCTGGACCTCGGTGAGCTCCTCGGCGGTGAAAACCCGGGCCAGCTCGCCGCGACGGTCGTAGTACTCCTCCTTGAGAGGGAGCCAGGTGGCCTTGTCGATCCAGGAGAGTTTCCGGCCGAAGTCCACGCTCCCCGGATCCTTCGGGACACTCTCCACGACGTAGGCCGAGCGTTCCCCGAGCCTCTCTTCCCTCAACAGTTTGTGGGCGTCCTCCTCGGGATCGCGCCCGGACACGTCCTCGTAGGAGAAGTCTGAACCCACGAAGCTTGAGCGCTTGTCGCTGGCGGCGATCCGCCTGACCAGCTTGAGGGCCGGGATGTAGAGCCAGCGGTCGTCGTCCCTTCCGGGGTACTTCCACACCAGGAAGGTCATCTCCCTCACGTCCGGCGGGCGGTGAAAATAGATGAAGTAGCGCTGTTCCCCTCCCTCTTGGAGGTCACCGCGCGTCATCGTTAGCTCGCGGACCCGCTCCCGTCCAGCCTTGGAGACGAGCCGCATGGTGACCCGCGCCCGCATGTCCTCCCCGGGGTAGTACATGGCCAGGTGCGCCTTGGTCATGATCTCCTCGGCCGACGGCTGGGCGGCCGCCGGCACCGCCGGAGCCAGCAGGGCCAGGCCAACCCCGACCGCGATTGTACCCCTCATCCACGAATTCACAGCCATCTGCTCTCTCCCGCGAGGATCACCCGGCCTCGGGCGCTCAGCCCGAGGAGTGTCACCAGGGCGGGGAGAAAGACAATCGTCGCCACGAAGCTCCAGGCCATCAGCGAGGCGAAGAAGATCCCCACGGTCACGTAGGGGGTGAGCGTGGCGAAGACGAGGGGGAGGAAGCCCAGCGTGATGACAACGGCGTTTCGGGTGATCGCCTTCATGGGCAGGCCGAAGGCGAAGCGATAGGCCTCTTCCAGGTCACGCACCTCCCGGTACCGGGACCTGAAGCGCTGGAGGTAGTGGATCGCCAGGTCAATGGCCAGGCCCAGAGAGAGGGAGGCACAGACGGCGATGGGCATGTCATAGTCCTTCCCGGCGAACCCCACCAGCCCGTAGGAGAAGAGGATCGCCACGCTCAGCGGGACCATGGAGATGCACCCCAGCGTCACCGACCTGAACAGGAACGCCATCAGGAGGAAGACCAGGACGAAGCTCCCCAGCACGGCCTGGAGCATGCCGCGAACCATGATCTTCTGCCAGACCACGTTGATGTAGGTGAGCCCCGACCAACGGAGCGTGACGCCAGCAGGGGGAGGATTGTTGCGGACAAACTCCTCCACCGCCGACTCCACCCGCTCCATGTCCACGTTGTCCCCGCGCTTGAGCTGGACCCAGATGTTGGCGCTCCGGTAGTCGGAGTCGAGGAAGTTGTCCAGATCGGTGGGCTTTCCGCTGGTGAGGAAGAGGAAGAGTTCCTGGCCGATGATCTCCCGACTCTCGGGAAGCCTGCCGCCCCCCGCATCACCTCTGAGGACCCAGTCCACGCGCTTGACGATGTCCGCCGCCGAGGAGGTCTTCCCTACGGGGGGAGTTCGCCCGAGCTCGGCCTGGATCCGCTCGATGTAGCCCATGACCTCGGGACGCTTGATCGCCTCGGGCTCCCCACCGTCCACCACGAGGTAGGCCATGTAGGTTCCGCCGAAGCGCTCGTTCATGACCCGGTCGGCTACGCGGATCTTGTGAGCAGGTTTGAACCAGTTCACGGGGTTGTCGTTGACCCGGATTCGGCTCACCCCCCAGACCGCCAGCAACAGCGCCAGGACCCCCAGGGCGAGCATCACCCCCCCACGGCGAAAGACGAGGCCCGCCACCCGGGGGAGGAGCCGATCCATGACCTTGTCGACCCCCAGACCCGCTCGCCCCAGCCCCCGCAGGCGATCCTCGCTGATCAGCGTGATCGCCGCCGGAATGAAGGTGAAGGTGAGAAGCCAGGCCACCATGATCCCAAAGGCGGTGAAGACCCCGAAGACCTGGACCGGCGGGATCCGCGCCAGGGCCAGCGACCCGAAGCCCACGGCCGTGGTGAGGGAGGTGTAGAGGCAGGGGATGAAGACCTCCTCCATGGTCAAAAGGAGCGCCTCCCGCTTCCTTCCCAGAGTCCGGTAATGCTCATAGAAGTCGCTCAGGATGTGGACCGAGTCCAGGACCGCGATGGGCATGAGGAACACCGGGATCATGCTGCTCATGATGTGGACGGGGAAGCCCGAGCCGATCAGGGCCCCCATGGTCCAGAGGACCGAGGCCATGACCACCCCCATGGGAATCAGGATGAGGGTGACCCGGCGGAAGAGGACGAGCAGCAGGACGAAGATGAACCCCATGGCCAGCGGGGCGATCAGCCCCATCTGGATGAACATCTCGAAGCCGAAGGTGTCCTCCGCCACCGGGAGGCCGGCGATGTGATACGACTGGCCGGGAAGCCTCTCGCGCTCCAGGATGATCTCGATCTCCTTTGAGACCCTGTGACTTTCGTCCTTGGACTGGATGGGAACATAGATGGCCAGGGCCTTCCCGTCTTGGTCGGCAAGCTTGTCGGCGAAGAGGGGGTTCTCCGTGAGGGCCGCCTTGAGCGTCTCCATCTCTTCGGGGCTTCGGGGGACGCCTGCCATGATGGGGCGGACCGAGAGGGCGTCGGCGGACGGCCTCACGTCATCGGTGGTGGTGAGGGAGAGGAGATCCTCGAGCACCACCCCCTTGATCCGGGTGATCCGGTCTACGATCCTGCCGTATCGCCGGAGAACCTCTGGGCGGTAGACTCCCTCGGGGTCCACAAGCCCCACGACCAGCATGTCGTGGATCCCGAACTCCTTCTTTACATGGCGGTAGAAGACCCGCTCAGGCTGATCGGCCTCGAGCATGTTTTCCGGGTCGGTGTCGATCCTGATCCGGGGGAACTGGGCGGCGAAGAGCAGGGTCACCAGCAAGGTCAGGACCAGGACCAGCCTGGGGTGGTCAACTGAAAAGAGGACGAGGCGGCGGCCCATGATCACCTCAGAGGGCGCCAACCACCCGATCGTGTGGAGCGGCCAGGAGCGCAACGACACCGGCGTGGTCCGCGATGGAGGCGCTGTGGCTTTCTTGAAGTCCCCGGAGTGCCAGGTCCTCCCCGAGGACAACGCACCGGGCCCCGCGACCCAGAAGCCGATCGAGGGCGGCCCGGGCCTCGCGGGGAGAGCGATTGCTCCCAAGGAGGGTGGCGTCCTGAAGGCAGCAGAGAGTCAGGGTGTACCCCTGGCCGGCCAGGGACTCGGCCAGCGCTAGGGCCTGCCGCCCGGTCGGAGTGGCGGGGGAGTTGGTCAGAACGAAAAGAATCGAGGCCATGAGCACCCTCAAAAGATCAGGGTTCGGTCGCAGCCGGCCATGGCTCCCGCGATCTCGTCCAGCGAGACCGGCCGGACCCCCTGAATAAGGTCGTTCGCTGAAAGTCCCCGGGCCACGAGGGAACGGTCCTCAACCAGCACCGAAGCGCGTTCCTTCCCCTCACCGATAAGCTCGGCCACGGCTTCCGACAGGGAGATCCATTCCCCGGCCCGTGGCGTTTGTCCGGAGAGGAGGGTATAGACACCGTCGCCCGCCAGGGCCAGGACAACCTCCCACCCCTTTCCCACGGCCCCACGCGCGTGGCGGATCGCCTCAGCAGCCCGGAGGCACCCGTAGGGTGGATGGTCCACGAGAACGCAGAGCGATCTGGGCATGGCACGCTCCTATGTTCCAAAGCTGAGTACAGCGTGGCTCTCTTCCAAGAGCGCCATGAGCCGGGAGAGGCTCCCGACCCGCGCGTCCTTCAGAAGATCGTCGTCGGCGATTCCCCTGAATCGCAGGCAGGAGCCTCAGAGGTCCACCTCTCCCCCACGGGTTAGGAAAGACTCGGCGGCGGCCCCAACGTCAAACACGCCGCTCGCCTTCTGGCTCTTGACGAAACCGTACACGCCGTCGCCAGTGGCGAATACCGTGCTCCGATGGCCGGCGTCCAGGGCTGCTGCGGCCAGCTTCAGGACGGTAGCCGTGGTTTGCCCCGAGTAGGGGCTCGTTGCAAGGACGAACGTCAATTGCTTCCCCATTGAGTCGCCTCCCTTCGGGCTAAGTCCAGGACCCGCGCGTGGGTCATGAAAGCACGTTACTCAAGCAATAACACACCAATAGGGTCTGTCAATAAGATAATCCAACTACTATAGGCATAGCCTATGCCTATACGCGTGATCCGTTTGCTCGATAATTTCCTGCTGTCCAAGGTCCAATGATCGCGTCCAGGTTATGCGGGCTAACCCAATTCGCTTCCTCCTTGTCTCAAGCTGAGACACTTTCAGTACCAGTCTGACACTAGCGGTGCCGGGGCTTCAGGGAACCAATCAAACACTTCTTTGTTTTCAGTTGGTTCCCGCCCCTTATCCTCTGGCACCGAACCTGCACTGTGCTTACGGCGGTTACTTCTGCCGACAGGGAGATTCAAGGTGTACTCATGAGCTTCCCTCCCGAGAACGTAGCAAGAACTAATCCTGACACATCGTCAGGACGGTGGACCGTGCGCCTGGCCGCCCAGGCTTTGGGGCTGGCCTTGCCCTCCTGGCCGTCACCCCGACGGGGCATCGGGCTGATACGACCACGGAGCACACGCCGGAACCTGTTGGATCGCATCGATCCTCCCCTGCTCCTGATGCAGGCCCGACGAGCGTATCGACGAACCGCACAGCGGGCGCATCCTGATCACGGCGGGTCCAACGAGGAAATGGCCCGGGTGACCCAGGCGTGGCGCTGGCTGGAGGGGAGGTTGTCGAGGCCTCGATCGCGAGCGTTTGAATCGTGATAGGGGAATCCACAGCACTGATGACGGTTATTGACGTGGCGATCGTCGTCACCACGCTGGCCTCTGCGTGGATTCTGATCAAGCACAGCAGCAGGCTCGTCCAATCCAACCTCATCCTCGGCTCTTTGATGGTCGTGGTCGGGCTGATGATGATCGCACTCTTCTACCTCGCCGACTTGTTCGTCATGTTCGGGCTGCCGCGCCTCATCTCGAGAGCGGCGGCCGCCGCAGCCATGGAGGACCTCCACCACAACTACAGCTGGATCACCATGTTTGTCGGAACTGGTTGCATTTTCGCTGGCTTCGCTCTCGCCAATCGACGGCTGTTCTCGCTGATTGATCGCCCGGAACCACCCCTCAGGGGGAACGGCTCCGCATCCTGATCATCGGCGATGAGACCGAGGTGCGGGCGACACTCCGCGAGATCGCCGATCTGAAACCACCGGGAGATGCGAGTAGGGCCGAATGAAGTTCTCTCCGATAAAGTACCAACGCCTAACACCCCACACTCTCGAGACGAGGCCTTGAAAGCCACGCGACCCGTCACCCTTGCGACCTTGCGGTCGTTCAGAGACAGGGAAGGGAGCACCGGCGATCAGCCCGGCGCGCCGAGATGGTTGGCGATCTCTGTAGGCATCGCTGCGGTAACGGTCGCCCTGGTCCTGTGGCAGGCGCTACTCGTGCACGAGCGCGCCGACGCCCACCGCATGATTGAGGAGCAAGCAAGCGATCTGAGAACCGAGATGCAGGACCTGATTGAACTTCGAATCCTGGCGCTGGTTCGCATGGCCAAGCACTGGGAGATGGAGAGGGGAACACCAAAGGAAGAGTGGGAAGCCGACGCGGCGCTGTATGTGGCTCATGACTCCAGTTACCAAGCCATCGAATGGGTGGATCCCTCGTTTCATGTGCGCTGGATTGTGCCGCTGGAGGGAAACGAGGCGGCCCTGGACCTGGACCTTGCGTTTGAAGAGCGGCGGCGGGTCGCGCTGGAGGTGGCGCGAGAGCAGCGTGAGGTGACGCTCACGCGGACTGCCGACCTGGTGCAGGGTGACAAGGGGCTCCTTGCCTATGTGCCACTCTTCCCGGGGGGCGACTTCCACGGCTTCATCCTGGGGGTCTTTCGCGTTGCGAAATTGCTCGACGCCATCTTGGCCGAGAAAATTGCCCTTGGTTACTCCGTCGCCGTCTTCGACGGCGAGGAGGAGATCTACAGCCGGTACGACGCCCAGAGACAGCACGAGGAGGAATGGGCCCAGGAAATGGAGGTCGACATTCATAACGTCACGTGGCGTGTCAGGATGTGGCCGAGATCGGAGTGGCTAACCAAAGCGCAATCCCCTCTCCCCCACGTGGTGTTGGCGGTAGGACTCGTGATGGGTGTCTTGCTGACGCTCACGGTCCATCTCGCCCAGACGGCACAACGTCGCACAAGGGAGGTGCAGCGGGCCAACGAGGAGTTGGAAGAGGAGAACACCCAGCGCACGCGGGCTGAGGAGGAGCTCCGGGCCCTGACCGGCACGCTCGAGCAACGGGTCGTTGAACGCACCAAAGAGGTGGAGGCACGTCGGCGAGAGGCGGAGAGCCTGGCTGAGGTGGGGCAGCTCATCTCTCAGTCGCTGGACCCTGCGGAGGTCGGCCAGCGCGTCGTTGGCAGCGTTCGCGGGCTGTTGGGGATCCAGATGTCCGTCCTCTATCGGCTGGACCTGGAGTCCGAGGACCTGGTAGCGCTGGCCAGCTCCGGCGCTGCGAAGCCCAGCTTCGAGTGGGACTTGACCCTTCCACGGGGCGCCGGCCTGTCGGGCCTCGCCGTGCGGGAGCGTCAGCCGGTGGCCACGCCCGACATCCTCACCGACCCCCGCGTCGAGTACACGCCCGACGCGCGGAGCCACCTCGGGCGGGCCACCTATCGCGCTGCGTTGGCTGTGCCGCTCGTCGTCAAGGATAGGGTAGTTGGCGCACTCGCCGTCGGGGACCGGGCCGGGCGGGTGTTCACCGACGAGGAGATCCGGCTGGCGCAGACCTTCGCCGACCAGGCGGCGGTAGCAGTGGAGAACGCACGGCTGTACGAACAGGCCAGGAGCACCCGGGACTTCCTCCATTCCATCACGGAAAATTCGGCGGACGCCATCATCACGACGGACATCCGGGGCCGGATCACCTACTTCAGCCCAGGGGCCGAGGAGATTTTTGGCTACCAGGCCGAGGAAATCCTGGGCCGACCGGCGGCGGAGTACTACCGATCCGGCCCGGAGGAAGCGCGAGCCGTGATGGATCGGCTCCGGGCCGACACCCAAGTGCGGAACCACGAAGCAGCCTTCCGGCACAAGGACGGCCGATGGGTGGAGACCAACGCCTCGATCTCCCTCCTCCGAGACACGAGCGGGGCCATCGTCGGGGTGGTGGGGGTCGTGAAGGACATCACCGAGCGCAAGCAGCTCGAGAAGGAGCTGATCCGATCCGAGCGGGTGTGGGCCGTGGGCGAGATGGCGGCCGGCGTGGCCCACAACTTCAATAACCTCCTGGCCGTGGTCCTCGGGCGCGCCCAGTTGTTGCTCCTGCAGCTGGGGGAGAAAAAGCTGCAGTTGGGGGACGTTCAGCGAAACCTCGTCGTTATCGAGCGGGCGGCTCTGAACGGGGCCGCGACGGTCCGTCGGCTCCTGGAGTTCACCCGGGACACCCCTCGCCCAGGGGAAGCTGTGACGGTGGACGTCGAGGAGCTTCTCACCCACACCATGGAGCTCGCCCGGCACCGCTGGAAAGACGAGGCCGAGGCCCAGGGACGCCCAATTGAGGTGGTGCTCGAGCCAGGGGCTGTCCCGCCGGCGGCCGGGACCCCGGCCGAGCTTCAGGAAGTGCTGCTCAGCCTGGTCCTCAACGCCATTGACGCCATGCCCCAGGGGGGCACGCTCACCCTGTCGAGCTGGGCCG
>JBHIAB010000113.1:0-11201 GCA_046758385.1 Methylomirabilia bacterium | reverse complement strand
GACGTGAGTGTCTGGGTTATCGCTCCGCAGTACACGCGGTATACCGAGGTCTCGGATCTCGCCCTCAAAGGGACGGGGCGGCTCGTCCGAGTCATCCCCCACCTGATTGCTTTCTCGCAGCCGCTTACGAAGGCCCTGGGCATCCCGCTCGGCTTCATCCAGGCCTATGAAGGTAACCCTGCACTCTGGAAGCGGTACCTGTCGACGGTCCTCGATCTCAGCGACGGCGTCGCCGTGGTCGTGGGTGAGAACAGCAGCTCGACGTTTGCTGACCATGTCTTCATCGTCGTCAAGCATGCCCCCTCGCCCGCGACGTACCACGTGGTCCTCGCCTGGACGAGCCGGCCTCACGAGGTCGAGGCTGTCGGGGAGAGGGATGGAGGAAACGCGTGGGACCCGTAGGATGGCAGGCCCGCTGGCGGTTGTCCTGGCGTCGCTTGCCCTCTTCTTCTGCACCGACACCCAGCTAGCGCGCTCCGCGCCCCTGCCGTTTCAGGTGCTGGCCGAGCAGGTTGCGGCCTTCTTCCCGAAGGTGGAAGGGGACGTGATCGAGGCCCAGGGCGCACAGCTCACCATCTCCCTCGGCCGGCGCGATGGGCTCCAGCCGGACGTGGAGATGGTGCTGTTTCGCGAAGGGCGAGAGCTACGACACCCGAAGACGGGCGAGCTCCTGGGGCATGCAGAGAAGAGGCTCGGGCAGGTCATCGTCGGCGAGGTCTTCGAGACCCATTCTCTTGCGACCGTGACCGAGGGCGGTGGAGCGCGCTCCGGCGATAGGGTGCGCGTCTCATCAGGGAAGATCAAGCTCACCGTTCTGAAGCTGGTGTCAGGCCTGAAAGAGGATCTCGCCGAAGCCGCCACCCGCGAGCTGATCGGGGAACTTGGTCGCACCGGTCGATTTCAGGTCATGTTCGGCGACCAGGTCGGGGTGTGGCTCACTCAGGAGCGCATCGCGCGCAAGGCGTTCCTGGATGGTGCCGGTGTTCGGGAGGCCCTGGCACGGTTCAAGATTGACTATCTCCTCGTGCTGGGCCTCAGCAAGGTCCAGAAGAAGCCATATCTGGAGGTGCGCCTCTTCTCCCGGGGGCCGGCGGAGCCGTTGCTCAACACGGCGCTCTTTGTTCCGGCGTCGATCAGGGCGCCGCCTTCCCGCCAGTTCTCGTCAGCTCCCGGCGCCGGGCCCCCGCCATCGCGCGCTCCGAGGCGGTCCCTCCTCGCTCGCCTCCTCGGTGGGAACCTCGATCCCGGGACGTACTCTGCGGGGGCGGAGTCGATCCCGGTTCGTGAGGTGGCGCGCTTCGGCTTCTTGGTCAGGACCATGGACGTCGCGGTGGCCCCGAAGGATGGGATTCCGCGGCTGGTCATTACGGACGGGAGCAAGATTTTCCTGTACCGCATCGTTGGCCAGAAGCTGGAGGTTGAGTGGACATACGGTCGGCGCAGCATCGGCCAGATCCTGAGCCTTCAGCTCGCTGACCTCGACGGTGACGGGAGCCTGGAGGTGGTGGTGAACCGTCAGGAAGCCGAGGCGGGCATGCTGTCCCAGATCCTCTCAGACAGGAGCGGTCGTCCTGAGGCGGTCGTCGAGGACATCCCGCTCATCCTGCTGGCGGTAGATGAAAGCGGCGAAGGCGTGAAGCGCGCGCTGTGGGGGCAAATTTACAGCAACGACACGTTTTTCACCCCTGGGCAGGCAGATCGGTATGTGCTGAAGGACGGCCCACTAGCCTCCTCGGGATCCGTAAAGGTTCCCTATTCCTTCCGTGCGACGGGGGCGACGCTGTCCAACATCGCCGGCAAAGATGTCCGTGCGCTCGTCTTCGTGGACGCCGAGCAGCGCCTGCGAGTTTCGGTGAACGGCCAGGAGCGGTGGCAATCCTCGACCCAGGTGGGTGGTGGATTTACGCGGGGTGAGATCCAGGAGATGATCTCCGGCTGGAGCGTCTCGCGCTTCTTCGAGATGGCGCTGTTTCCGGTTGCCGTAGACCTGGACGGGGATGGCGTGGACGAGGTTGTCGTCCCGATCAACCAGGGCGAGGGTGGGCTCTTGGGGGTGATCTTTCGGGGGCCGGCGGGCTACAGGATCCAGGTAGTAAACTCTGGCTTCCAGGGCGCGATCAGCTCGATCGGGGCCATCCCCGATCCTGAGGCTCCCCGGATCATCGCCTCGGTGGTGAGGTCCACGGGTCTCCTCGGCTTCATCGGGCGAAAGGGAGAAACCCAGATCATCATGACCATCCCCCCCGAGTAGTCCCCCAAGTCCCGGCTCGTTCCGTGAGCCCAGCCTTTCTCAAGGCATCCGTCGAGGTCGGGCCCTGGTGATTCGGCGTCACCTCTCCAACCGCTGACTGCCCCTTTTCTTCGAAGTCCACCCCAATTCGTTTCCCCCATTCCTTGACTCGTCTTTGGCCCTCCGCTAGACTCAGGTGATGGCTGAAGAGGGCGAGATCTCCAAGCGGATTGACGACCTCCACCGGCGATTCGATGACCTCCGGGGGTACCTGGACCGCAGGCTTGAGGACTTCCGCGCCGATATGGCCCAGCGCTTCGGGGCCTTGGCCCAGCGCTTCGAGGCGGCAGACCACAGGCTGGGTGACCTGCGGGGGGACCTTACGAGCCGCCTGGAGGAGGTGAATCACCGGCTTGATGGTCTGGACAAGCGGTTGGATGCTCTGACTGTTCGCCTGGATGCCCTGGCGGGTGCGCAGCAGTCAGCCTTCCGCTGGACGATCACGACGGTGGTGGCCCTCTTTGGAATCGCAGTTCCCGTCTGGATGTGGGTCCTTTCGCTGGTTCTCCGACCATTGCTTCGGTAATCGATACCTGCCCGCTTTCCAATCTTCAAGTGTGCCGACTTCTTCTCGGAATACTGTATCAGGCGATGCTGTGGTCGGAGGCGAACGATGATCCATGCCTATCAGGGGGTCATGCCCAGAATCCATCCTTCGGCCTTCGTCGCCGACTCGGCCCACGGCATCGGCGACGGCCCGATCGGTGAGGGCGCGAGCGTCTGGTTCTGCATGACGTTGGGGCGTGTTCACGACGTGGCGGAGTCTTCCCGATGACCATCGAGGCGATTCGGGGCGTTCACGATATTCTGCCGTCCGAGACTCCCAAGTGGCAGCGGCTGGAGGTCGAAACTCGGCGCACCTTCGAGGCCTACGGCTTTCGTGAGATCCGTCTGCCGCTCTTCGAGCGGACCGAGCTCTTCGCCCGCAGCATCGGCGAGGTTACCGACATCGTGCAGAAGGAGATGTACACCTTCAAGGACCGAAGCGGAGAGAGCCTGACGCTCAGGCCGGAGGCGACGGCGTCTCTCCTCCGCGCTTACGTCGAGCACGGGCTCTATGTCTGGCCCAAGCCGGTGCGCCTCTACACCATCGGCCCGATGTTCCGCTACGAGCGGCCTCAGGCCGGGCGCTACCGGCAGTTTCACCAGATCAACCTCGAAGCGCTGGGCGAGTCCCACCCGGCCCTGGATGCCGAGATCGTCGCGGTGCTGCTGGAGCTGTTTCGAGGGCTAGGGTTGGCTGAGCGGCTCGAGCTGCGCCTGAACTCGATCGGGGATTCGGCCTGCCGGCCCAAGTACCGGGATCAGCTCCAGACCTACCTCAGGGAGCATCGGGAAGCGCTCTGCGACGAGTGCGGGGAGCGGATGGAGAGGAATCCCCTCCGGGTCCTGGACTGCAAGAACGCCGCCTGCCAGCCGATCATTGACCGCGCTCCCTCGATCCTGGAAGCCCTCTGTCACGACTGCGCCAAGCACTTTGCCCGCGTTCGTGGCTCCCTCGATGCCGTGGGTCTCCGATACGTCGTGACGCCCCGACTCGTGCGGGGGTTCGACTACTACGTGAGGACCACGTTCGAGCTCGTCAGTGAGGAGCTGGGTGCCCAGAACGCAGTGGCCGGAGGTGGCCGCTACGACGGCCTGATCGAGCTCCTGGGTGGTCCTCCAGACTCTGGGATCGGCTTTGCCATCGGCATGGAGCGGGTGGTTCTTCTTCTTTCGGAGACGCCTCCCGGGAACCCTCCGATCGCGCTGCTGATTCCCCTTGGCCCGGCTGCGCTGGCTCGGCTTCTGCCCGTCGCCCAGGCTGTGCGGGGTCGGGGTATTGCCGTCGAGCTCGGCTACGGCGACCGGAAGCTCCGTGGCGAGCTGGAGCGAGCCAACCGCTTCAAGGTTCGCTCGGCCGTGATCGTGGGTGATCAGGAGCTGGGCACGGGCCAGGCCATTGTCCGGGACATGGCTTCAGGGACCCAGCGCACGGTGGCGCTGGAGCGGCTCGTGGACGATCTCCTGGCGCTGGGAGGTGCTTCGTGAAGCCCTTGGGGGGAGGTGTCGGGAGGGGGGCGGAGCCCCCCTCCGGGGTATGACGGAGGCGCTCGGCGGATGGAAGCGGACCCATTCCTGTGGGGCGCTTCGGGTTGAGCATGTCGGGCAGGTTGTGACCCTCATGGGGTGGGTCCTAAGACGCCGGGACCACGGCGGGCTGATCTTCGTCGACCTCCGTGACCGCGAGGGGCTCACCCAGTGCGTCTTCAACCCGGCGGTGAGCCCTGATGCCCATGCCGAGGCCCAGCGGTTGCGGAGTGAGTTCGTGTTGGCCGTGCGGGGCACGGTGAAGCCGCGCCCTTCGGGAACGGAGAATCCCAAGCTCGACACGGGGGAGATCGAGGTGCAGGGCGAGGAGCTCCGCGTCCTGAACGAGGCGAAGGCGCTTCCCTTCCCGCTGGACGAGGCCGGGGACGTAGACGAGGCTGTCCGCCTGAAGTACCGCTATCTGGACCTCCGGCGCCCAGCACTCTACCGGAACTTTGCCATCCGAGACCTCGTCTACCAGGCCGTGCGCGATCATCTCCATGGGGAAGGGTTCCTCGAAGTGGAGACTCCATTTCTGACTCGCTCGACCCCCGAGGGAGCGCGCGATTTTCTGGTACCGAGCCGGCTCAGCCGCGGCAGCTTCTACGCTCTTCCCCAATCGCCCCAGCTCTTCAAGCAGATCCTGATGGTGGCGGGCTTCGAGCGCTACTTCCAGATCGTGCGCTGCTTTCGGGATGAGGATCTCCGGAAGGACCGACAGCCCGAGTTCACGCAGATCGACATCGAGACGGCCTTTCTCGACCGTGACGATTTCTTGCCGGTGATGGAAGGATTGATCGGGGAGGTCTTCAGCCGGGTGAAGGGGGTGGAGCTTCCCAGGCCCTTCCCCCGCCTGGCCTGGGCTCAAGCAATGGAGCGCTACGGCACCGACAAGCCCGATCTCCGATTCGGGCTGGAGATCTCCGAGCTGAGTGACCTCTTCCGGGGGAGCGCCTTTCAGGCGTTTGCCCGGGTGCTGGCGGCTGACGGCGTGATCAAGGGGCTTCGAGTGCCCGGTGCGGCGACTCTCTCCCGGAAGGAGCTCGATGAGCTAACGGCGACCGCCACTGGGCATGGAGCCAAGGGTCTCGTGTGGGTTAAGGTGACCGATGGGGCGCTTCAGTCTCCCGTCGCGCGCTACCTGGAGGCGGTCAGGAGCCAGCTTCTCCAGCGGCTCGACGCGGCCGCGGGCGACCTCCTGTTGCTGGTGGGGGATACGATGCCGCTTGCCGCACAGGTCCTCGGCAGGCTACGGCTCGAGCTAGCCCAGCGCTTCAACCTGATCCCGGAGCAGGACCGGGTGGTCTGGATCGTTGACTTCCCGCTCTTTCAGTACAACCAGGAGGAGAAGCGCTGGGATGCCGTGCACCATCCCTTTACCGCCCCGCGGGATGGGGATCTCGCGCTGTTGGAGGGCGATCCGAGCCAGGTCAAGGCCAAGGCCTACGACCTGGTCCTGAATGGCCAGGAGATCGGAGGCGGCTCCATTAGAATCCACCAGCGCTGGCTCCAGCAAAAGGTGTTCGACCTGCTCGGTGTCCCCCCCGAGGCTGCCCGGCAGAAGTTCGGGTTCCTCTTGGAGGCGTTGGAGTACGGTGCGCCGCCCATGGGCGGGATCGCCTTCGGCCTCGATCGCCTGGTGGCGATCCTGGCGGGGGAGGAATCCATCCGTGAGGTCATCGCGTTCCCCAAGACTCAGAAAGGGACCTGCCTCCTGACCGACGCGCCTGGCGCTGTCAGCCCCGGTCAGCTCCGGGAGCTCGGCATCCACGTCGTGGGACAGGGCTAACCTCTCGTGGCAATTGACATCTTTTCACGACGGCGTTACGCTGAAGGCGCTTTCTCTCGGATTGAGCCTCCGGACGGCTTGGGGGAACGCGGGAGGGAGAACGACTTTCCGGGAGGACGAAAGGAGGAACCTCCAGCCGTTGGCCCAGGCCACTAGCGTGACCCGTCGGCTGCTCCTCCCCTCCGACGCTGACCTTCTTTCCCTCCTTGGACGGAACGATGCCCACCTTCGCGCGCTGGAATCCCAACTTGGCCTCCGCGTCGTGGCTCGTGGCAGCGAGATCAGCCTGACCGGGGAGGAGCGCCAGGTTGAGAAGGCAGAACGGCTCCTGATCCAGATGCAGGAGCTGGTCCGGGCGGGCGTCCCGATTCACTCGTCCGAGTTCAGGGCCGGGCTCCGGATCGTGGCCGATGACGACCAGGCCGACGTGAAGTCCATCTTCCTCGACGCCATCGCCGTCCCGTCCCGGAAGAGGCAGGTCATCCCCAAGAGTCCCAACCAGAAGCGCTACCTGGACGCCATCCGCACTCACGATCTGGTGTTCGCCATCGGCCCTGCAGGCACGGGAAAGAGCTATCTCGCGGTAGCCATGGCGGTCTCGGCACTTATCAAGCGAGAGGTGGAGCGGATCATTCTCACCCGACCCGCGGTGGAGGCGGGAGAGCACCTGGGGTTCCTCCCCGGTGACCTGTACGAGAAGGTCCACCCCTACCTCCGCCCGCTCTACGACGCCCTCTATGACATGCTCGAGGCCGACCGGGTCAGCTCACTGATCGAGAAGGGTGCCATCGAGGTGGCTCCATTGGCCTACATGCGCGGCCGGACGCTGAACGATGCCTTCATCATCCTCGATGAGGCCCAGAACACGACCTCGGAGCAGATGAAGATGTCCCTCACCCGTCTAGGCTTCAACTCCAAGATGGTCATCACTGGGGACATCACCCAAGTGGACCTCCCGACCAACCGGGTCTCGGGGCTCATCGAGATCCAGTCCGTCCTTCGGGGGATCGAGGGGATTCGCTTCGTCTACTTCACGGAGAAAGACGTGGTGCGCCACGAGCTGGTGTCCGCCATCATCCGCGCCTACGAGCAGCATGGAGGCCAGCCCCGGGACCGGGGGCCGGTAGCGTAGTGGCGGTGTCGGTCCTGAACCTCCAGCGTGCCGTGCGGATCCTGGTGGCGCGGGTCTCGCGCATGGCCGAGGCGGCTCTCGGTGCTCTGGGCCAGAGCGGGGCCGAGATGCACCTGACCTTCGTCAGTGACTCGCGGATCAGAACCCTGAACGAACAGCACCGAGGGGTGCGCTCTAGGACCGACGTCATCGCCTTCCCGCTGGAAAGTCCGGGTCCGTCTCGACTCCTCGGAGAGGTCATCATCTCGGGCGAGAGCGCCCGGAGACAGGCCCGCCGCCTCGGGGTGCCGCTCGCGACGGAGCTGGACCTCCTGGTGGTCCACGGCCTCCTCCACCTGGTCGGGTACGACGACCGAGATCCACTGGAGGCGCGGCTCATGCATGAACGCGAACGAGCCATCCTATCCCGCGCGTGCCGCCCGGTTCCCCGGCGGCTCTGGGCCGATCTGCTTTCTGCCTGAGCTGTGTCCCCTCACCGGGCCGGGTTCATCACACTGATCGGCCGCCCCAACGTGGGCAAGTCCACGCTTCTCAACCGGCTTCTCGGCGAGAAGCTGGCCATTGTCTCCCCGCGTCCCCAGGCCACCCGGACCCGCGTCACGGGGATCAGGACAGGTCCCGACGCCCAGATGATCTTCGTGGACACACCGGGGCTCCATGAGCCGAGAGGAAAGCTGGGCCAGCTCATGGTCAACACAGTCCATCGCGCTCTCGAAGGCGTAGACGTGGTCTGCCTGGTGGCGGAGGCAACCGAGGACCCCCTAAGACTCGACGAGCAGCTCTTCAAGGCAGTGGTTGCCGTGAGCGGCGCGGCCTTCTGCTGCCTCAACAAGGTGGACCTGGCCGAGCCCAAGGAGCGGGTCCTACCCCTGATCGAGGCGTACCACGCTCGCTATCCGTTCAGGGAAATCATTCCGATCTCCGCCACTGATGGAACGAACTGCGACCGGCTCCTCGCGCTGGTCCAGGACGCCCTCCCGGAGCACCCTCCCTTCTTCCCCCCCGACACCCTCACCGACCAGCCCGAGACCTTCTATGTCGCGGAGGTGATCCGGGAGAGCCTCTTCCTCCTGACCCGCGAGGAAGTGCCCTACGCGTGTGCCGTGAGGGTGGAAGAGGTAGCGGAGCGGGAAGGCAAGGAGCTCCTCTACATCCGCGCGATGATTTTCGTCGAGCAGGATTCCCAGAAGGCGATCGTCATCGGCAGCGGCGGGGCCATGCTCAAGCGGATCGGTACCACTGCCCGGCGGAAGCTGGAGGGCTTCTTCGGCATTCGGGTCTTCCTGGAGCTTCGGGTCGAGGTGCGAAAGAACTGGCGCAAGGACGAGCACGCGTTGCGCGAGTTCGGCTTCATGCTAACGTCCTGACCATGTCGCTCCAGCGAACCCGGGCCATCGTCATCCGCCGGCACCCTCTCGGAGAGGCCGACCGGCTCGTCACCTTCTACACCCGCGATTTCGGTCGGCTCACCGGCGTCGCCAAGGGGGTCCGGCGTCCTAGGTCCCGCTTCGGCAGCGCGCTCGAGCTCTTCACCGAGGGGCACCTGCTCTTCTTCGAGAGTGAGCGATGGGAGCTGGTCCGCGTGGACCACTTCGACATCGTCTACCCGTTCCGTCAGGTCGGGGAGTCCCTCCCGAGGCTGGGCCAGGGGTCCTGGGTGGTGGAGTGTGTCGCCCAGCTCACCGCCGAGCGAGACCCCCACCCGGCCCTCTACGGCCTCCTGGTGAGAACGCTCAGGGCCCTCGAGCGGGCCTCCCGGCCGGCGCGGGTGAAGCTGGCCTTCGCGCTGAGGGCAGTGGACCTCTTGGGACACCGGCTTCGTCTGGACCGGTGCCTCGGGTGCGGGCGGTCGCCGGGGTCGAGGCCCTGTCTGGACTTCACCGTCGGTGGCCTGCTCTGCGGGAGGTGTGCGGCCCTGCCCGGGGATTCGCTCCCGCTCTCTGACGCAGCCGTGGCAGCGCTCCGCCGGCTCCGGACTTGCAGCTGGGAGGAACTGCTGTGGGCTCCGCTTTCGGGCTCGGTCGAGACGGAAGTCGCCAACGCCATGGAGGCCCAGGTGGTTCGACTCGTCGGCCATCCGCTGCGGACGCCCCGGTTTCTAGCCCAGACCAGCCGGACCCTGATGGCCGGCCGAGGGTCGCGATGAGCTGCGCCTCGTGCCGGGTCGTATAGTACGCTCTGCCTATGAACATGGACACGCTGGTCTCACTCTCTAAGCGCCGGGGCTTCATCTTCCAGTCCAGCGAAATCTACGGTGGCACCGGATCGTGCTGGGATTACGGGCCGCTGGGCGCGGAGCTGAAAGAGAACATCAAGCGCCTCTGGTGGCGTGATCACGTTCAGTGGCGCTCCGACATGGTTGGCCTCGATGCTTCGATCCTGATGCACCCGATGGTCTGGAAGGCGAGCGGCCACTTGGACCACTTTACCGACCCGATGGTGGACTGCCGAGCCTGCAAGCGGCGGTTTCGCATGGACAAGCTCGATGAGGAACCCTGGGTTCACTACTGCCCGGCCAAGAAGGACACCAAGTGCGAGGTGCCGGCGGCGGAGCCTTGCAAGCACTGCGACATGCGCCGGACCCTCTGCCCCGAATGCGGCAGAGGGGAGCTCACGGAGCCGAGGCAGTTCAACCTGATGTTCAAGACGTTCATGGGGCCGGTCGAAGACGAGGCGGCGCTGACCTACCTCCGTCCGGAGACCGCGCAGGGGATCTTCGTGAACTTCGACAATGTGCTGCAGTCGATGCGGCTCAAGCTGCCCTTCGGGATCGCCCAGATCGGGAAGAGCTTTCGGAATGAGATCACGCCGGGGAACTTCGTGTTCCGGACCCGCGAGTTCGAGCAGATGGAGATCGAGTACTTCGTCAATCCCCATGACACAGTTGACGGCCAGCCCGCCGACGAGTATTGGCACGAGCACTGGATCCAGGAGCGCTTGGCTTGGTACCGACGGTACGGCATCGCTCAGGAGAACCTCAGGCTGCGTGAGCACGGCCGGGAGGAGCTCGCCCATTACGCCAAGCGCACGGCGGATCTCGAGTACCGGTTTCCGATCGGCTGGAGCGAGCTGGAGGGGATTGCCAACCGGACGGATTTCGACCTCAGGCAGCATGCCAAGTTCAGCGGCAAATCGCTCGTGTACTTTGACGAGAAACGGCGGTCCCACGTCGTGCCCTACGTAATCGAGCCTTCGGCCGGGGTCGACCGGAGTCTCTTGGCGTTCCTCGCGGACGCCTACCGGGAGGAGAAGGTGCGGGGGGAGAAGCGCGTCGTCTTGCGCCTGCACCCGGAGCTGGCGCCGGTGAAGATCGCGGTGCTCCCCCTGCTCAGGAACCGCGAGGAGATCGTGGCGCAGGCGCGGTCGATCCGAGACGAGCTCGCCCGCCGCTGGATGACCGTTTACGACGACACCGCCGCAATCGGGCGGTTGTACCGACGCCAGGACGAGGTGGGGACGCCGTACTGTGTGACGGTGGACGTCCAGACCGTGGGGGATCCGGGGAGCGGAGGGTCCGGGGATAACCGGGTGACGATCCGGGAGCGGGACTCAATGAGTCAGATCCGGGTCCCGGTGTTCGAGCTTGGGCTCGTCTTCCAAGAGCTGCTTGCGGGACAGCTCTGGGCCGAGGTCGTCTCCCGCTACCCCGTCCAGGGCGACTCCTGACACCCCTGCCGATCCTGAAGCTCCGGACGGTCCGGCAGGGGACCGGAGAGCCGGGGACCACACCGGAGTGTCCCAGGTCGGTGCTTTCCGCGAGCCGCCGCAGGGCGTCAAAGGCTCGGTGCCCCGGATGAAGGCCATCCTCACTGGTCGGAGGCAACCGCCTGTCGGGTCCGGGTCTATCGGGAGGATGACCACGCCGTCGGACATCGGGAACTGCTCTGGCTCGGTATCGGCCAGAATCTTTTTCATGTAGC
>JBHIAB010000112.1:0-11263 GCA_046758385.1 Methylomirabilia bacterium | reverse complement strand
TGATACGTGTCGGTCACCAACACCCGAAATGTTCCCTGGCCCAATCTCTGCCGGACAGGTACAGGCTTCCCAAACATCGACCCTTCACCAGGAAGTGACTTTCCCTGGCCCCAACGGGCTTCGTTCCCCGGTGGTAAAGCACGGCCGTCGATCAGCTCGACGCTCTCAGCCGTTCGGTGGCTCGACGGTCGATCTCCGGCGGATCGCCCCGGAGGACCACCCCATACTCCCGCTCGGCGTCCTCCGCCGCGTAATAGCCGCGCCGGACATCCCGCAGCACCAGCTCGGGGTCCCGCTCCCGCGGGTGGCCATAGCCGCCCCCGCCCGGCGTCCGCACCTCCACCGCGTCTCCTGCCGACACGTGGATGTCCTCGTCCTTCGACCAGTGCGGGGAGACGTACTCGCCGCCCGGCCGCTGGACGATCACCTCGTTCCTGGCACCTTCCCTCCCGCCGAGGAGCCCCGGCGGCCCGAAGCGGCCGTGGTCCATCAGAAAGGAGAGCGTGGCCTGACCGCGGCGGACGCGGATCCGGTAATCCACCCCGAAGCCACCCCGCGCCGCCCCCGCCCCGCCTGAGCGCTCGCGGAGGGCGTACTTCTCATACAGAATCGGGTAGCGTTGCTCCAGCACTTCGACCGGCTGGGTCTTGGAGATCCCGATCGTGGAGCAGCCGTTGGTAAGCCCGTCCCCCTCCAAGCTCCCCCCGTAGCCGCCGCCGCTGAAGAAGTACATGATGTAGTGCCGTTCCTTCAGGGGATCGTAGCCGCCCAGGGTCAGGTTCCCGCTGGTCCCCGCGGGAGCGGCGAAAAGCTGGTCGGGAATGCCCTGGCCCAGCGCGGCGAAGACCGACTCGGCGATCCGGGAGCTCACCTCCGCGGCGCATCCGGAGACGGGCCGGGGATACCGGGCGTAGAGAAACGTCCCCGTGGGCTCGGCGATATGGAGGGGGGCAAAACAGCCGGCGTTGATCGGGACATCGGGGAAGATGTGCTTGATCGCCAAGTAGACCGCGGCCTTGCTGGTGGCGATGACGCTGTTGAGCGGGCCGCGGCAGGGCGGGCTCGACTCCGAGAAGTCGAAGTAGAGGTCACTCCCCTCTTTTTTGATCGTCAGGCGGATCGCGAGCGGGTCGGGGTCGACGCCGTCGGTGTCCAGAAACGCCTCGGAGTGGTAGACGCCGTCCGGAATCTTGGCGATGTGGGCGCGCATCGCCTGCTCCGAGCGCACCCTCAATTCCGTGACGCAGGCGGTGACCGTCTCGTCGCCGTAGCGGTCCAAGAGAGCCGTCAGTCGCTTGTCTCCGACGGTGAGAGCGGCGACCTGGGCCTTGATGTCGCCGATCCGCTCCTCCGGGACCCTGATGTTGGAGAGAATGATCGAGAGGATCTCCTCCTGCATGACGCCCTCGCGGAAGAGCTTGACCGGGGGCAGGCGGAGCCCCTCCTGCTGGACCTCCGTGGCGCGGGCGGAGAAGCCGCCGGGCACGGCGCCGCCGGTGTCCGGCCAGTGCCCGGTATTGGAGAGAAAGGCCCAGTGGCGCCCCCGATAGAAGAACGGCTTCACCATCTTCACGTCCATGAGGTGCGTCCCGCCGAAATAGGGATCATTGACGATGAAGATGTCGCCGGGGCGAAAATCCTGGGTGTAGTCGATCACCGCTCGGGTGGTGAACTGCATCACCCCGACGAAGACGGGCAGCCCCAGCTCCCCCTGGGCGATGACCTCGCCGCTCTCCCGATGATAGATCCCATCCGAACGGTCGAAGGCCTCCGAGATCACCGGCGAGAAGGCGCCGCGCTGGAAGATCAGGTCCATCTCGCTCGCCACCTGCTGCAAGCCGTTCTGGACCACCACGAGCGTGACCGGATCGATCCGTTCCATGCCCGGACTCCTCAGGTGCCCAAACCGCCGACGGTGATCGCCAGGTTTCCGAGGGGATCGACGCGGACACTGTCGCCGGGCTCGATCACGGTGGTCGCGTCGAGTTGCTCGATGACGGCGGGCCCGCTGAATTCGGCCCCGGGGGGGAGACGTTCACGCTGGTAGATCGGCGTCTGGCGCCAGCCGCCGTCGAACCAGACCGGGCGGGTGGCGACCTGAGCCAAGGCGACGGTGTGACCGACCGCCTCGTCTCCCGACAGGCCGCGGAGCGACACCGGAGGCCGACGGCCGATGATCGTGGTCCGAAGGCTCACCACCAGGCAGCGCATCTCCCGGAGCTCCACCTCGAAGCGCTCCCAGTAGGCCTTCTCGAAAGCGTGGAGCAGCTCGCCCCCCTCGAAGTCGGCCCGAGCGATCGGGACCGTGAGGACGTGGCTCTGGCCGAGGTACTGCATGTCGGCCTCGTGAACGACGGCGATCGTATCGATCTCGACCCCCTCGGAGGCCACGAGCCGCCGACCTTCCTCGCTCTGATCGGCCAGGACCGCCCGCGCGTCAGCCACGTCCATCCGGAGAAGATCCTGGTTGACGGTCTTCACGAAGTCGTGACGCACGTCGGCCACCAGGCAGCCGAGCGCCGAGGTGATGCCGGGGCGCGCCGGGACGACAACCCTGGGAATCGAGAGCTCCCGCGCCAGCGCCCCCGCGTGGAGCGGGCCAGCGCCGCCAAAGGCAAAGAGGATGAAGTCGCGCGGATCGTATCCCCGCTCGACGGAGACCATCCGGATCGCTCCCGCCATCTTGTCGTTGGCCACACGGAGCACGGCGCTGGCCGCCTCAATGGGCCCCATGCCCAGATGGGCGCCCAGCCTCTCGTCGAAGAGCTCACTGACCCGCGCGGCATCCACGTCACCTTCCACGCCAAGGAGCCCCGAGGGATTCAGCCTCCCGAGCAGCAGATTGGCATCGGTGACAGTCGGCTCCTCCCCGCCTCGCCCGTAGCAGATCGGGCCGGGCACGGCGCCGGCGCTCTGGGGGCCCACCTGGAGGATCCCCGCGGGACTGACCCCGGCGATCGATCCCCCGCCCGCCCCGATCGTGTGGATGTCGATCATCGGGACCCGGACGGGAAGGCCGTATCCCAGCTCCTTGTCGGCGCTCACGGCCGGGATCCCATCCCGGATCACCGCCACGTCGAAGCTGGTTCCCCCCATGTCGCAGGTGATCGCGTTCCGATAGCCGGCGGCCAGCGCGGTGTAGGCCGCGGCCTTCACCCCGGCTGCCGGCCCCGACATCAGCGTGCCGACCGCATGCCGGGCGGCGACCTCCACCGACATGGTGCCGCCGTTTCCCTGCATCACGAGGAGGTCCTGCCGGCACCCCTGTCGCGCGAGCTCCCCGGACAACCTGGTGAGATACCGGTCGATCACCGGCTGGACGAACGCATTGATCGCCGCCGTCGTCCCTCGCTCGTACTCCCGATACTCCGGCAGCAGCTCCGAGCCGGCGGTGACGTACCGGTTGGGCCAGCCCCCGGCGACCAGGTCACGGGCGCGCCGCTCATGACGGTCGTTGACGTAGGAATGCATGAAGTGGACCACAACGGCCTCGACGCCGCGCGCGCGGAGGACTGCCGCGGCCCCGCGCACCTCCTCGTCGTCGAGGGGGATGACCACTTTGCCCTCGGCGTCGATTCGTTCGGTGACCTCCAGGCGAAGCTCGCGGGGGATCAGTGGCTCGAAGGAGCCCGTGAGCCCGTACGCCCTGGGGCGGGTCCGGCGGCCGAGCTCCAGGATGTCCCGAAATCCTCTGGTGGTGATGAGTCCCACGACGGCGCCGCGCCGCTCGAGCAGAGCGTTGGTGGCGGTCGTGGTGCCGTGGACCATAACCCCGATCTGGTCGGCGGCCAGCCCCCCTTGTCGGAGCGCGGCCAGGACCCCCTCGGCCTGATTCGCGGGCGTCGTGTGCACCTTGGCGATCCGCACCTCGCCGCTCCCTTCGTCCACCACGACGAGGTCGGTGAACGTCCCACCCACGTCCACGCCGACCAGCTTCATGCCAGTCATGGAACTTCTCTCCTCCTCCTCTCGAGCTCGCTTGACCCGTCGAAGCGTTTTTCCGTCGCGAGTCCAGCGACCCATGTTAAATCTAAGGTGCCGACTTATAAAGAAGGTTGAGACATGCCTCCTTCACCCGTCTCTTCGCGCTCTCCAGGGCGACTCTGGTGTCGCCGACGCATGATGGGACATTCGATGGGGCGGTGGCGCCATCTATGCCACGGGTCTCGACCCCAGCCTCGGAGAATGGCCCAGGCGGCTTCTACGAGGAGCCAGCGCGTGCGACTGCTCCCCACCTTCGTCATGCGGGCCTTGCGCTGGATCTCGCTCAATCTCGACTCCTGTGGCGCCGGGCCCAGATAGCTCTCCAGTTGGTGGGGGCGGCTATCGAGCTCCCATGTCTGGAACAAGCCGAACCGGATCTCGAAGGAAGGGTTTCCCCCGCGCCAAAGCTGGGATTAAACGGGCCGCTCCCCTCCGGACGGTACCGATAGCCCGCCGTCGAAGTCGCTGCTCTCACCAGTGGCATAGGGCTTGCATCGCGGAGGCTCGGGCTGTGTGTCACTACGTTCAGACCCGCTGCGAGATAGAAGGAGAGCGGAAATGGAGCTAGTCTGGAGCTGTTACCACAAGGTGGAAAGGCCCGAGGCCGAGGTGGCGCCGCGCGTCCGATGCGCCCTGGAGGTTTCCGTTGGTTAACCGCAAGTGTGGAAGCTGTACCGCGTGCTGCGCCGTCATCGGAGTTCCGGCTCTGAACAAGCCGGAGTACCAAGGATGCAAACATCAGAAGGCGGCCGGATGCGCGATCTACGGCACTCCAGAAAGACCGATCGAGTGCGGTCAGTGGAATTGCGCTTGGTTGGAAGGGTTCGGAAGGACGAAAGACCGGCCGGACAAGAGTGGCGTGCTCGCGTATGGGGCCAAGCGCAGGGGACAGATGCTGATCCATGTCGCGGAGGTGTGGGCCGGGGCCATCCAGCAAGCTCAGATGGATCCATTCATCGACAAGGTGGCAAGGCAGAAACTCGTCGTGATCACGACAAAGGATGGAAAGCGGCGTATAACGGGACCTCCGGGTGAGCTGTTGAAACTCAAGGAGAATCTCGACGAGGCCCAAAGGAAGGGCGAGAAGCTGGTCCTGTGATCTATGGCCTAGAAGAAAGCACCGATGGAAGCTCACGGCACATCATCGGTCGGTTTCGTAACTGCGGTCGAACTTCCCTCTCGCCGAGCCACCTGGCAAGCCGCACATAGGACCATCCGGGGGCTCTCGCTGTCCGACCCTCCACTTTCCGGACGGTACGAACGAGCCCACGCCGCTTTGGGTGTCGAGGTGTCGTCGTCCTGACCAGTGCCGTTCCAACTTGTTGCGCCGACTGTCAAGCTCCCGCCGCTGTGCCCGACTCCTCGCCGGTCGAAAGAGATTTGTCTGACTCCGTTCACAAGCCGAGCGTGATTCACTTGACAGCCACCCCGAGCGGTAGCGTAGAGTCCCTTAAAGCGACGCGCCTCGGGAGAAGCAGGATACCCCTGAATCGGCGTTGGTCATCGCCATGGGGAGCAGAAGACCAAGACCATGAGTGGACAGGCCCCGTCGTCGCGCCATGTCTCGCCCTATCTGCTGCTCGCGTTGGCCGCGCTCTTCTGGTCGGGCAATTGGGTGCTGGGCCGTGCGGTCCATACCGACATCCCGCCCGTCTCCTTGAACTTCTGGCGTTGGGTCACCGCGTCGGGGGTGCTGCTGCCCCTTACTGTGGCCTCCCTGGTCGCGTACCGGGACGTGATCGCGCGACGCTGGAAGATCCTGGTCCTGTTGTCCGCCACCGGCGTCTCCGCCTTCCACAGCGCGGTGTACTACGCGCTGAACTTCACGACTGCGGTCAACGCGCTCCTCATACTCGCGACCGCGCCGGTGCTCATCGTGATCGTGACGTGGATCCTGTTCCGGGAGATGATCACGGGGCTTCAGTCGGTGGGCATCGCGGTTTCGCTGGCGGGGGTCGTGGTGCTCGTCGCCCGGGGCAGCCTGGAGGTGCTCACCACCCTGAAGTTCAACTACGGTGATCTCTGGATGTTCGTCGCAATACCGTTGTGGGCAGTCTACTCGGCGCTCCTGAAGTGGCGGCCGGTCGCATTGCCGCCACTCGACCTCGTCGCCAGCCTGGCCCTCGTCGGGGTCCTTCTGCTGCTGCCATTCTACCTGCTCGAATACGCAGTCGTAGGGCCGTTCGAGATCACCCTGGGCAACGTCGCCAGCATCCTCTATATGGGCCTGTTCGCCTCGGTCTTCGCCTACGTCTTCTGGAACCGCGGGGTTGCCGCGGTCGGCCCGAACAAGGCCGGCCTCTTTATCCACTTGATGCCTGTGTTCGGGACGACCCTCGCGGTGATTTTCCTCAGCGAGGCCGTGCACCTTTACCACTCCGCCGGGGTCGCGCTGATCTTCCTCGGCATCTATCTCACAACGCGGCAGGGACGGTCGCGTCCTCATCTGCTTTGATCCCGCTGACTTGCCAGAGGCGAAGGCGTTGCGAGAGGAGGGTGGCTCACAGTCGAGCAAGTCGCTGACGCGGCCGGCGCATCAGTCTTCACGGCGACCTACTCGGCGTAAGATGCCGAGCAAGCAATCCACGCCCTCGAGCCTTCAGGGGTAGGTCCCTGCGCGTCAGCGGTCAGCTCGCCGTGGGCGCCGTGGGCTTGGAAGCAGTGCTCAGCCTTCTGTCACGCGCTGCTGCTGGCGCGTCGCGCCAGCAGAAGAATGTGCTCACCCTCCTGAACGGGCTCCCCGCGCTGATTGAAGATGGTCACCCCGAAGGTGACGATTCCGCGGTCCGGCTTCTTGACTTCGCGCTTGGCGTGCACGACGACTCTGCCGTGGATGGAGTCAGCCACGAGGACGGGGGCCAGGAACTTCCAGTGGAGTTCGAGGAAGGCCATCGCCGTCCCTTCGACGAGGCCGAGGCGGTCGAGGAGACCAAAGTACATGTCGTGGATCAGCGGCCCATGGGGGACTCGCGTGCCGAACGGGCTCGCCGTCCGTGCGAACTCCTCGTCGGTGTGGAGGGGGTTGAAGTCGCCGGTTAGGCCGGAAAACCCGAGGACGTCGCCTTCCGTCACCGTCCGGCCACCGGTCCAGAACTCCTGACCAGTCGTAAGTTCGTCCCAGTATTTCCCGCGATAGCTCTTGGGCATTGGAGGATCCTTTTCAGCCGGCCTCGCGGCCGTTTTAGACCCGTTAGTGCCGTTCCAACCATTTGCGACGACTTTCGCACTGCGCGCAGTCGCGATGGTTGTCGTAAACCCGAGCAGGTAACAGTCGGCGCAACAAGTTGGACCGGCACTCGGTCCCTACTGCTGGTAGCCGAGCAGTCGCCACACCCCGTCCTCCTGCCGGACAACCTCCGGCTCGCGCTCCCATTGGAAGAGCATCATCCAGCGGTCGAGCATTGGCAAGAGACCCGAGACCTCCCCTGTCGTGTAGACCCACGCCCTGTCTCCGACCATCCGCACCTCCTCGAGGCGGACACGGGCGTCGAGGGCCTCATAGATCTGGAAGATGATGACGAGCTGACTCCGAAGGACGTCCTTTGTAAACACACCCGTCCGATACTGGTCAGATACGTACGCGAGCAGGCCCGTCGCATCCTTTGCCTCGAACCGGCGCTCCGCTTGGGCGAGAGCCGCCCGCAGCTCAGAGACCACCTGAGGCGGAGCGGGTTCTCCGGGAAGGCTTGCCGCCCCGCGCGCCGGCGCGGAAGGACCGGGAAGGGGGAGCAGCGTACTCGTCACCCAGAACGCTGCGGTCAGGGCCAGCGCGATGCGCCACCGGCCGCGTCCTCCGACGTGCCCACCCACCCGGCCAACCTCACACCAGGGCCATCACCAAGGAGCTTTGGAGAGGATCTCGCATACCGCAAAGCTATGACCGCCCGAGTGCGGAGTCAAGTGAACCACGTTGGCCGTCCGGTCCAGAGAGCGCGGCGAGAATATGCCAAATCGCATACCACGGGGATCCGGGTAGCGAAGCTCGTAGCGGCAGACTGCGCCCCTCTTCGGGGTGGCCCTGAGACGCGCTTCCGGAGGCGAGCTAGCCCTGTGGCGGGCGAACCGTGTTGCTGGCGCAGCCCTCCACCGTCAGGGCCACGCTGATCACTCCCCGGGTGGGCTTCACCGGCTCTCGCCGCCCCTCACCGCCACGGCGAGGCTATTGACGAGCTTGTCGGTGAAGCCCTTGAGGTTCAGGAGCGCGCGAATGCGGGTCGTGAGCTCCCAGAGGTCGAAGGGCTTGTCGAAGAAGTCATCGGCCCCGGCCTCCAGCCCGGCGATCCTGGTCTCTCTATCGCCCAGGGCGGTGAGGAGGACCACCGGGATGAGCCGGGTCGTCGGATCGCTCTTCAGGGCTCGGCAGACATCGAGGCCGTTCATCCTCGGCATGGCGATGTCCAAGAGGACGAGGTCCGGACGCTGGCGCTTCACCTCCGCGAGGGCCTCCTGGCCGTCTTCGGCGAGAACGACCTCATTTCCGAACCGGACGAGCGCCTGCTCAAGGAAGTCGCGGTTCCGGGCTTCATCGTCGACGACCAGTACCCGGGCCTGACGCCCAGGCTTCATCACAGCCTCTCCCTCCGGACGCCCGCCCAGCCCCCCGCCGGGCCGCGCTGCGCGCCCGCCGCATGGCCGGGTTTCTCCGGCGCCACCGAGTCCTGACAAACGGGCTTTCCAGGCATAGACGGTCCTCAGCTCTGTCGACTTATGTAGATCGTCACCCGTGGCCGAGAATACAACCCTCCCCGCAGCTTTTTCGCCTTCCGAGTCGACCTTGGTTGGGCGCGACCACCCGCTAGAAGAAACTGTCGATCCAGACGAGCAGACTTCCCCGCTTATAGATTTCAAAGCCGCCCTCTTCCCGCCCTTGACAGCGCTCCTCGGCCCTGCCTAGACTCGCCGCAAGCTCTGGTGCAGTGCCGGGCAGGCGGTACTGCCGCGGTCCTGAGAGCACCTGGGGCTCATGTTCCCGAGGCCACCATAAGAGGCTACCGTGTCAGTCGCACCACCGCCCGGCCCAACCCCCACGCTGCATGCCATGCTGGTGTGCGATACGATCATTACCGATGGAGAAACCGGGAAGGCCAGCCTCATCGGCATCTTCGATCAGCTCACCGCGAGCAAACTTCCTGGTCATCACCCTGGCTTTGCCGTCTACGTAAGACTAGGCGACGCACAGGGGACTTATATCTTTCGGCTGGAGTTGGTGCATCTGGACACAGATCGCTTCGTTGGCCGGACGATAACCCGGCCGGTCCAGGTCACCGAAAGGACGAAGAGTCACGACCTGAGATTTCGGCTGCACAACGTCGACTTTCATGAACCAGGGCTCTATGAGTTCAGCTTGTTCGCAAACGATCAGTTTGTGGGCTCGCGAGGCTTTCACGTCGTGATCGACGCAGCCTCCAAGAAGGGCGACATCGAGGGAAAATAGGACGAGACAGGACATGCTCGATCTGAGCGACATACACGCAGCGCAGGAACGCCTACGCCATAAGGTGCGCCACACGCCGTTGGTCCGGGCCGCGCCTGTGCGCGAGCGGCCCTGGGGGGATGCGGCGCTCTGGCTGAAGCTCGAATGCCTGCAGATCACCGGCTCGTTCAAGGCTCGGGGCGCGGTGAACAGGCTGCTTACCTTGGATGAAGATGAGGTCCGGCGTGGTCTGATCACTGCGTCCAGCGGCAATCACGGCCTCGGTGTGGCCTACGCCGGGTGGCTCGCGGGCGTGCCCGTAACGGTCTACCTGCCAAACACCACCCCACACAGCAAGGCGGAAAAGCTGGAGCTCTGGGAGGCCAAGGTGGTGCAGAAGGGCGCGGTCTGGGACGAGGCCAACGAGGCGGCACTACAGAACGTCTGCGCGATTGTCTCTGGCGCCGGCACCGACGGGATCGGAGACTAGATCCACTGGGGCGCGAGACGAACCGTCACCATGCTGCTCGCCCCTGGCCTATCCTGAGCGGATCGCAAGAGAAAGGGGGCGTTTCGTGACCCGGAGCGCCACGTGCCACAGACGGGCTCTGCGTGGGCTCATCGTCGCGGTGTCACTGCTCATCCTCCAACTCGGCGAACCTCTGCCTGCCCAGACCCTTCGGCCGCTGGTCTTCGTGGCGCCGATCGAGGGCATGATCGACCTCGGGCTCGCCCCGTTCGTCCGGCGCGTCCTGGAGGAGGCCACCGCGGCGAAAGCCGCGGCAGTGATCCTGGAGATCAACACCTTCGGGGGACGTGTGGACGCTGCGGTGCAGATCCGGGACGCGCTGCTGAGGGCTCGAGTCCGGACCGTGGCCTTCGTGAACAAGCGGGCCATCTCAGCGGGCGCTCTCATCAGCCTGGCCGCCGAGAAAATCGCCATGGCGAGCGGCGGGACGATCGGGGCGGCTACCCCGGTCAGGGTTGGCCAACCGGGGGCTCCGGCCCAGCCGGTTGCGGAAAAGACCGTATCCTACATGCGGAAGGAGTTTCGGGCCACTGCCGAAAGCCGCAAGCGCCCGCCACTCCTTGCCGAGGCGATGGTGGACGCCGACGTGCAGATCAAGGGGGTCATCGAGAAGGGGAAGCTCCTGACGCTAACAACCAAGGAAGCGCTGAAGCACCGGCTCGCCGACTTCCAGGCCGATGACCTGGAGGCCGTGCTGGAGCAGCTTGACCTCACCGGCGCGGACATGCGTCACACCTCCGTGAACTGGGCCGAGAGGCTGGTGCGCTTCCTGACCAACCCGGTTCTCGGCTCGCTGCTGATGACCATCGGGATCCTCGGGATCATCCTCGAGCTGCGAACCCCAGGCTTCGGCGTGCCGGGGGCGGTGGGCATCGCGAGCCTTGCAACCTTCTTCTGGGGCCACTGGTTGGTTCGCCTGGCCGGCTGGGAGGAGCTGCTCCTCGTCGGGATCGGTCTCACGCTGCTGGCGGTGGAGCTGTTCTTGATCCCGGGCTTTGGGATTGTCGGAGTGCTGGGGATCGTCGCGATCCTCGGGGGATTGAGCCTGAGCCTGGTGGGAGCAGGGGCGACGCGCGCAGTCATCCTGACGGCGGTCGGGCGGGTCGTGATGTCACTCCTGCTGGCAATCGGGGCGAGCCTGGCCATGTTGCGCTTCCTGCCGCGGCTGCCCTTCGGACAGCGCCTGATCCTCCAGACGGAGCTTCCGACGCGGGAGGGGTTTGCCTCGGCGCCCGAGAGCGACCGGGCCTGGCTGGGAAAGCGCGGGCTGGCGGCGTCCCCGCTGCGGCCGGCCGGCATCGCCCAGATCGAGGGTGAGCGGGTCGATGTCGTGTCCG
>JBHIAB010000111.1:0-11315 GCA_046758385.1 Methylomirabilia bacterium | reverse complement strand
TTGGGGATGTTGGTCGCCCGTGCCCGGAGATAGGTAAACTCCTCCGCCGCGATGTGGCGTCGCCGGGTGAGCCTGCTGACCACCCCCAGGGAAGCGGGACGCGGCACCCATGAGTCGCCCACCTCCGCAGGGCCGCGCCACTCACCCCAGACAAGGGCATCCAGGGTGCGCTCCCCAAAGCCCTCCACCGCCTCCATCATCTGCGCCTGGAAGGACTGCCGGCGCATCTCCCCGTCGGTGACCACACCCAAACCAGCCTCCTCTTGCAGAGCCACCGCCTCATCAACTGCCCGGTCCTCGATCCTCTTGAAAGCTGACTGCGCCATCATGCCGGCGGCAAACGCTCGCTGCGCCTCGAGCAGCCATGCAGGGCGGAGCAGGCTCCCGACGACATCCGCACGGGCCGTAATCATGGTTCTCCACCACCGATCAGACGATCCTCTTTATGGTTCTCTCTGAGAAAGGGAAAGCGCAAAGAGATGATCATCGTCCGTATCCCACCGGAGCAGCCTCAGTCCAGCTGCCTCCAGCATATCCTCAACCATCGTGCGGGTATATTTGCAGCTGATCTCTGTCCGAATAGATTCACCCTTCGCAAAGTCCACTGCCAAATCGATGGCCCCGATCCAAACCTGATGGGCTTCACGAGCCGCCAGATGCATTTCGATCCGTGCCGCCTCCCGGTTGTAAAACGCGAGATGGTCAAACCGGCTCGGGTCAAAATTCGCCCCGAGTTCCCGGTTGATGACCGAAAGAACGTTGCGATTGAAGGCCGCGGTCACACCAGTGGTATCATTGTAAGCACGTTCGAGGCGCTCCACGTCCTTCACGAGATCCGTCCCAAGCAAAAAACGGTCCGGGGGGGCGAGCAGGCGTGCCACGTTGTGCAGAAACCGGACCGCTTCACTGGGAGTGAGATTCCCAATCGTTCCACCCAGAAATACCACCAGTCGAGGCCCCCCATCGGGCAGCCCTTCCACCGGCTGCTCAAAATCTCCGATCACGCCATGCACCTGGAGTCCCGGATACTCTGTGTGGAGCATGCCGCTCGTCTGACGGAGCTGTTCCGCGCTCAGGTCGATCGGCACGTACAGGTCCAGCAATCCGCGGCGCGCCATCGCGTCGAGGAGGATCCGGGTCTTGCTGGCACTGCCCGAGCCGAACTCAATGAGGGTGGTGGGCTGGCAGATGGTGATGACACCATCGGCCACTCGCAGGAGCAAGGACCGTTCCGTGCGAGTCGGGTAATACTCCGGGAGTTCGCAGATCTGCTCAAAGAGCGCCGCACCGTGTGCATCATAGAAGTACTTCGGGGGGAGCTCTTTGGGGATTTTCGTCAGTCCCTTCCGGACATCCTCCGCGAGATTGGCAAAGGGGTCCCCTGCACTCACAGGGCGACCCGCCTGAAACTTTGGCTCACCCTTCCCGCGCGGCATCGTCCCTTCTCCCCGTCCCCTGCTCCTCACCACCGCCAGGACACGTCGGACCTCACTTCTACCATGCCCACGGCTCCCTCGCCAACCCGATTCTCCCCTCCGGCCCTTGCAGAGATCTCAAACCATCCACCTCCCCTTCGATGGAAACCATCCGGCACCATTTCGGGTTGCACAATTGGACTTGCGCCTCGTATCCTTCCAGGCCATCATGGAGCTCCGGAGGCGCCGGGGTGCCCCCATGGCACGGTGCGCCAGATCCGAGAAGGGCCCGCAGCACACAGCCCCGAACCGCCACGCACTTTCAGGAGGGATGCTTCCATGCGGCACGTTCCGGAGGTTCGCCCCCAAGACGAATACAATCGGACCCTGCTTGCCAACGTCCACCCGCCGGACTGGGTCAACCCCCAGCCAGCCAGCCGGTACAACCTGGTCGTCATCGGCGCCGGGACGGCCGGTCTCGTGACCGCCGCCGGTGCTGCCGGCCTCGGGGCAAAGGTCGCCCTGATTGAGCGAGAACTCATGGGTGGAGACTGCTTGAACGTCGGTTGTGTCCCCTCCAAGGCGCTCCTCCGCGCAGCCCGCGCCTACGCGGATGTTCGGGACGCCGAACACTACGGCGTGCAGATCCCCGCCGGCGTCACCGTGAATTTCCCTGCCGTGATGGAGCGTATGCGCCGACTGCGGGCCCAGATCAGCCTCCACGACTCGGTGGCTCGCTTCCGCTCGCTCGGCGTAGATGTCTTCCTCGGGGAGGGCCGATTCGCCGGTTCCGATACGATCCAAGTCGACGGAAAGGCCCTTCGCTTCCAGAAGGCCGTCATCGCAACGGGCGCACGCGCCGCGGCCCCACCGATTCCCGGCCTCGCCGATGCCGGCCACCTGACCAATGAGACCGTCTTCTCGCTCACCGAACTGCCCAGGCGCCTTGCGGTGATCGGCGCCGGTCCGATCGGGTGCGAGATGTCCCAGGCCTTTCGCCGGTTCGGGTCGGAGGTGTTCCTCCTAGAGGCCGAGTGCCAGATCCTCACCCGGGAAGACCGGGACGCTGCGGAAATCGTGGAGCGGGCGTTCCGGCGTGATGGGGTGAATTTGGTCTGCGGGTGCACAATTCGCAAGGTTGAGAGACAGGGGGCGGAAAAGGTCCTGCAGTTCGATGGCAATGGGGCCTGCAAGGACGTGGCCGTCGACGAAATCCTCGTTGGAGTCGGTCGGGCCCCCAACGTGCAAGGGCTCAACCTGGAGGCGGCGGGCGTAGCCTACGAGGAGAGAAAGGGGGTGCAGGTCAACGACTATCTCCAGACCACTAACCCCCGGATCTACTCGGCTGGGGACATCTGTTTTCCTTACAAGTTCACTCACACGGCCGATGCGATGGCGCGCATCGTCATCCAGAACGCCCTCTTCCTGGGACGCGCCAGGACGAGTGCCTTGACCATCCCCTGGTGCACATACACCGACCCGGAGATCGCCCACGTCGGACTCTATGAACGGCAAGCCGAGGAGAGAGGCATGCACGTCCAGACCTTCGTCCAGCACTTCGAGGACGTCGATCGGGCGGTTCTCGAGGGGGAGACCGAGGGAATGGTCAAGGTCCACGTGAAGGCCGGCACCGACAGAATTCTGGGCGCCACGCTGGTGGCGCGCCACGCGGGAGAAATGATCTCCGAACTCACCCTGGCCATCGTCGGCGGGGTGGGGCTGAAAGCGGTCGGCCAGACGATCCACCCCTACCCCACTCAGGCCGAAGCCATCAAAAAGGTCGCGGACGCGTACAACCGTTCGCGATTGACCCCCTTTGTTCGGAAGGTCTTGGGCTGGTGGCTGGGATGGAGGCGATAATTCGCACCAGGGGCCCCGGTAGCGGTCCGCGGCCCGAATGGTCGGCGCGTGTCAGCGAACTGAGGCGAGCCTTCCCCTCGCGCAAGGAAGGAGGGTGCAATGCCGTACCAGCCCATCGAAAATTACGGGATCATCGGGGACATGCACACAGCCGCCCTCGTGGGGATAGACGGCTCCATCGATTGGCTCTGCTTTCCCCATTTTGACTCACCGAGCGTCTTCGCCGCTATCCTCGACGAGCACAAGGGCGGCCGCTTCAAGATCGCCCCGGTGGCTGAGGAGGTCACCCGCAAGCAATTCTACTGGCCCGATACGAACGTCTTGATCACACGCTTTCTTTCCACGGGCGGCGTGGGAGAAATCGCCGACTATATGCCTGTGGAGGAGCCGTACCCCTGGCATGGCCAGCACCAACTTGTCCGCCATGCGCGTGTCGTACGCGGGTCCATGTCCTTCCGCATGGAGTGTCGTCCCGCTTTCAACTACGCTCGGGATACGCACGAACTCCAACAGTGCGGGGAGGAGGGTGTGACCTTCCACTCCCCCACGCTCAGCCTGGGGCTGGCAACGCGCATCCCGCTCAAACAGGACGGGCATGGAGGCGTCGTCGCCGAGGTCACACTGCACGAGGGCGAGACCGCCATCTTTCTTCTCCAGGAAATCCCCCTCGGGACCAGCTGCGGCAACGCGCTCAAGGAGTCGGAGGCCGATGCCCTCTTCGAAAACACCGTCCGGTTCTGGCGCGATTGGCTCTCGAAGTGCACCTACACGGGCCGTTGGCGCGAGACGGTGAACCGTTCGGCACTGCTCTTGAAGCTGCTGACCTTCGAGCCGACAGGCGCGATCGTGGCCGCCCCCACGTGCAGCCTCCCGGAGAGCATCGGCGGCGTCCGCAACTGGGACTACCGCTACACCTGGATCCGGGATGCAGCCTTCACCCTGTACGCGTTGCTCCGGATCGGGTTCACCGAGGAGGCGGCCAAATTCATGAACTGGCTTGAAGCCCGGTGTAGTGAACTGAACGCGGATGGATCCTTGCAGGTCGTATACGGCATCGACGGACACCACATCCTGACGGAGGAGTTACTGGACCACCTGGAGGGGTACAGAGGCTCGCGCCCGGTCCGGGTGGGGAACGCTGCCTTCAGTCAACTGCAGCTCGACATCTACGGTGAACTGATGGATTCCGTCTATCTCTACAACAAGTACGGGAGTCCGATTTCCTATGACCTGTGGCGAAGACTCCGCCGCCTGCTGGACTGGGTGTGTGCCAACTGGCAACGTGAGGACCACGGGATCTGGGAGGTGCGCACTGGGCCACAACACTTCGTCTATTCCAAGCTCATGTCCTGGGTCGCGCTGGATCGCGGCCTCCGGCTTGCCGACAAGCGCTCCTTCCCGGTAGACCGTGAGCAGTGGCTCAAGACTCGCGATCAGATTTACGAGGAAATCCTCAGCAAGGGATGGAGTCGCAAGCGCCAGGCCTTCGTGCAACACTATGATAGTGAGTCGCTGGATGCGGCCAGCTTAATCATGCCCCTGGTGTTTTTTCTCTCCCCGACGGACCCCCGGATGCTGAAGACCCTGGACGCCATAAAACAGTCGCCGACGAAAGGAGGGCTGGCCTCCGACAGCTTGGTCCGCCGCTACAATTTTGAAGAGACTCCCGACGGCCTCCAGGGCGGCGAGGGAACCTTCAACATGTGCTCCTTCTGGCTCGTCGAAGCCCTCACCCGAGCCGGTCAGGTCGACCGAGCCCGGCTTGATGTGGCCCGCCTCACCTTTGAACAGATGCTCGGCTATGCGAACCACCTGGGCCTGTACGCCGAAGAAACCGGTCCGCACGGCGAGGCGTTGGGGAATTTCCCCCAGGCCTTTACCCACTTGTCCTTGATCAGTGCAGCCTTTAATCTTGACCGCGCCCTGGGAGCCAAGCACTAGCTGTCCTCTCACAAACCACCGGGCGAGCGGTCCTGGCGCCACCCCAACTTCGAGTCGATGTCCCAGAACGACGCGCCCCAAATATCCTGGCTGGATCATCCAAAGCCCAGACACACGCGAGGCACTGTGCTCCTGGCGACGTGTGCGGTGTTCACATCGTTTGGCCTCCTCGCCTGCTCATCCGAGCCGGACTCGCCGGAGGGGCAAGTACGCGCCCTCCTCGACCGGGCCGAGGTCGCAGCCGAGAAGAAGGATCTCGGGGCGCTGAAGCCCCTCATTTCGGATCACTATACCGATGGCCTCGGACAGAACAAGCGGGGCATCCTGGGAATCCTCGCCTACCACTTCCTCCGCAACAAGTCCATCCATCTCCTCACACGAGTGCAGAGCGTTACCCTCCCCGAGCCTGACCAGGCCGAGGCCACCGTCTTCGTCGCCATGGCCGGCCGCCCGATTCCCGCCGTGGAGGAGCTCGCCGGACTCCGCGCCGACCTGTACCGGTTCGACTTCGCACTCGCTCAGGAGGGCGAGAACAACTGGAAGGTGATTCGCGCCGTGTGGCGGCCCGCAGAGATAGGCGATTTTCTTTAGTACCGGAATGGACACATGAACACACCCGCGCACGCGGTCGTCAACCTCCTCATCTTAGGCCGAAAAGAACGGCCCAACACGACAGGACCAATCATAGCTGGGGCTATCCTACCCGACCTGCCGATGATCTTCTTCTACCTGTACGAGAAGGTCTGGCGCGGAATCCCGGAGCGTGTGATCTGGTCACAACTCTACCATGAAGCTGGCTGGCTGGCATTGTTCGATCTTTTTCACTCCCTTCCGCTCACTGTGTTAGGTTTTACCTTGGCGTACCGTTTCGGCGCCCTGCGTCTCGCAGCACTCTTTGCCAGCATGGCCCTCCACGCCCTTGGAGACCTGCTGCTCCATCACGCCGACGCCCACCGTCACCTCTTTCCATTCTCCGACTGGCGGTTTCACAGCCCCGTTTCCTACTGGGACCACAGATACTTCGGCCACATTGTTAGTCCCCTTGAGACAGTGGCGGTCATCGTAGGAGGTGTTGTACTGACCCGGAGGTTCACCTCGGTCTCTGCTCGCGTGCTTGTTGCTTCCCTGATTGCCGTCTATGCCATCTACCGGGCATATATCCTGTGGATGTGGACCTAGGTAATAGGTATTTCAGGGGCCATGACCCCTCGGCGCTGGTTGGTCGTCTCCAGAGGAGATCTGAAGAAACGCTGTCAGGCCTTGACACTTGACACAAGCCCCGGGACGCTTGCCTGAGAAGTTCACCCTAGATCAAGAATCTTCCAGGGGATTCAAGTGTGGGTGCCTTGCGACCCATCCGATTTCGATTGCAGGAACTGCACGATTTAGCGTAAATATTGGGCAGTTTACCTCTCGTGAGACGCTCGTACACACCAAGTTAGGTAAAGCCTTGGAAGAGATGCAAGCTCAACCGGAACTTGAATATGTGGGGTTTTGGGTTCGGGTGTGGGCTGCGATTATAGACTCGGCATTAATCACGGTCATCATTTTCCCTCTTTTGATATCCATTTATGGGTGGGCATACCTTGATCCTGAGAATTTGGTTCGAGGGTCGATGGATTTCCTGATTTCCTGGGTACTTCCAGCCATAGCCGTGATTTCGCTTTGGATATACAAGTTGGCTACCCCGGGTAAAATGGCTATCGGCGCGAAGATAGTGGATGCAAGAACCGGAAGGAAGCCGTCCAAGGGGCAACTCATCGGGCGATACTTTGCTTATTTTGTATCCATTCTTCCGTTATTCCTCGGGCTTCTATGGGTTGCGTTTGATAAACGGAAGCAAGGGTGGCATGACAAGCTAGCAGGTACTGTCGTTGTACGCCCGAAGCGTGGGAATTCAGAGCCGGTTAGATTTGAGAAGCAGGATCTGGTACGAACACAGAAGTTGCACTCCGACTCTGAGTGAAGCCGCAAGCCGCCTCTGCTCAGCCGAGTCGGACGAGGGTGTGGGTGGCGGCGGAGCGATGGCAGGCATCGACGAGTTCGACCGCTCGGAGGCCGTCCTGGAGGGAGACCGGTGGGGCCGGCCCGCCGGCCAGCCAGGCCACGAAGGCCGCCAGGCATTCGCGAACGGTCGGGACCGCCGGGGAAACCGGCAGGGTGATCGAGCGGGTTCCCTTCCGCCGCTTCAGGCTCCCCCGCGTGTAATCGGCGACAAGCAGCCCGCCGTCACCGATCACTTCGATCCGCCCCTCGCGCCCGCTGGTTCCGCCGACCGCGTTTACCAGTGCGACGGCCCCGTCTCCGTGCAGGCGGAGGACGGCGGCAAAGCAATCCTCTGTGTGGATGGAACTGATGCGAGTTATCTCACAATATAAGCTACTTACCTCTTCTTCTCTCAGAAATCGGATGAGGTCAAGGGCGTGAACCCCGATGTGGCGGAGGATCCCTCCCGAATCGGGGTCGTCAATCCAGGTTCTGGAGAAACCTTCCATCCGCTGCCGGATCGTAAGCACATCGATCCCACCGAAATGGGGGATCTCCGCCTTGAGGGATCGCACGACACTATCGAAGCGCAAGGTATGGGCCACGGTCCCGCGCACGCCCGCCTGCTCTGCCGCGCCAAGGATCTCCTGGGCCTCCGCGAGGGAGGGGGCCATCGGTTTCTCGACCACGAAGGGAAGGCGGTGGCCGATCGCAGCCAGGCAGAGATCGCGGTGAAGAGCTGGCGGGACCACGATCGCAACGGCTTCAACGCGAGGATCGGCCAGCAGGGCTTGCGGCTCGGCGTAGAAGGTGAGGCCGTGGTTGCGAGCGAAGGCCTCACCCCCTTCCCGGTTGCGGCGGCAGACCGCCACCAGCCTCGCCCCCGGCACATCTGCCATCAGGTGGCGGGCGTATCGGCTGCCGTGCCGTCCCAGACCGATGAGCCCGAAGGAGATCACGTCCATCGCACCCCTCGCCTCAGGGCCACGCTGGGAGGAAGGCTTGCATCCTAAGCGTGATAAAGAGTTCACGCACGGAGGAGCGGCACTACCCTCAGGAAGCCACGAGACCCTGATAGCGGGAGGCCTCAGGTGCTCTGCTCCCCCACGCGCGGCTCCGTCCCCTGCTGTAGGCGTCGGATGTTATCCCGGTGCCGCACAAAGATGAGGAGCGCCGCGAGGGCCGAGAGCCAGAAGAACGTCCCCACGCCCCGCTCGAGGAGGATGAGCGGGGGGACCGCCAGGCTCGCGGCCAGGGCGGCGAGGGAGGTGTAGCGGAAACAGCCGAGGACCCCGATCCAAGCTACCAGACTGCCCAGAGCCGGCAGCGGCGCGAGGGCGAGAAAGACGCCGAAGCTGGTGGCCACCCCCTTTCCCCCGGAGAACCGGAGGAAGCAGGACCAGTTGTGACCGACAATCGCGCCGAGACCCACCGCCGCCATCTCCAGGGGAGGGAGCGCGAGGAGGCCGGCCAGGAAAGCCGGCAGATACCCTTTGAGAAGATCCCCGGCCAGCGTCACGATGGCTGCCCCTTTCCCCGCGGTCCGAAGGACGTTGGCAGTCCCGATGTTCCCGCTTCCGTGCCGGCGAACATCTAACCCGCCGAAGAATCTGGCGGCGATCACGCCAAAGGGGACCGATCCACTCAGATACGCCACCAGGACCCAGACAAGCACCATCGGGCTCATGGGTCGGCCCCTCGGAGAGGCATCATGGGCAGGGATCGCTTCACATGCCCCTCCTGGACATACCATCGGACCGTATGGCGCAGGGCCTCCGCGAGCGGGGTAAACTGAAGGCCCAGCTCCCGCTCGGCCTTGCTGCTGTCACACCGATACCCGTGCAGAATCGTTCGGACTTGTTCACGACAGAGACGGGGTGGGGACCCCGCCAAATGGCCCCAGCCTTCCAGGGCCACGCCGGCGAGCCAGGCCAGCGCCGCCGGGAGCCGGCGCGGGCGCTCGGAGAGGCCGGTGATCTCGCCGAGATGGCGCAAAAGCTCCGTAAGCCGCACGGGAGGACTGCTCAAGATATAACGCTCCCCGTCCCGCCCGCGGGTCTCGGCCTGCACATGACCTTCGACGCAGTCGTTGAGATAACACAGGCTCACCCACTCGCCGAAGAACCATGGCAGCCGCCCATTCAGATAATCGAGGAAGAAGTGGGCTGTCCCAGTCAGGCGGCCCGGTCCCTGCACCGAGCTCGGATTAAGACAGACCACCTCGATCCCCTTCTGACGGAAGCTGAGCGCCACGCGCTCCGCCTCGACCTTGGACCGTTCGTAGTGCGAGAGATACCACCCCCGGTGTGTCGTCTCCTCCCGCGCCACGGTGCCCGGTGCCTCCCCAATCGTCACCACCGAACTGGTGTAGATGACGCGCCGGATTCCCGCCTCCACGGCGGCCTCGAGGAGCGAGCGTGTTCCTCCCACGTTGACCTGGTAGAGGGAACGAGGGTCGGGAAGACAGAACGCAACGAGTCCCGCCGCGTGATACAGGACGTCGCAGCCCGCCAAGACCCGACGCAGAGCGGAGCGGTCCAGCAGATCGCCGACCACTGCTCGAATCCCGTGTCCCTCCAGGGTCGCGGCGGCGGCGGGCTGGCGGGTGAGGCCCACGACCGGGCGCCCCTCAGCCTCGAGGCGTCGCGCAATCGCGGCACCAATGAACCCGCTGACACCCGTAACAGCCGTGGTCACGACTGCGGGGTCTTGAGAATGGTGTGATGACTCAAGCGACTCAGGAGACTACTCACGACGTCGAAGCCTTCCCCCTCTCCCCCGGTGCTTCCCTGAAAACGAGCTGATTCTACCGAGCGGTCCGAGGGTGTGTCAAACAACGGCAGGGGGCACCCCGGGAAGCGGCGTGGGCAGTGATCATCGCAACCCTTCCAGCTGCTCGATTGCCACTCGGGCGAGGGCACGCGTGATCGGGTCTTCCTCCACGTTAGCGGCGAGGGCACGAAGCGCTTCCAAAGCCTCGGGGATCCCGGCCAGGACCCGGCTCGCGGCACGACGGACGGTGAAGTCGCGGTCGCGGAGGCCGTCGACCAACACCGGGATCAGGCTCGGATCTCTTACGGTGCTCAGGGCGAGGAATGCTGCGCGGCGCACATCCCGGTCCTCATCGCCTCGGGCCAATCGCGCCAGGCGGTCCCTGGCCCCGGCCGGGACATCCGCCATGCGTGCGATCGCCATCGCCGTCTGCGCCCGGACCCCCCAGTCCGGATCTGCGAGTCCACCAGCAACGAGCAGGGCCACCCCACCCTCCTTGATCCGGCCCAGCAGGGCCGCCGCTCGCCTCCGGACATGCCAGGCAGGATCACCCAAGGCCTCCTGGAGGGCGGGGATCGCCGGAGAACCGATGCGCTGAAGCACCTCCATGGCGACAAAGACGTTGCCGATGTCCGCCGAGCGGAGGATCTGCACCAGGTAGGGCGCGGCCTCCAGCCCGATCGCCACGAGTTCGGATTGAGCTGCCCCGCGTGCTGCCTCAGCGCTTTCCCCCGCTGTAAAGGCGGAGGCCTCCTCGAGGAGCAGGGCAAGGTGCGGGTCGTCCGGGAGAATTGGCACCGGGGCATAGGGATAGAAGGTCTCATGGGGTGGCCTGCTCCGGGAAGCTTCCGCTGGGGGGCTGAAGGCCGCCCCCTTTGCGAAATCCCGCCAGCTCCCATGATCCGCCCCGAGGCCGATCTCACCCTGATGCCAGACGCTCCCGTCGCGTCCCGGCCCGGTGTACCGATCATCCCCGCCAAAGTCGAGCAGGATGCCGAGGGCTTCGTACTCCCGTTCCATCCGGCCGAAGCCCTGGACCGTCGGCGCTCCGCCGCGGTAGCGGTCGTCTCCCCGCTCCTCCGTCAACAGGCCAAAGCCATTCGCGCTCCCCGCCCCCTGGCTCAGCCAGTGGCTCTGGTACAGGTCGTCTCCGGCGAGGTCCCGAAGCCACCCGAAGGCGAGATCGTGACCTGCCCCCTGGGCCACCCCCCACGCCCGGTACAGATCCGCGCCTCCCCGATCCACGACAAGGCCGACGGCCGCGTGGATCCCCGTCCCCGGCACGTCCCGGGTTGCTGCGTATCGGTCGTCCCCGTTCCCGTGGTCGAAGAGCACGCCCAA
>JBHIAB010000110.1:0-11322 GCA_046758385.1 Methylomirabilia bacterium | reverse complement strand
CCTCCGGTGGGCTCCTCCCTGCGTCCTTGATCTGCTCGGTTCTCGGCATGGCGCCAGTGGCGGCCCGGCAAAGTTGGACACAAACGCGCAGATGTTGGGCGGACAAGCAATCTAGTCCATGCGAGATATTATTTCCCTGGCCTGTACTGCGTGTCAGCGGCGCAATTACTCGACGACGAAGAACAAGCGGACCCATCCAGACCGCCTGGAGCTGAAGAAATACTGCAAGTGGTGTCGAAAGCACACCCCCCACAAAGAAACCAAATAACCTCGCACGCGGGCTTCGCCCGCGCCGCGAGATGAGGGTTCGAGCGCGGGCTTTGCCCGCGCAAGCTATGGGGGAGGCCTCGGAGGGGGCCGTCGGGGCCCCCTCCGAAAGAGTACAGGCGTGTAGCTCGAACGGCTAGAGCACCGGACTCCAAATCCGGGGGATGGGGGTTCGAATCCCTCCACGCCTGCCAGATTTTCATCGGAGGGGGGCGGAGCCCCCCGCCGAGGGTAGGGTCGATGCAGCACTTGAGAAGGGTTCAGCAGTTTCTTAGAGAAGTGATGGTTGAGTTTCGGAAGGTGACGTGGCCGAGCCGGCCCGCGGTAGTCAACTCGACCGCCGTGGTGTTGGTCGTGGTGCTCGTGATCGGATTGTTCCTGTACATGGTGGATATTGGTCTGTCCCGAGTAGCGGAGGGGGTCCTGCGATGACCGAGGAGACCGCGACCACCCATCAGTTCGAAAAGCAGTGGTTTGTCGTCCACACCTATTCAGGTTTCGAGAACAAAGTCGTGGCGGCTATCGAGCAACGGGCCAAAATCTTCGGCCTCGAAAACCAGATCTCTCGGGTGGTGGTGCCCACCGAAGAGGTGGTGGAGGTCCGCAAAGGCCAGAGGCGGATCACCCCGCAGAAATTCTTCCCCGGCTACGTACTCGTGGAGATGGAGCTCACTGACGAGACTTGGCACGTGGTGCGGACCACTCCCAAGGTCACCGGGTTCGTGGGCTCAGGCCCCAAGCCGGTTCCCATCCAGCGGGAGGAAGTAGAGGAGATTCTCCGGCAGATGGAGGCCGGATCCGAGAAGCCCAAGCCGAAGTCGGTCTTCCAGCGTGGTGACAAGGTCCGCGTCATCGAAGGCCCCTTCGTCAACTTCACGGGGGCGATCGAGGATCTGAACCCCGAGCGGGGGAAGCTGAAGGTCATGGTGGCCATCTTCGGGCGGCTCACCCCCGTCGAGCTCGAGTACTACCAGGTGGAGCGTCTCTAGAGCGGAGTTATGGCGAAGAAGGTTCAGGTTCTCGTCAAGTTGCAGATCCCGGGGGGCAAGGCCAACCCCTCCCCTCCCGTGGGCCCGGCATTGGGGCAGCACGGCGTGAACATCATGGAGTTCTGCAAGAGCTTCAACGCGCAAAGCGCCTCCCAAGAGGGGCTCATCCTGCCGGTGGTCGTGACTGTCTATCAGGATCGGTCGTTCAGTTTCGTGGTGAAGACACCTCCGGCCGCAGTCCTCCTCAAGCGTGCGGCGGGGATTGCCAAGGCCTCGGCGACTCCGCAGAGGGACAAGATCGGCAAGGTCAGCCGCGCCCAGCTCCAGGAGATTGCTCAGACCAAGCTGCCGGATCTCAACACCGATTCCCTCGAGGCCGCCATGCACATCGTGGAGGGGACTGCCCGCAGCATGGGGATCGAAGTCGGCTAGTGCCGTTCCAACTATTTCGAGCGATCAGCTGGGTGTGGTGAGGACCTGATGGTAGGCACAAGACGGCGGGCAGTCATTATGTGCATCGAGTTGGAACGGCACTAGAGGAGCACAATCGTGGCTGGCATGGGCAAGCGCTATGCCGCCGCGCTGGCGGCGGTGGATCGGACAAGGGCGTACCCCGTCGAGGAAGCTATGGAGACCGTCAGGAAGGCGGCTCCGGCCCGCTTCGATGAGACGGTGGAGATCGCGGTTTGCCTGGGGGTAGATCCCAAGCACGCTGACCAGATGGTGCGGGGAGCGGTGGTGCTGCCCCACGGGATCGGCAAAACGGTCCGGGTGCTCGCCTTCGGCAAGGGCGAGAAGGAGCGAGAGGCGCGGGAGGCGGGAGCCGACCACGTGGGGGCGGAGGACCTGATCGAACGGATCCAGGGTGGGTGGCTGGACTTCGACGTCGCCATCGCCACCCCAGACCTCATGGGGCAGGTGGGTCGGTTGGGGAAAACGCTCGGGCCTCGCGGGCTCATGCCGAACCCGAAGGTTGGGACAGTCACGTTCGACGTGGCGCGGGCCGTGCGAGAGGCGAAGGCCGGAAAGGTGGAGTACCGGGTCGACCGGGCCGGCAACGTGCACGTCCCGATCGGGAAGAAGTCGTTTTCTGGCGAGGGCCTGGTGGCCAACGCCATGACCCTCTTGGAGGCCTTGGTCCGGGCCAAGCCGGCAGCGGCCAAGGGACAGTACCTCCGTTCCATTACGGTGTCGTCCACCATGGGGCCGGGGATCCCGGTGGATGTGCAGCAGATCGCCAATCAGTTTAGGAGATAGGGTCAGTGCCAACTCACGCCAAAGCGGAAGCCATTGAGGCCTTGAGAGCCAAAGTGGGCGGGGTGAACGCGGCGGTGCTCACCGAGTATCGCGGGCTCACCGTCACCCAGATCTCGGAGCTCCGCAGGCAGCTCAGGGCTGTCTCTGCCGAGTACAGGGTGGTTAAGAACCGCCTGGCCAGGCTCGCACTCGAGGGGTCGTCTCTGGACGGCCTCGCGCCACACCTTCAGGGCCCCATGGGGCTCGCGTTGGGTAAGCAGGATCCGGTAGCCCTGGCCAAAGCGCTGTCCACCTTCGTGCGCGCCCACCCCAAGTTCCAGATCAAGCTGGGCTATATGGAAGGGCGGCTCGTCCAGCCCCCGGAGATCCGCGCCTTGGCTGACCTCCCTTCCCGGGAGGTGCTGCTTGGGCAGGTCGTGGGTGCCCTGTCCACTCCGCTCACGTCCTTGCTGGACACGCTGGAGGGGATGCTCCGCTCTCTGGTCTTGGTACTGGACCAGGTGCGCGCCAAGAGGGATACAGCGGTTCCGTAGTGTCATGGGTTTTCGAGCGCGGGCTTTGCCCGCGCAATCCTTGGGAGGAGGAAACGATTGATGGCCAAAGTGAGCGTGGAGGACGTGCTGGAGTCCGTTGACACCTGGACGGTTTTGGATTTGAACCGCCTGGTCAAGGGGCTTCAGGACAAGTACGGGATCTCGCCTGTGGCGGCCATGCCCGTGGGGATGGCGCCGGGAGCGCCGGCGGCCGCGGGGGCTCCGGCTGACGAGGAGGAGAAGACGGAGTTCGACGTGATCCTCGGGGCGGCGGGCGAGAAGAAGATCCAGGTCATCAAGGTGGTCCGAGAACTTACCGGGCTCGGGCTCAAGGAAGCGAAGGAGTTGGTGGACGGCGCCCCTAAACCTGTCAAGGAGAAGGTGGCCAAGACCGAGGCCGACGAGACCAAGAAGAAGCTTGAGGAGGTGGGGGCGACCATCGAGGTCCGGTAGAGCCGGCAGGGAGCCGCGACGAGGATCCGGGTGGCCTAGGGGAAACTCGCCGTTCTGGAGTGGGCGCGCGCGGGCCTGGGTGGATGAGTCGCACGGCAAGCAATGGAGGATCTATGGCAGGGACGATTCAGTGCGGGCGCAGGACGCGAAGGGACTTCGGGAAGATTGCATCGATTGTCGACATCCCGAACCTGATCGAGGTTCAGCGGCGCTCCTACGAGAGCTTTCTTCAGAAAGACGTTCCTCCCGAGCGGCGGGAGGAGAGCGGACTCCAGGCAGTGTTCAAGTCGGTGTTTCCCATCAGCGACTACAATCAGAATTCCTCCCTAGAGTTCGTCGACTATCACTTCGGCGACCCGAAGTACACGGTGGAGGAGTGTCCCGACCGAGGGATGACGTACGCCACACCGCTGAAGGTGACGCTTCGTCTCGTGGTGTACGAGCACGAGAAGGAAACGAAGAGTCGCGCCGTCCGGGACATCAAGGAGCAGGAGGTTTACCTGGGCGAGCTTCCGCTGATGACAGACAAAGGCACCTTCATCATCAACGGGACCGAGCGGGTGGTGGTCTCTCAGCTCCAGCGCTCCGCCGGTGTTTTCTTCGACGACGACAAGGGCAAGACCCTCGCCTCCGGCAAGCCCCTCCACTCAGCCCGGGTCATTCCGTATCGGGGCTCATGGGTGGAGTTCGACTTTGACGCCAACGACATTCTCCACGTCCGCGTCGACCGCCGCCGCAAGATGCTGGCCACGGCCTATTTCCGCGCCTTCTGGTCCCTCGAGAAGGGGGTCATTCTCTCCGACGAGGAGGTTCTGGCGCTCTTCTACGACCTGGAGGAGATTCTCTCGTTCCAGAATGGCCTGGCGGTTGCGCGCTTGAACCCAGAGGCACATCTTGGCGAGAGGGTGGCCGAGGACATCAAGTCGCCCCGCCAGAAGGAGCCGGTGGTTCAGGAAGGCAAGCGGCTGACCCCGAAGCTCGTCGAGCGCCTGCAGGAGCTCGATGTAGATCGCATCTCGGTGCGGGCCGAGGAGCTCGTGGGTCGGCGGACGGGCAGTCGCATCGTGGACGGGGAGACTGGCGAGGTGCTGTTGGAGGCCAATCAGGAGATCATCTCGACCGTGCTGACTCAGATCATGGCGCGGCGGGTGGCCCCCTTCAAGCTCCTGGTGAAGCACTCGCCCAAGGTGGATGCCTCCCTGTACGAGACGCTCGCCCGCGACCACTACAAGAGCCCCGATGAGGCGTTGGTGGAAATCTACCGGCGCCTCCGCCCAGGCGACCCCCCCACCGTGGAGTCGGCTCGCGCCCTCTTCCGGGGGATGTTCATGGACCCGCGGCGCTACGACCTGGCTCGCGTCGGGCGCTTCATGATGAACAAGAAGCTCGGGATCGACGTCCCCGGCAACGTCAGAACCTTTCGGGGCGAAGACGTGGTGCAGGTCATCCGCCATCTGCTGCTGGTCAAGCTGGGCCAGCGGCCCACCGACGACATCGACCACCTGGGGAACCGGCGGGTCCGCTCGGTGGGGGAGCTCTTGGAGAACCAGTTTCGGGTCGGATTGACCCGAATGGAGCGGGCCGTCAGGGAGCGCATGTCCATCTCGGACATCGCCAACATGATGCCCCACGACCTGATCAACGCCAAGCCTGTCTCAGCCGTCGTGAAGGAGTTTTTCGGCTCTTCCCAACTGAGTCAGTTCATGGACCAGACCAACCCGCTGGCCGAGCTGACGCACAAGCGACGCCTCTCGGCCCTCGGCCCCCGGGGTCTCTCCAGGGAGCGCGCCGGGTTCGAGGTCCGGGACGTGCACCCGACCCACTATGGTCGCATCTGTCCCATCGAGACCCCGGAAGGCCCGAACATTGGGTTGATCTCTTCGCTGTCGACCTATGCCCGCATCAACGAGTTTGGGTTCATCGAGACGCCGTACCGTAAGGCGGTGGACGGGGCCGTCACCGGCGAGATCGCGTTCTTGACGGCCCTCGGAGAGGAACAGTTCGTCATCGCCCAGGCCAACGCCCCGCTGGACGAGACCGGCCACTTCGCGCACGACCTCGTCTCCGCCCGAAAGGCCGGCGAGTTCAAGTTGGTGCCCCCGGCGGAAGTCCAGTTCATGGACGTCTCACCCAAGCAGCTGGTTTCGGTGGCGGCCTCGCTGGTCCCCTTCCTCGAGAACGACGACGCCAACCGTGCCCTCATGGGCTCGAACATGCAGCGACAGGCCGTGCCGCTCTTGCAGCCGGAAGCCCCGCTGGTCGGCACCGGGATGGAGCACATCGTGGCCCGCGACTCCGGGGCGGTGGTGGTGGCCAGACGCCCGGGTGTCGTCGAGTACGTCTCCGCCGAGCGGATCGTCGTGCGGGCGGAGAGCCGGTCCAAGAAGGCGGATCCGGTCCAGGACCTGCCGCTGGACATCTACAACCTGACCAAGTACCAGCGCTCCAACCAGAACACCTGCATCACCCAGAGGCCCCTCGTGCAGAAAGGGCAGCGGATTCAGGCCGGGGAGGTGGTCGCGGATGGGCCGGGCACCGACCAGGGAGAGCTGGCCCTGGGGCGTAACGTGCTGGTCGCTTTCATGCCGTGGGGGGGGTACAACTTCGAGGACGCCATCCTTGTCTCCGAACGGCTGGGGAAGGACGATCGCTACGCCTCGATCCACATCGAGGAGTTTGAGATCCAGGCGCGCGACACCAAGCTGGGGAAGGAAGAGATCACCCGCGACATCCCCAACGTGTCGGAGGAAGCGTTGAAGGACCTCGACGAGCCGGGGATCGTCCGGATCGGTGCCAAGGTGCAGGCCGGCGACATCCTCGTGGGCAAGATCACCCCAAAGGGCGAGACCCAACTGACGCCCGAGGAGAAGCTGCTCCGGGCCATCTTTGGCGAGAAGGCTGGGGATGTGCGCGACACCTCGCTCACGGTCCCGCCGGGCATCGGTGGGACAGTGGTAGACGTCAAGGTGTTCTCGCGCCGGGGAGTCGACAAGGACGAGCGGGCCAGGTCCATCGAGGAGGAGGAGACTAGTCGGCTGGAGAAGGACTACCAGGACGAGATCGCCATCGTCGAGATGGAGCGGGATCAGAAGCTCAAGAACCTCCTGATCGGCAAGACCCTGACGCAGGACCTCATGGACTCGGTCACCAAGAAGAAGCTCCGCAAGAAGGGCGACCGGATCGAGCGGGTGGATCTGGACAACTTCTCCTGGAATGAGTTGAAGAAGATCAAAGTGAAGGAGGATGACAGCCTACCGCAGAGCATCAAGAAGATCGAAGAGCTGGCCGAGGAGCAGATCGCTATCTACGAGAGCATGCTGGATGAGCGCATCAAGCGGCTGCAGCGGGGGGATGATCTTCCCCCCGGGGTCATCAAGATGGTGAAGGTGTACGTGGCGGTGAAGCGCAAGCTCTCCGTGGGAGACAAGATGGCGGGCCGCCACGGCAACAAGGGCGTCGTCTCCAAGATTCTTCCCGAGGAGGACATGCCCTACCTTCCGGATGGCAGTCCGGTGGAGATCGTGCTCAACCCGCTGGGCGTGCCTTCACGGATGAACGTCGGTCAGATCCTCGAGACCCATCTGGGGTGGGCGGCCCGGGCCCTCGACTTGTGGGTGGCCAGCCCGGTTTTCGACGGGGCCAGCGAGGAGGAGATCAAAGGGCATCTCCGCCAGGCCAGCCTGCCCATTTCAGGGAAGACCCTCCTCTACGACGGGCGGACTGGGAAGCCGTTCCATCAGGAGGTGGCGGTGGGATGCATCTACATGATGAAGTTGGCCCACCTGGTGGATGACAAGATGCACGCCCGCTCCATCGGCCCCTACTCCCTGGTCACGCAACAGCCCCTGGGCGGCAAGGCTCAGTTCGGCGGCCAGCGCTTCGGAGAGATGGAGGTCTGGGCCTTGGAAGCCTACGGTGCCGCCCACACGCTGCAGGAAATGCTCACGGTCAAGTCGGACGACGTGGAGGGGCGAAACCGCATCTACGAGGCTATCGTCAAGGGCGAGAATTTCCTGGAGCCAGGAACTCCGGAATCGTTCAACGTGCTGGTGAAAGAGCTCCAGAGCCTCGCCCTGGACATTGAGCTTGTTCAGAAGAACGGCGCGAAGAAGTAGTGCCTTGAGTGAATGGCCTCACGCGTCGGGCGCGGGCGCGCCCCGATGTCAGAGGCAAGGAGGTTAGATTGATGTTGACGAGTCGGCCGCTCGGCAGCCTGATCAGGGAAGAGAAGCCTGGGAGAGACCTCTGGGGGATCCTTGATCGGTATCCGAAGCCCATTACGTTCGATGCCATCCGCATCCGGCTTGCCTCGTCCGAAAAGATCCGTTCCTGGTCGCACGGGGAGGTCAAGAAACCTGAGACCATCAACTACCGGACGTTCAGACCTGAGCGGGATGGCTTGTTCTGCGCCCGCATTTTCGGTCCCACCAAAGATTACGAGTGCACGTGCGGCAAGTACAAGCGGATGAAGTTTGCCGGTGTGGTCTGCGACAAATGCGGCGTGGAGGTGACGCGGGCGCGGGTTCGTCGGGAGCGCATGGGCCACATCGAGCTGGCCTCGCCGGTCTCCCACGTCTGGTTCTTCAAGGGGCTGCCGAGCCGCATTGGGCAGCTTCTGGACGTGTCGCTCCGCGAGCTGGAGAAGATCCTCTACTTCGAGGAGTACGTAGTACTCGACTCGGGCCGGGTCGAGGGCCTCAAGCGGAAAGACCTCCTGACCGTGGACCAGGCCCGCAAGCTCCAGGACGAGCACGGCCCGGATGGCTTCAAGGCGGGCATGGGCGCCGAGGCGATCCGAGACCTGCTCCAGCAGTTGGACCTCGAGGTGCTGGCCCGTGATCTCCGGGCCCAGATGCTCGGTGAGGCCTCGGTGCAGAAGCGGAAGAAGACCGTCAAGCGGCTGAAGGTGGTCGAGGCCTTTCTCAAGTCGGGCAACCAGCCCGAGTGGATGGTTCTCGAGGTCGTCCCGGTCATCCCGCCCGAGCTCCGGCCCCTGGTGCCGCTGGACGGCGGACGCTTTGCCACCTCGGACCTCAACGACCTCTATCGCCGGGTCATCAACCGGAACAACCGCCTCAAGCGTCTCATGGAGCTCAAGGCCCCGGAGATCATCATCCGCAACGAGAAGCGGATGCTCCAAGAGGCCGTGGATGCGCTCTTCGACAACGGTCGCCGTGGGCGGATCATCACGGGCCCCAACAACCGCCCGCTGAAGTCCCTGTCTGACACGCTCAAGGGGAAGCAAGGACGGTTCCGCCAGAACCTGCTCGGCAAGCGTGTGGACTACTCGGGGCGTTCCGTCATCGTGGTGGGACCGCAGCTCAAGCTGCATCAGTGCGGGTTGCCGAAGAAGATGGCGCTAGAGCTGTTCAAACCCTTCATCCTCCGCAAGCTCGAAGAGCGGAGCGTTGCCTCCTCCATCAAGGCGGCGAAGAAGTTCGTGGAGAAGGAGCGGCCTGAGGTCTGGGACATCCTCGAGGAGGTCATCCGCGAGCACCCGGTGCTGTTGAACCGGGCCCCGACCCTTCATCGGCTGGGGATCCAGGCCTTCGAGCCGATCCTGGTGGAGGGCAAGGCCATCGAGATCCACCCGCTGGTCTGCACGGCGTTCAATGCCGACTTCGACGGTGATCAGATGGCGGTCCACGTGCCGCTCTCCTTGGAGGCCCAGCTGGAGGCCCAGGTGCTCATGCTCTCCGCCAACAACATTCTCTCCCCCGCCAACGGGTCTCCCCTGGCGGTCCCGACCCAGGACATGGTGTTCGGGATTTACTACCTGACCAAGGAGCGGCCGGGGGCCAAAGGGGAAGGCCGGCTCTTCGCCGACCTGGAAGATGTTCGGATCGCCTACGACGCCGAGGACGTGGACCTGCAGGCTCGGATCCGGTTGCGCTGGACAGGGGAGATCATCGAGACCACGGTGGGACGTGTGCTCCTGAACGACATCGTTCCGGGGCCGCTTCAGTTCGTGAATCGGGAGCTGAAGAAGAAGGAGGTCACCGCGCTGGTGGCCGAGTGCTACATCCGGCTCGGCAACGAAGTCACGGTCCAATTTCTCGACCAGCTGAAGGACGTCGGCTTTCGCTACGCGACGCTCTCGGGCCTGTCCATCGGGATCGACGACATGCACGTCCCGTCGTCCAAGGCAGAGCTCATCGAGGAGGCCCGCCGCCTGGTTCTGGAGGTGGAGCAGCAGTACCAGGACGGGGTCATCACCAACGGCGAGCGTTACAACCGCGTGGTGGACATCTGGGCCCATGTCACCGAGCAGGTCTCGGACCAGATGTTCTGGGAGCTGGAGGGAGGTGCCCAGGGCGGTGAGTTCAACCCCATCTACATGATGGCCGACTCCGGCGCCCGGGGCTCCAAACAGCAGATCCGGCAGCTCGCGGGCATTCGGGGGCTCATGGCCAAGCCGTCCGGAGAGATCATCGAGACCCCCATCACCTCCAACTTCCGGGAAGGGCTCACGGTGCTGGAATACTTCACCTCCACCCATGGAGCCCGGAAGGGGCTGGCCGACACCGCGCTGAAAACGGCCGACTCCGGGTACCTGACTCGCCGGCTGGTCGACGTCTCCCAGGACGTGATCGTCAGCGAGTACGACTGCGGGACCGTGAAGTACGTCGACGCTACCCCGCTGGTGGAGGGGGGCGACATCATCCAGTCGCTTCGGGATCGCGTGCTTGGCCGCGTGGCGGCGGAGGATCTTCGTGACCCCCTCACTGGCGAGATCATCGTTCAGGCCAACACGGAGATCACCGAGGAGCTGGCAAGCAGGATCGAGGATTCGGGCTTGGAGCGGGTCAGGATCCGATCGGTGCTGACCTGCGAGGCCACGCGCGGGGTCTGCGTCATGTGCTACGGCCGCAACCTTGGCACCGGACGTCTGGCTGATCTGGGTGAGGCCGTCGGGATCATCGCTGCCCAGTCCATCGGCGAGCCCGGCACCCAGCTCACCATGCGGACGTTCCACATCGGGGGCACCGCCAGCCGGGTCGTCGAGGCCTCCAAACACGAGTCGAAGAACGCCGGCATCGTCAGGTACCACAACCTTCGCACGGTTGTGGACCGGGCGGGTGACCTGGTGGTCATGAACCGCAACGGTGAGATCGTGGTGGTGGACGACCGCGGCCGCGAAAAGGAGCGCTACCCCGTGGTGGTCGGCGCCCGGGTGAAGGTCAAGGAGGGTAAGCGCGTCCAGCCCGGACATGCGCTCGTGGAGTGGGATCCCTTCACCACGCCGATCCTCACCGAAGTCTCGGGTCGGCTCGTGTACCGCGACATCATGGAGGGTGTGACCGTCAAGGAGGAGATCGATGAGGTCACCGGGCTGGCCCGGAAGGTGATTATCGAGGACCCGGAGGGGAGGCTCCAACCCCGAGTCTCCATCAAGGACGGTGAGGGGAAGACCGTGGCTCGGAACCTCCTGCCAGTGGGAGCTCACCTCCTGGTCGTCGACGGGGGTGAGGTCTTCGCCGGTGACATCATCGCCAAGCTCCCGCGGGAGACCACCAAGACCAAGGACATCACGGGGGGCCTTCCCCGGGTGGCGGAACTCTTCGAGGCTCGAAAGCCCAAGGAACAGGCTGTCATCACCGAGATTGACGGCGCCGTGGAGTTCTCGGGCTTCGTCAAGGGCATGAGGAAGATCGTGATCCGCGCCGACACTGGTGAAACCAAGGAGTACCTGATCCCGCGGGGGAAGCACATCTCGGTCCACGAAGGAGACCGGGTCAAGGCCGGCGAGCCGTTGATGGACGGCTCGCCGAATCCCCACGACTACCTGGCGGTGCTCGGCGACCGCGAGCTCCAGCGCTACC
>JBHIAB010000109.1:0-11328 GCA_046758385.1 Methylomirabilia bacterium | reverse complement strand
CCCACCCGGGTATTGACGCTGATCCGCTACGCGTCGCAATCATTGGGTCCGGCCCAGCCGGATTTTACGCGGCAGAGCATCTGTTGAAACGGGAGCGCCTTGTCGTCGAGGTCGACATGTTTGATCGTTTGCCGACTCCGTACGGGCTGGTGCGGGCCGGCGTGGCCCCTGATCATCAAAAGATTAAATTCGTCACCACGGCTTTCGACAAAATCGCCGCCAATCCGAGGGTTCGGTTTTATGGCCGTGTCGAATTTGGCAAGGATGTCACTGTGACGGACCTCAGGGAGCATTACCACCAGATTCTGTACGCCACGGGTGCCGAGACTGGCCGGCGTATGGGTATCCCCGGCGAGGACTTGGAGGGGAGCCATTCGGCAACCGAATTTGTGGCCTGGTACAACGGTCATCCCGATTACCAGGACTGCCAGTTTGATCTTCAGCAGGAACGGGCGGCGGTGGTCGGCGTCGGCAACGTGGCAGTGGATGTGGCCCGCATGTTATGTCGCACGCCGGAAGAATTGGCGGCCACCGACATCAGCGATCACGCCCTGGAAGCCCTGCGGCAAAGCCGGATCAAGGAGGTGTACATGCTCGGGCGGCGCGGGCCGGCCCAGGCCGCTTTCACCAATCCCGAAATCAAGGAGCTGGGGGAGCTGGCTGGTGCCGACATCAGCGTGTTGCCGGAGGAAGTCGAGCTCGATGAGCTGAGCGGGGCGGCGCTCGAACGCAGCCAGGATCGGACCACGCTGAAGAAATTGGAAATCTTGCAGGGGTATGCGCGGCGAAGGCCGAGCGTGAAATCCCGGCACCTGATTGTCCGTTTCCTGGTCTCGCCAGTCGAACTCACCGGCAACGAGGCGGGCCAGGTTGCGGTGATGCGCCTGACGAAAAATGAGCTCCACGCGACTCCAGCCGGGACGCTCCAGCCCAGGCCGACCGATAAAGTTGAAGAACTGGCGGTAGGCTTGCTGTTTCGATCTGTCGGGTATCGGGGTGTTCCCCTCCCGGGTGTGCCTTTCAACGAGAGCTGGGGCGTCATTCTCAACGAGAAGGGGCGGGTGCTCGACCCCGATACGCGACAGCCCGTCGTTGGTGAATACACTGCCGGCTGGATCAAACGCGGGCCGACTGGTGTCATTGGGACAAACAAGCCTGACGCGGCTGAAACCGTACTCTGTATGGTAGAAGACCTGGCTCGCGGTGTCGTTCTCACCCCATCACGCCCCGACGCCGGAGCCGCCGAAGAGCTTATCCGCCAACGCCAGCCGGGACACTTTTCTTACGCGGATTGGCTGCGCCTCAACGAATTGGAGGTCGCCAGAGGTAAAGCCACGGGTCGTCCACGGGTGAAGTTTACGTGCGTGGAGGATATGCTAGCCGCACTCGGCCGCTAGCCCGATGCCGTTAAATCCTGGGCATGAGCCTGATTGACGATGAGAGAGGAGCTTCGGTCAACAGGGGCTTTGCGTCCACTTCGTTCGCCCAAACCGCCAGGAGCGGCTCGCCGTGGCACACAAGTTTGATCCGGCTCACTGTGTGAGATTGGAGAGCCCGGAGCGACTCGCCCTTCTCCCCGTCGAGACCGTGCTTGCCCTCGTGGAAGTGAAGGCGGGGGAGCGGGTCCTGGACATCGGGTGCGGGCCGGGGGTGTTCACCGTCCCGCTGGCCGGGGCGGTCGGAGAATCCGGCCGGGTCTTCGCGGTGGACGTTGAGCCGGAGATGGTGGAGGCCTGTCGGCGGCGGGTCGAGGCCCTGGGGCTTTCCAACGTCTCCGTAAAACGATCCGAAGAGGGCTCCATCCCGCTTCCTCCGGCAAGCGTGGATCTGGTCTTCGCCTGCCATCTCCTTCATGAGCTGGAGGATCCCGCCGCCTCCCTGGCCGAGGTCCGGCGCGTGCTGGCCCCCGGGGGCCGGCTGGCCGCGATCGAGTGGGAGAAGGTGGAGACCGGGGTCGGCCCGCCTCCCGAGCACCGGCTGACCCGCGGCGACTCCCGGACCATGCTGGAAAGAAACGGCGTCACCGTGACCGACACCCGCGCGGTGACCTGGGCCAATTACCTCCTGCTGGCCTGTCCCGCGTGAAGGGCCGTGGCCTCGGTGGTCCTGATCTACGACGGGGCCTGCCCGATCTGTCAGGGCGGGATGCGGTGGGTCCAGCGCCGCGCTCTCCGCGGGCAGTTCGAGTATCTCCCGTGCCAGTCCCCTGAGCGGCGGGTCCGCTTTCCCTGGATGCCGGAGCAGACCTGCCTCGACTCTCTCCAGCTCGTCCTTCCCGATGGCCGCATCCTCGCCGGCGATGCCGCCATTCCGGAGATCCTTCGGCGCCTTCGCGGCTGGCGCTGGCTGGCCAGAGTGTTCAGGATTCCGGGCGCGGGCTTCCTCGCCCCTCGCCTGTATCGGTGGGTGGCCCGAAACCGCTACACGATCCCGTGCGCACTGGCGAGGCGCTGATGCCTCGGCTCGGCGGGAAGGTGGCGCTGGTGACGGGGGCCTCGAGCGGGATCGGGGCGGCCACGCCCTCGCCTGCCCTACCGATGTGACAGATCCCGCCTCGCTTCGCGCAGTCGTCGACCGGGTGCTTGGCCAGTGGGGACGGATTGACCAGCGGAGGTTCTATCCCCTGTCAGATACGAGATCAGGAAGGCGGTGGAGACCAGGAAGGCCGAGCCCATGCGGATCTTGTTGGCCAGGACCTTGCGTCGACGGATGCACAGATAGCCCAAGACCAGGAGGAGCGCGCAGGTGGCGTTGAGGGCCGGCAGCGTCGAGAATTGTTCTCTCCGCTCTACAGGAGATATATGAAGGTAAAGACCATGATCCAGACCAGGTCCACGAAGTGCCAGTAGAGGCCCGCGATCTCCACCACGTTGTAGGTCCATCCGGGCCCGAGGGTGGTTGTGGGTTTGGAGACCAGGAGCAGCATGACGATCAGATAGATCACGCCGCCGGTGACATGAAGGCCGTGGAACCCCGTGATGATGAAAAAAGTAGTGCCGAAAAGTGATGCCCCCCAGGGGTTGCCGTAAATCTTCAATCCTTCGTTGATCAGCTTGGTCCACTCGTAGGCCTGGAGCCCGAGGAAGCCGGCACCCCCGACGGCAGTCAGGAGCAGATACGTCTTCGCCATGCCCCGGTCCCTGTTCTTGACCGCCTCGAGCCCCTTGACCATCGTCACGCTGGAGCAGATCAGGAGGAACGCCATGAAGGCGGTAAGGTTAATGCCGAGGTGCTCGTACGGGCTGGGCCAGTCAGCGCTGCCGTATCGCACGGCCCCGTACGCCGCGAGCAGCGCGCCGAATCCCATGGCGTCCCCCGTGAGGAAGATCCACATCCCCAGCTTCCCCCAGCTCTCCGGGGTGAGGGGCGACTCCGCGGGGTCCACGCCCGGAGGCATCGTCGCGACCCGACTCACCGCGCGCCCTCCGTCTCGGTCACGGTCAGGCGTGGCACCCCCGATCCTGGTTGGCGACCTCCCGCCGACCACCTGTGGGAGCCAGAGTAGTACAGCCATCCACCGATGAGGCCCACCACGCCGACGGGCACGACCATGAGGAACAGCGCACTCCAGAGGAGGCCCAGGTCATCCTTCGTCGGGCTGACGCAGACGGCGCACGCTAGGGCGGCCGCGGGTTGGAGAGCCCCCCAGATCGCTCCCATGGTCCCAGGAAGCCAGCGACCGGCCGGCATGGGCGCCCTCACCTCAGGTACGCCAGCACGTACAACACGGGCCACAGGGAACCCACGAAGTACCAACACCATGACGGACACCATCCAGAATGGGCAATTTCACGGCGAGGGGCGTGATCACTTCCCTCACCGGAGCACCCCCACGATGATCGAGATGACCGCCAGCCCGACGATCCACCCGATCAGGAGCTTGCCCGTGCGCCGGTTCCGCTCTCGGAGGCCGCCAGGGCTCGTCAACCCCTCCATCGTCAGAACTGTGCCTTGTCGATGGCCATGAGCGCCAGCAGACCCGGAAGGTACAAGAGCGAGGCGAAGAGCAGGCGCCGCGCCGCCGGCACCGACCTGGACACCGCTTGCGCCATCCCACAAGCGAGGAAACCCGCCCCCAGAGCGAGCGCCCCGAAGAAGTACACGGTGCCGGTCAGGCCGACCAGGGTGGGGAGCAGCCCTGCTGCCAGGAGGGCCAGGCACCCAGCCACAATCTGACGCTCCGTGCTGCTCCCCTCACGGTCCACAACTGGTAGGACACGAATCCCCGCCCGGGCGTAGTCCTCCCGGTAGAGCCGCGCGATGGCCAGGGTGTGGGGGAGCTGCCAGAGAAACAGGATGGCGAAGAGGACCCACGCTTCAATTCCCAGCTCCCCGCGCGCGGCAACCCAGCCAGTGACCGGCGGCAGCGCCCCGGGGATCGCGCCGACCACCGCGCACAGTGGGGTGCGCAGCTTGAGTGGGGTATAGGCGAGGAGGTAGAGACCAATCGTCGCGGCCGTCACCAGCCCGGGGAGGAGCCCCACCGCCGCGGTGAGGTGCAGGACACCCGCGGCAGTGATCGCCACGCCGAAAACCAGCGCCTCGATCGGCTGGAGCCGGCCATCGGGGAGCGGGCGCGTCCGGGTGCGCTCCATGAGCGCGTCCACTTGGCGTTCGAGGAACTGGTTCAGCGTCAGAGTTCCGGCCGCCGCCAGGGCCGTGCCGATCAGGGTGTGGAGTAACCGGGGATAGTCAGTCGCCCCCGCCGAGCCGAGGTGGTACCCCACCACCGTCGTCACCAGGACCATGAGGACGACTCGAGGCCTAGTCAGGGCGAGAAAATCGAGCGCCCGCCTCCGTTCGCGGGCCAGCGCCACATCCACGGCTGCGCTGCTCATGCCGGCACTTCCTGGGAGGGGAATTCCCGCGCGACAGCGGCGGCGGCACAAGGAGGCGATGGGCACGAAGCGTCAGCACCAGACTGACGGCGAACAGGAGAGCGCCCGTGAGGCGGTGGATAACGGGGAAAGCCAGGACGGAGTACGGGGCCAGGGGGATCGACACCCCCGTGAATCCCCCCGCGTAGGCCCCCAGCCCGAGGAGGAGCTGCAGCAGCAACAGGCCCACGAGCGCCTCGGCCGGCCGGACGAGGGCCGGCCGGTCCGCGTGCCCTCTCAGGGCGCGCGCGGCAAGCACCGGAATGAGGATGGCCAGCGCCGCCGCGCCTGTCAGATGGCCGTCCAGCCGCTTCCCAGCATGGGTCAGCAGGGCGCCGAAGACGATCTGGAGATACACGACCCCGGTCGTCGAGAGCCCGAGACGGCGCAGGAAGACCGCATCAGCAGACGGAGCGGGGACGGCGGCGACCCACTGCCGGGAAGTGAAGAGCGCCAGGCAGACAGTGAGACCGAAGAACGCCTGGGCGAGGCAGCCGTGGGCGATGGCAAGGGCGTCCTCTCGCAGGACAACCCTCAGCCCGCCCAGCAGGCCCTGAACGCCCACCGCGATCAGGGCACTCCCGCCGAGCCACCGGAGCAACCGTCCCCGCCCGGCGATCAGGAGCGTCGCCGCCAGCGCCACCGTCAGAAGGCCGACGACGGCCCCGATCAGCCGGTGGGTGTGCTCGTAAAAGACCCCGCCGACCATCTTCGACCACGGGAACAGGAACATGTTGGAGCCGAACGTCGTCGGCCAGTCCGGGACCGCCAGCGCAGCTCCGGTGTTCGTGACCAGCCCGCCGAAGAGAATCAAGACGAACGTGGTCGCGCAGAGGCCAACGGCGAGTCGGTGAGCCAGCTCTGGCCCCGGCCCTTCGCGCCCGGACGGCATCAGAGATGCGCCACCGCAGCCCGCGTGCTCGTCGGAGACGGATGCGGGCGAGTCTGGGGGAGGTAGTCCTCCTCGACCTCGGGCGAGCTGTACTCATAGGGACCGCGGTAGACCGTGGGAATCCGATCCCCCCAGTTGAGGTGCGGAGGCGGTGAGGGAGCAGCCCACTCCAGGGTGTTCGACCGCCACGGGCTGAGCGGGGCCCTCTTGCCGACGAACAGGCTCCAGAAAAAGTTGATCACGAAGAAGATCTGCGCGAGGCCAAGCCCGAAGGCGCTCCATGTGATGAACACGTTCCACCACTGCAGGTTCGCCAAGAACTCGTACTGCGTCGGGTTATAGATCCGACGCATCATCCCGCCCACGCCCAGGATGTGCATGGGGAGGAAGGTGAGGTTGAAGAAGACGAAGGTCGGCCAGAAGTGGAGGTGGCCCAGGACGGCGTTCGTCATCCGGCCAAACATCTTGGGGAACCAGTAGTAGATCGCTGCGAAGGCGCCGAAGATCGAGCCCCCGAACACCACGTAGTGGATGTGGGCCACGATGAAGTAGGTGTCCTGGATGAAGATGTCCACCGGCGCAGAGGCCATGAAGATACCGCTGAGCCCCCCGATGACGAACATCGAGACGAAGGCCAAGGCGTTGAGCATGGGGACGGTGAAGCGGATACTCCCGCCCCAGAGCGTCCCGAGCCAGTTGAAGGTCTTGATCGCCGACGGGACGGCGATAATCATCGTCGTCACGAGGAAGCCCATCCCGAGCGCGGGGTTCATCCCGCTCACGAACATGTGATGCCCGTACACGATCCAGGAGAGGAAGCAGATCGCCAGCATGGAGTACACCATCGCCCGATAGCCGAAAATCGGCTTGCGGGCGAAGACTGGAAGGATCTCGGAGGTGATCCCCATGGCGGGGAGGATCAGGATGTACACCTCCGGGTGGCCGAAGAACCAGAAGAGATGCTGCCAGAGGAGCGGCTCCCCCCCTCCCTCAGGAAGGAACCAGTGAGTCCCCAGGGTGCGATCGAAGAGCAGCATCGCCGAGGCCGAGGTGAGCACCGGCAGCGCCAGCAGCATGAGAATCGCGGTGATGAAGAGGGACCAGACCACCAGCGGGAGCCTGAAGAAGGCCATTCCGGGGGCCCGCATGTTGATCACGGTCGTGACGTAGTTGATCGCGCCCATCATGGACGAGGCGCTCAGGACGATGAGGCTGATAAGCCAGAGGTTCTGCCCCCACTCCACGCCGGTGTAGGACGCCTTGGCGGAGAGCGGCGCGTACGCGGTCCAGCCCGTGGCCGCATGGCCGCCGGGGACAAAGAACCCGGCCAGCATCACCACCCCCGCCAGCGCCCCGATCCAGAACGAGAGCATGTTCAGCCGCGGAAAGGCCATGTCCCGCGCCCCGATCATGAGTGGGATCAGGAAGTTGCCGAAGGCGCCCACCAGGATCGGCATGATCACGAAGAAGATCATGATGGTGGCGTGCATGGTGAAGAGCATGTTGTAAGTCTCTGGCGGGATAATCCCCTCGTACATGTGTGGCTCGGGGATCCAGCGGAGCCAGGGAATCGACGTTTCGGGCCAGGCCAGTTGCCACCGGAGCAGCAAGGCCAGGAGCCCGCCGATGACCATCATGAAGAGCCCCAGGAAGAGAAACTGCCGGGCGATCATCTTGTGATCGGTGGAGAAGATGTAGGTGTGGAAGAAGCCCGGTTCCGCCCCGGAGACATGGACCTCGTGCGCGGCCCCGGCGGTTGCCGGATCACTCATCCTTCCCTTCTCCTCGCGGACGCGCTCAAGATCGTTCCCTCCTCCGAGCGCAGGCTTTGCCTGCGTGCTGGCCACTCTTCCTTCACCCACTCTTGATACTCCTGGGGCGTGTGCACATAGAGCCAACCCTTCATACCCGAGTGCCCGAACCCGCACAGCTCCGCGCAGGGGATCTCGTACTTTCCCGGCTTGGTCGCCTGGAACCACTGGCGGATTTCCCGTCCGGGGACCGCATCCTGCTTGAAGCGCAGGTTGGGCATGAAGAAGCTGTGGATGACATCCTTGGAGTTGAGGACCAGGATCACGGGCTTTCCGACCGGGACGTGCATCTCGTTGTCGAACGTCTTGTCATCGTCTGTCCCGAGCTCGCCGTCAGGGCCGGGGTAGGTGATCTCCCAGTTGAACTGCTTGGCGGTGACGTGGATCTCGAGGTCGGTCTCTGGGAGCTGCACCTTGATCCGGGCCCAGGTGGGCACAGAGAGGAGCGTCAACATGACCAGGATGAGCGCCGGGACTACGGTCCACACGATCTCCAGCGTTGTGCTGCCGTGCGTGTAGCGGGCGCGGCGCCCCTCGCGGTGTCGGTAGATCACCAGGAACGCGATCAGCACTGCCGTGACGAGAATAAACACCCCGCCGGTGATGTAATAGATGAGGTAGAAGAGGAAGTCGATCTCCTCCCCATAGGTCGACACGTTTTCCGGAAGCCAGCTCAGCATGCACTCATCCCCGTCTTTCCCTCGGTCTGGGTTAAATGGCCGCCGTTTATAGTGCCAACGCACTAGTATCCTGGGCAGAAAAGCCTCTTGTCAAGTCCCTAAGTTTTCGTTCCCGGCCGCCTACTTCTTGGCCAGCTTGAGGGTCACCTTGTAGGACGATTTGGGGCGTCGAGTCATGGACAGCAGTTCAGAGACCCGGGGGTTTGAGAAGGGAAACACCGGGGTGGGCACGGCAACGAGATGACCGCTTGACAAAAGTAGTAATCATTACTATCATCTAACCAATGGCACAACGGCGCAGCAAGCAGAGGGAGTTGACTCTAGAAGTGCTGCATGATAGCAGCGATCACCCCACCGCAGATGCGGTCTTTGCCCGTGTTCGCCAGGGGCTGCCCAAGGTGAGTCTGGGGACCATCTATCGAAACCTGGACCAGCTGTGCCGGGAAGGTCGGGCCCTCAAGCTCAACACGGGGGGCGCGGAGAAAAGGTACGACGGGAACACCAGGCCCCACGACCATGTCCGGTGCACGGACTGCGAGCTGATCGTGGACCTGGAGCGTGTTCGGGCTCCGGGATTGATGGAAGAGGCCGAGTTGCAGAGCGGTTTTGCGATCAAGGACTTCAGTATCGAATTTCAAGGGATCTGCGAAGCCTGTGCCAAGGGGCGGGCCGAGCCAATCCACACGCACGCAAACGCGTAACAAGGAGACAAGTCATGGAATCACTGGTCACAAAACAAGCACCGGATTTCTCCGCGGACGCGGTCATGGCGGACGGCAGCATCGGGACTTTCTCTCTCTCGTCGCTCAAGGGAAAGTACGCGGTCGTTTTTTTCTATCCCCTTGATTTCACTTTTGTCTGCCCATCAGAGATCCTGGCGTTCAACAAGGAGCTGGATGAGTTCAAAAAGCGCAATTGCGAGGTGATCGGGGTGTCCGTCGATTCTCAGCACACCCACTACGCCTGGAGGAACACCCCGGTCGAAAAGGGCGGTGTCGGAGAGATCGGCTTTCCGCTGGTGGCTGACCTGGACAAGCGGATCTCCAGCGACTACGGGGTTCTGTTGAACGGCTCGGTGGCTCTGCGGGGTCTTTTCCTGATCGACAAGCAGGGCGTGATCCGGCACGCCTTGGTCAACGACCTGCCCCTGGGCCGCAACGTGGATGAGGCCCTGAGGATCTTGGATGCCTTGCAGTACACCGAGCAACACGGGGAGGTCTGCCCGGCCAACTGGAGGAACGGCGAAGACGCCATGAAGCCCACGGCGGAGGGCGTCGCCGCCTACCTGGCGAAGCACGCGAGGTAGGTCGCGCCGGGCCCAAGCCGCACAACCCATAAGGAGGGACCATGATCGAACTGCCGAAACTACCCTATGACTTGGATGGTTTGCAGCCCCACATCTCCAAGGAGACCTTGGAGTACCACTACGGCAAGCATCATCAAACCTACGTGACCAATCTGAACAAGATGATCGATGGAACCGGGTTGGCCAACGCGTCTCTGGAGGAAATCGTCAAGAAGTCTTCCGGAGGCATGTTCAACAACGCCGCACAGGTCTGGAACCACAACTTCTACTGGAACTGCCTGGCCCCGAAGAAGGGCGGTTCGCCCTCCGGGCACCTGGGCTCGGCCATCGACCGGGATTTCGGTTCCTTTGACGAGTTCGTGGCCCAGTTCACCAAGACGGCCGTCACGATCTTCGGGTCCGGATGGGCGTGGCTCGTGAAGGATTCTTCGGGCAGGCTGAGCCTGGAGAGCACCAGCAATGCGGCCACCCCTTTGACCGGGGACAAAAAGGCTCTGCTGACCTGCGACGTGTGGGAGCACGCCTACTACATCGACTACCGGAACGCGCGGCCCAAGTACGTGGAGGCCTACTGGAATCTGGTCAACTGGGACTTCGTGGCTGAGCAGTTCAAGGGCTAAATTAGAAACGAAACCCACTCGATGGCCCACCAGCCCCAAGATCTAGCGCTCGCGCGGCAGCTTATCCTCGATGAGCTCCTTGACCTCTCCCTCTACGAGGCGCTCCGCGAGAGTACGAGCGGTGACCTCCGGCAGATGATCGAGGAACTGATCCCAATTGAGACGAAGCACTTCGCCTTCTGGCAGGAGTTCTTCGGCATGCGCCTCGAGCGGCTCGACTTCCGGCGGCGCCTGAAGCTCGCGCTTCTGCTCCTCGGCTGCCGGACATTCGGTGCGCCCGCCATCCACCTCACCCTGGAGGCTATCGAGGTCTACGGTATCCGGAAATACCTCTCGGTCTGGGGGCGGTACCGGGACACAACGCTCGGCGCGGCCGTGCGCGACGTACTCGAGGACGAGTTCCGGCACGAGGAGCGGGTGGTGACCGAGCGGATCGAACGGCGGATCGATCCCGAGCGCATCCGGAACATCTTCCTCGGGTTCAACGATGGGCTGGTGGAGATCCTCGGCGCGGTGAGCGGATTCTTCGCCGCGTTCCAGAGCTCCGGTCCCGTCCTCATCGCCGGGTTCACCGCGGCCGTGGCTGGCTCCCTCTCCATGGCCGCCGGGGCCTATGTGGCTTCGAGCTCGGAGGAGGAGGTCAAAACCCTGGAAGCGGAGAAAAAGGCCTTCCTGGCCCAGGCCGGCCCGGCGGGTGATGCGGCCCGGCGGGCGCTCGGCGCAGCGCTCCTCGTCGGCGGCTCCTATGTCGTCGGAGCGGTGATTCCGCTCGCGCCGGTGCTCCTCGGCGCCCGGAGCCTTCTCTTCCCGATACTTGCCGCTGGTACGATGATCATCCTCGTTTCGTTCCTCCTCGCCTTCCTCTCCGGGATGGTCATCCGGAAGCGCATTGTAACGAACCTCGTAATCATTGCGGTGGCCGTGGGTGTCACTTATGCCATCGGCACGGCGGCAAAACTCCTCTGGGGGATTGGGCTCTAAATAGCGCCCCATGACTTGGAGTGATCAAGCAGGCCATATCAGCGATGCGCCGGGGCGCCCTCCCTCACTTCAGGCCTTCTCGCCTGCTACCTCGGAGGGGGGCTGTGCCCCCCTTCCGAGCCTCCCCCCATAGGTTGCGCGGGCGAAGCCCGCGCTCGAAC
>JBHIAB010000108.1:0-11343 GCA_046758385.1 Methylomirabilia bacterium | reverse complement strand
TCAACGCCTTTCAGACGCGCGCCGACGTCATCATCGCCAAATCCCTCCGGGAGGGGTTCGGCCTGGCCGTCACCGGAGCCGGCTATCACGCAAAGCCAAGGATCGTCAGCCAGATCGGCGGGCTCCCGGCGCAGGTGACCGATGAGCGTGGCCGCGCTCATGCCTATCTGGTGGGAGGAACGCCGCACTTCAGCCGCGAGGCCTCCGTCAGCATGACCCGCGATTGGCTCGTCAAGCTCCTCTCCACCCCCCGATTGCGGAGAGCGTTGGGGGAAGGTGCCAAGCGGCACGTGATCCGCGCCTTTCTCCCTCACCGCCACTTGGCGGATTACCTCACACTCTTCCTGGAGCTCCGCGTCCCCGCTGGACGCCACGCCGAGCTGGCGCCACGCAACGGCAAGGCTGGCCAGTTAGTCCCGTCCGCCCGTTCATAGCCGGCGAGAACACCCCGGCTCCCGCTCCACCCTCGAGCAGTCACAGCAAAGTACCACAAGCTCCTTATCGACGACTCCCTCCAGGGCCCCCGCAGCTCATCGGCGCGTATCGTCCCTCGAAGGGCGCCACCGGGAGGAGGAGCCCCGGAATCGGCCCTTGGCCCAGGGGGGCCGTCTCGAAGCGCTCCGTGTCCCTGGCCAAGCATCGATCATCCGGTCCCGGTAAGTTAAGTTATAGTCATTACTTGGAGTTCCACCAGAGTAAAGGGGGTAGAGATGGCAAAGGGCCGAACGAGGGCTTTTGGCAAGTCGTACTGGGAGCACAGGACCCGTACCTCGGTGGCCAGGCCGAGACGGACTTCGCCGGTGCCCCAGACGTTGAGAGAACCTCTGACCCGCGGTAAGGGCTGGACCCTCACCAACCGCGGCAAGAGGCGAACGTTTGAGGGGTCGTTGGTCTCGACGTTCAAGGTCAAAGAGGAGCAGTTCGCAATATTTCGCGTCCGCCGAAGCTGAGGCGAGGAGGATCCCCCGATGGGGACGTGGGCAATATTTCCCGACAAGGCGCCCTCTCGCGAGGCCGGGAGACTGGCCGAGCAGGTCCAGAGAGACGGGGGCCACGTCCTGGCTCTCTACCAGGAGCCGGTCGGCGAGCACTGGCAGATCTTCTGCCTCCTCCCGATGGCCCGCGTCGAGCCCACTCCCTACCAGCGCGACCTCTCCCGCGCCCACGTCAAGCGCCTGCAGGAGGTGGTCCGGAGGCTCGACCGCTTCGTGGATCCCATCGTGGCCGTCTCCCCCAAGTCCGGGCTCTACTGGACCCCCAACGGCAACCACCGGCGGGCCGTGCTTGAGAAGGCCAGGGAGAAGCTCATCCCTGCCATCCTGGTCGTAGAGCCAGAGGTCACCTACCACATCCTGGCCCTGAACACCGAGAAGGCCCACACCCTCAAGGAGAAGTCCCTGGAGGTCATTCGGATGTATCGGGGGTTGGCTGTCGAGGCGCCGCGCGACTCAGAGGAAGACTATGCGTTTCAGTTCGAGTCGGCCCATTTCATCACGCTCGGGCTACTCTACGAGAGGAACACGCGCTTCGCCGGAGGCGCCTTTGCCCCGATCCTGCGCCGCGTGGACAAGTTCCTGAAAGGCACCCTGCCCAAAGCCCTCGAGGAGCGGGAGGAGCGCGCAGAGCTGGTCAGAGAGGCCGATGAAGTGCTCTCCGATGTTGTGGCCCGACTCAAGAAGCGAGGCGTCAAGCACCCTTACGTGAAGCAGTTCGTGCTCGCCCGCACCACGCCCTTGACCCGGGCGCGAAAGACGCTCCCCTCCTTCGAGGTCACCTTCAAGAAGCTCGCGGAGAGCATCGAGCGATTTGACGTAGCCAAGATCCGGTACGAAGACATCGCCCGCTCGGCCCTGATGGCAGCCCCCGCGGCAGGCTGATCCGTGCCCGAACTTCCATCGTCGTAGCCGCATGCGCTGGGGATGCCCTCCCCACCGTTATGACACGAGCTCGGAGCGGCAAACACCGCGGAAGTTGCACCAGCGGCAGATCCGAAGGTCCTCGGTCTTCTCGAAGTCTTCCTCGGCCGCCAGGTTGGCGTCCGGGTCACGGAGCCAGGCGCGCATACCCCGGATCGAGAGGCGGAGGTGCTCCCTGATGCCCCCCAGCTTCGCCTCATCCCACGGGTGCGGCTGGACCACGCCTTCCCGAAGGTTCACCTCCAGGAGGTCCACTCGGGCCGGTTCGACCCGAAGGACTTCGCGCGCGTACAGGGCGTAGCACCCAAGCTGAAGCACATTCCGGTCCGTAGCCGGCGCCCCTGTCTTCCAGTCCACCAGCGCCAGTCGCCCGGCGTCAGTCCAGTACGCGAAGTCGGGGGCGCCATACATCGGGGTCTCCTCGAAGTCGAACGCCCGGATCTCCTCGATGAGGATCCACCGATCAGGGGGGACCCGCTTGATCTCGGCCAGGAGCGGCAGGCGATAGAAGTTTCTGAGGCAGCGGATCACGTGGTCGCGGAGCACTTGCCAGTCCTCATCCTTCACCGGGATTCGGTACTCGTGCTCGAAAAGAGCGGCCTCCTTTGGACTCTTCCAATACAGGCGGTCCCGGGAGGCCTTCCACTCGCGGCGCATCCGCTTGACCGTCTCCTCGATCAGCCACGACTCGGGTAGCTCCCGCCCCGCATAGAGCGCCCGAAGGGCCCACTCCACACCTTCATGCACGACCTTGCCGGCCCACTGCTGGCGGGAGGAGAGCTGCTTGAGGACGTAGAGGGTGCGAACCTCCTCCGAGACATCGGCCTCCCACCCTCCCCAGGCGCCGTAGTAATGGTAGAAGTACTTCCGGCGGCACTCCTGGAAGAGACTGTCACGGCTTCGGGACCAGGAAAAGTCGTTGGGCAGATCGGGCATCGGGCCTCAAGGATACCATCGACTGCCGCCTCGGGTCGCTTGCATTCAGCGGGCGCCGCAGCCGAGCGACGGAGATCCTACCAGCACCGGTTCCCGGAGAAACGCTTGACGCCTCAGCACTCCGACTGCTAACGTGAGAAGCGTTATGGCTGCCAAGAAGGATACCGTTAAGGTCACCTGCCCCAGCTGCCGGGCCAGGCTTACGGTGGACCCGGCGCTCGAGGCGGTGATCGCCCATGATCCGCCGCCCCGCACGGGCTCAAGCCGCGACCTCGATACCGCGTTCCAGGCCCTCGAGGGTGCCTCAGCGAAGCGGCAAGAGGCGTTCAAGGACAGCCTCAAGTCCGAGCAGACCAAGGGCAAGGTCCTCGACCGCAAGTTTCAGGAGGGATTGAAGAAGGCCCAGGATGCGCCCGATCCGCCGCTCCGCCCCATCGACCTCGACTAGTGCCAGACCAATCCTCGTGATGCCTCTCGATCTCCCGTCAGCATTCGCTTCGGATCCTCGATCTGCCCGGTTCCTGCGAGCCGACATCGCCTGACGCCCAATGTGGCGTCGATTCGCCAGGCGTTGGCGGGGCGGGCGCGCACGCAGGCGAGCATGGAGCCGGAGAGGCTCTTAGACGATCTCCTCAAGCGAGTCAGCCGCTCCTTCTATCTCTCGCTCACCATTCTCCCGCGGTCACTCCGGGCCCCCATACGGCTTGCCTACCTCTTCGCCCGCGCCGCAGACACGATCGCCGACACGCGACTGATCAGCCGAGAAGAGCGGCTCCTCCACCTCCAAGCGCTCCGTGGCGAGTTCAGGGATGAGGCTCCCTCCCGGCTCGAGGAGATCATCCTGGCCTGCGCCGGCCCCAATCCCCACGCTGGGGAGCGGGAGCTGCTCCGGCGCCTCCCCGAGTCCTTTGCCCGGTATCGCCGGCTCGACAAGGCCGACCAGCAGCGGATTGGCTCGCTCCTCCTCACCATCACCGAGGGGATGATCTTCGATCTGCGCACCTTCCCCGGCGAGGACGAACGGCGCCTTGTGGCGCTGGACTCCCGCGAAGAGCTGGACCGCTACACCTACCTGGTGGCTGGCTGCGTGGGAGAGTTCTGGACGGAAATCCACGTTGCCCATCGGCGCCGGCTGGCAGGATGGGACGCCACGGAGATGAAGCGACAGGGCGTGCGCTTCGGTCAGGGACTGCAGATGACCAATGTGCTGAGAGATCTGGCGAGGGATCTCAGGATCGGACGCAGCTACCTCCCACGCCGGGAACTGGAGCGGTTTTCACTCGATCCGAGCGATCTCTTGGATCCTGGGGCAGTCCAGCAGGTGCGTCCGCTGGTCGTGGAGCTCCTGGCCCTGACCCTGAAACACTACGAGGCGGGGTGGGCCTACACCCTGGCAATCCCGCGCATCGAGTGGCGAATGCGGCTGGCCTGCGCCTGGCCACTCCTGATCGGGCTCAGGACCCTGGAGCGGGTGGCTGCCTCGCCGAACCTCCTGGACCCGCAGCAAGCGATCAAGATTTCCCGGGCTGAGGTGTACGCCATCTTGGCCCGGTCCCTCGTCTTGGTCTGGTCCAATGGCTCGCTGGCGGCAGAGGCGAGGAGGCTTCGCAGGCGGATCGCCGCATGAAGCGGCTCGTGAGGATGGTCAATCAGAGAAGGGCAGGCGAAGCAGGGCTGTCGGGTCGATCCTCGCCCGACCGAGGCGAGCAGCAAAGTGGAGGTGGGGGCCCGTCGCACGACCGGTGGCCCCGACGGCTCCGAGCGCCTGGCCGCGCTCCACCAGCTGACCTGGCTGGACGTCCACCCGCTCCAGGTGGAAGTAGAAGGTGTAGAGCCCGAAGCCGTGATCCAACACCACCAGACGCCCAGGGAAGAAGTGTTCAGCCACCAGCGCTACCCGTCCCGCGTTGGCCGCAACCACGGGGGTCCCCTGCGCGGCGGAGTAATCCACCCCTGAGTGAGGGGACCGGGGCTGGCCGTTGATGATCCGTCTCGCCCCGAAGCCTTTTCCGGGATCGGGGACACCCACGGGCTTGGCGAAGCGGCCGTCCCAGAGTCGCTCCGAAGTCGCCGTGGCAAAAACGCTTCGAAGATGACGAGACTCTTCCTTGACACGGTTCAGGGTCTTGGCATCGAGGTCCACCTGGGAGGGAGGCAGCGTCAGTCGCTGGACCGGGAACTGCCGGCGCCTCACCCGGAGCGATCCCGTCACCGCTAGCGACGTTCCCTCGGTGTCGGTGATGCTGATCCGCCACGGAAGCTTGGCGGGCTTGAGCAGGAGATCAATGCCTACCAGCGCCGCGTAGTGCTCGCCGTCGGGGAAAAAGCTCAACGATTGCTCGCCCAGGCTCCCCTCGACCGAGCTGGCCCCCCCGACCGCCTTCACGAAGACGACCGCCACGTCTCCCTGGCGCGGCGCCCGAGGTTCCCAGCGAACCTCGAGCTGCTCGTGGGGGAACGCTGAGGCTGGAAGACCAAGCAAGAACGCCAGCAGGAGCAGTCCGGCGCGCAGGGGGGGCGGCACGAGCGGGGTCGGGTCCTACCCTTCGGGGCGTTGTTGCTGACGCAGAAACTGTTCGATCTCGGCGACCACGTCGGAGGCGGGGGGGAGATCCTCAGCAGGAGCGGGGGCCGGTTCCTCCTCCACGTCCTTCTGCTCGAGCTTCTTGATGTAGGTGGCGATCTTCGCATTCTGGGAAACGACCTCGGCCAGGTTCCGGTCGAACTGCTGGGCAGCGGTTTCAAGCTCGGCGAGATCGAACTCGACGTCGAGAAAACTCTGCACCCGCCGAATCAAAGCCAGGGCGGCCTTGGGATTCTCGATTCCGGATACATAGTGGGGGACATTGGCCCACAGGCTCGCCGTCGACACCCCTTGATCCCGGCAGATCGTGTTCAGGACACCGACGATCCCGGTGGGTCCCTCGTAGCGAGTGGGGCGGATGCCCAGCCTGGCAGCCAGCTCGGGGTCGGAGGCACCTCCGACCAGCTTCACGGGCCTGGTGTGGGGCACCTCGGCCAGCAGCGCGCCAAGGGTCAGGACGAGAGAGACCTGGCACTGGCGTGCGAGATCCAAGACCAGGCTGCAGTAAGCCTTCCACCTAAGGTGCGGCTCGACAGCCACCCCCACGATGAGGTCCCGGGTCACGTCGGATCCACGCGCGAGGGAGAACTCGGTAGCGGGCCAGATAATCTCCCGCTCGGTCGTGGACCCGGCCTTGAAGCGCACATGGGGGCGCGAGAGGCCGAAGTGATAGAACTCTTCCGGATCGATCCACGCGAATTTCTCCGCCGACAAGCTCTGGGCCAGGAATCGGGCTGCCGTGGTGGCCCCCTCCGCCGCATCGTTCCAGCCGGCGAAGGCCATGATGAGCATCGGACGCCGGAGCCCTTGGGGCAGCTCACGAATGGTCAGTGGGCCGGCCACCACGCGCCCCCTACTCGCCGCACTGGATCGGGCTGCTCGGGTCCATCTCCCACTCGTACCAAGACCCTGCGAAGTTGGTTGAGTTCTCGTATCCGAGGAGCCTGAGGGCGAAGAGCCCCGCCGCGGAGGAGACCCCAGCGTTGCAGTAGGTGATGACGCGGCGGTCCGGCGTGACGCCCTGAGCCTCGAACATCCGTCGGATTTCGTCGAGGCTCTTCCAGGTCTTCTGCCGCGGGTCCAGCAAGCGGCCCACCGGTACGTTCACGGCCCCGGGGAGTCGACCTTTCCGCTCGCCCCGACCGATCTCCCCTCGGAACTCCTTGGGGCTCCGGCAATCGACCAGCGTGACACCGGGGTCGTTCACCGCTGACCTGGCCTCACTGACACTCGCGAGCCATTCAAGGCGCACTCGAGGGGTGAAGGCAGCCGGCGGGTGCGCTGGAAACTCGGCCGTGACTGGCCGCCCCTCGGCGACCCATTTCAACCAGCCACCGTTGAGAAGCCGCACCTCCGGGTGGCCGTAGTAGTTCAGCGCCCACCAGAGGCGAGGCGCGATGCCGCCCGTGTCATCGTAGACGATGACCGTGTGCCCGTCCTCAATCCCCAGGCGCTCCATCAGGGCCTTAAAGCGTTCCGGACCGGCCAGCGCCATGTGGACAGGGGCGGCCGGTTCGACGATATCCTCGATCCAGTTCACGAAGACCGCTCCGGGGATGTGACCCTGGCGGTACGCATCATGCTGGGCGAAATACCAGGGTTTCGGTGCATCGGGAGGTTTTATAATGCCTCGGATGTCCACAATGCGCAGGTCGGGATCACCGAGACAGCGTGAAAGCCAGTCGGTCTCGACGATGCGTGAGTCGCGCGATGGTTGCGGGGCCACTGAGGTCGCCGTTCCGTGAAATCCAAACCAGTCTATCACACCACCCTAAACTCCAAAAACGGGTTGACGGGAGCAGAGGGCCCCCGCTAGGATACTGCCGACCCACACAGGAGGGAGCCGTTATGCGAGTGCGAGCTCGGCACGCGATTGTCCTGGTCGGCACGCTCATGCTCACCGCCGGCTGTGCCACCTCTGAACAGTGGAAGGAATGGCGCGGACACTCCTCCCACTTCGCCTCCGGACATCACCTGGTCTTCTCGGTACAGAACCGCGAAGGGGCAGCGCCTCGGGTGACCCAGCGCGACCTCGACACTTCCCGGAGCGAGAGTTGGTGGGGCCAGGTGATCATCGTCAGCTCCGAGCAGATCTTCAAAGAATAGGAGCGCGGCGATGGCGGCGGGGTGGAGCTGCCGTACGCTCGTGGCCGGAGTCGCGCTCTGGGCCTTTGCGAATTGACCTGCGGCGGCGCCTGTCGACCCACACCGTCCTCCTGAGCGATCCGAGCCTCACAGGCTACGCCGTCGCCGTGAGCTGGCTGAAACCGGATCGGTCGCCCAGGGCTGATGAGAGTCCGGTGGCGGAGACGCTGGCCGTGTTCATCGACAAAGCGACCGTCCAAGACTTCTTCGAACGGACTGTCCCGCCGAGTCAGGCGAAGCGACGGAGGGCGGCGCGCATTGAGGGAAACTTGATCTCCCGGTAGGGAAGACGATCCCGGTCAAACCACCTGAGCTCCGAGACGTCGCTCGCCGTCACCAGGGGGGTGCCCGCCAGCGTCACCCGATAGAGGATGGCCAGAATGGGGAAGCCGCCGGGTCCGTAGGTCTCGTGGAAGAAGCCGAGGAACCGGACCGAGCGAATTCCCACCCCCAGCTCTTCCTTGAGCTCGCGCCTGAGCGCCACCTCGGGAGTCTCGTCGCCCTCCACGAACCCCCCGGGCAGGTCCCAGCTGTTCTCGTAGGGTGGGCCCGCCCGGCGGCCCAGAAGGATCTTCCTCCCCCGCACAATTAGGGCTACCGCGGCGGGCACCGGGTTTCCGTAAAATGTCCAGCCGCAACGCCGGCATCTCAGCCGCCGCCTCTCCTCCCAGATCGCGCTGAGAAGGCCTCCGCAGGCCATGCAGAAGCGGGATCTCCGAGATGGCGAGCTCATAGCTGGCTCGCGCCCTCCGCAGCCTCGCCAAGGCGAGGCTGCTTCGCATGCCGGGTGCCCACGCCGAAGCCGTGGGTGCGCGCTCGAAACGCGCGGCCTCGGTGTCGCCGGCCGTGCGGCAGCGCCACCCTTGGTCCCCCTTGCACGGCTCGGAGCGCCGACATCATGGCGCGTTATCTACCCGGAGCCCAGGCTGCAGCCAGGGAAAGACGACGACGAACAGCGCTCCAAGAATGAACCAGATGATGCCACGTCCCATCGTAAGACCGCGTGTGGCCAGGTAGATGCCCCCGAGCCAATAGACGATCCCATAGCCCAAATAGGCCCACGCCGCCTGTCTGAATTTCTCGTCGCGGGAGACCATCGCCTATCCCCTCGGGCGGAAGCGAGCGCCCCACTTCTGCCGGACCTCCGCGAGCAGGGCCGAGGTCACCACCGGCTGGCCAGTGGACCGCGCGTAGGCCTCCACGGCCTTGGCGACCATCCCCCGGGCAAATGACGGGATCCCCTCGAGCCGTGTCCGGGCTGCCTCCTCCCAGCGAAGCTCGTACGAAACCTCAAGCCCGAAGGTCTGCTCACCGGGCAGATCAATCACCGCACCCCCATGCCGCCCCGGCTGGTAGGCGCACGCGGGATCCTCGGCGAGGTAGTCGCCGGACGTCGCGTAGGCGCGACAGCGGCAACCGCCGCAGATCTTGGTAAACTCACAGGTTCCGCAACGACCCCCGAGCGTCGATTGGCGGAGATCGGTGAAGACCTGGGCGTGCTCCCAGAGGTCGGCAAAAGAGGCCTGGCGAAGGTTCCCCGCCGCCACTGGCATGTACGGGCAGGGAGTGACGTCTCCCTCCGGGGTGATCCGGCAGTAGTACTTCCCCGCGGGGCACGAGCCGTGAGCGTAGTTCTTGAGTAGCGGCGAGCCGGGATCGAGCTCCCAGATGATTCGGCGGAAATGCGGGGCGCACTTGGCGCGGATCAAAAGCGAGCCCGCTTGGCCAACAAACGCGCTCCAAGGATCTTCCAGCGCCTCCCCGCCGCCTTTCATATGGGCCGACCCCTTCGAAGCCCCATTCCCTACCCACTGAACCCGCGCCAGGTACGTCAAGATCCGCTCGTAGCGAGCCGGGGTGATGTCCGTCAGGTTCTGAGCGCGGCCCGTGCGGACCAGGAAGAAGAAGTTGAGCACCCTGGCGCCCAGCTCACTGGCCAGGTCGATCATGGCGGGGATCTCATCCACGTTCCAGTCGGTCACCGACATGTGGAGGGAGAAGTCGAGGCCCTCAGCCCGAAGGGCCTGCGTGGCTTCGACCGCGCGGTCCCAAGCACCCCGGAGATGACGGAAGTCGTCGTGCTTCTTCCGCTCGGTCGAGTCGAGGCTGAGGGACGCGCCCATGATCCCGTGCCGCCGCATCTGTTTGGCATGCTGCTCTCGAAGGAGGACGCCGTTGGTGCCGAGGACCACTGTGAATCGCTTTTCGGCAGCGTAACCGGCCAGCTCGAAGATGTCCTTGCGCAGGAGCGGCTCGCCGCCCGTGAGGATCAAGAAGACGTTGGGGTTCACGCGGGCGATCTCGTCCATCACCCGCCGGCACTCCGCGGTCGTCAGCTCACCACTGGTCTCGGCGCCCGGGAAGGCGGACATGTAGCAGTGGGCACAAAAGAGCGTGCATCGCTGGGTGAGATTCCACGAGACCGAGTACGCTCTGTAGCCCACGTTTCAGCCTCGGAGGGGGCCTTCGCCCCCCTTCCGACCCTCCCCCGAGGAAAGGGTTGCGCTGGCAAAGCCAGCGCTCGAAGCGTGCATTCTTACGCCTGCTTGTTTCTGATGTAGCCGGCGATGACCTCGTTCATGGTGCTGCAGGCCTGGCCGATCCCCTCCTCGCAGAGCGCGAGGTCGATGGCCGCCACGCCCTTGTCCCGAGCCACCCGCTCGATCTCTGCCCGGGTCATGTCCCGCATGAAGCCGGCCGGAACCCGGTTGAGCCGCGCCACCGCCTCTGCGGTCCAGCCGACCGCGCCCGACTGGCCCTCGCTGCCGGCCCCGGCAGAGACCTCGGCCGGCTCGAACCGAGTCTTGGCGATCAGCGTCTCCCACCCCGCCCCAAGCTTGTCGCGCCCCACCGTCTCCTCGATCATCGGGTAGGCCAGCTCCCGGGTGATCACCGGGAGCTTCTTGGACCGCGCATACTTCTCGATCCGCGCCTTGGCGCGCCGCCGCAGATACGCATCGGTGACCTCGCGCAGGCCCTCGCGCGCCTCCGCCGACCACTTCACGGTGATGCCCGGCAGCACCTCCTCTTCCTCCACCGCCCCCTCCTCGGCCGCCATGGCTTCCACTACCGCCTTGTCGATCACCTGGAACTTGTCCGCCCCCGCCCTGCACACCGGACACTGGACCACCGGGCTCGGGCCCTTGACCGTGTACCCACAGATCGAGCAGATGGCCGAGGTGCCCTGGCTCTCCGCCCGGAGCTGGGCCACGGCCAGCTCCTCCGCCATCAACTGCACCCTCTCGGCCAGGCGCGTCGGCATGAAGATCGCCATCGCCTCCTCGATCACCCTTGAGGTGATCACCGTGTGCCCCTGCTCGATGGCGTACCGGAGCAGCGCCGTGCGTGCCACCCCCCTCACCTGAGGCGGCACCCGCTCCATCCGCGCCTCGGCCCCCTCAGTCCACGTGATGATCTCCTCGGCTTTGACGTCCAACGGCGGGTAAAACTTGCCCCCAGTGATGAGCACGTTGCAGGAGGCCAGCCGCAGGAGGTTCTCCGTGTGGGAGCCCAGCTCCCCCTCCTCCCCGTCCGCGTGAACCCCCACCCGCCCCAGGATCAAGAGCCATGGCTGCTCCTTCCGACAGTGCTGCAGGACCTTCTCAAAAGCCTTCCCGTCGAGCAGCGTGATCCCCAGCTCCACCCCCTCCGCCTGGGCCAGCTTCCTCCCAATCTCCAAGTGCGACTGGTAAATTTTCGCCAAGCCGGTGTCGATGATCTCCTCGTGCAGCTGCTCCTGCTCCTTGAACCGAAAGACCTTCG
>JBHIAB010000107.1:0-11457 GCA_046758385.1 Methylomirabilia bacterium | reverse complement strand
GGGAAGCGGCTCGAGCAACCGATGCCCGAAATGAAGACGATGTCCTCCCGGGGAACGCCAAGGTCCGGCATCATCTTCTGGACCGCGCTGAGAATGGCGTAGTCGCCGCACCCGGGGCACCAGCGCACATCCTGGTCGGCCTCGAAATCCTTCTTCGTGTATTTTTTCGGGGCCTCGACCACACCCGCGGAGTCGCTCATCGCTTCTCCTCCAGAAGTTGATAGATCGCCTCCCGGACTTCGTGGACCTTGAGGGGAAGCCCATGCACCCGGTTCAGGCCGACGGCGTCGACGAGGTATTCGGCGCGAAGGACCCGCACGAGCTGCCCGCTGTTGATCTCGGGAACCAGCACGCGACGGTACTGGCGCAGGATCCGCCCCAGGTCCGGCGGCAATGGGTTCAGATAGCGGAGCTGGAGGCTGGCGACCGCTCTCCCCTCACCCTGCGCCTCCTCTACCGCAGCCGTGATCATCCCATAGGTGCTCCCCCAGCCCACGACAAGTAGGTCACCCATGGCCGGGCCGTAGACAGTGGTGGGGGGGATCTCCTGTGCGACCCGGCGAACCCTCTCCGCACGCAGCCGGACCATCAGGTCGTGGTTGTCCGGGTCGTAGGAAACGTCGCCGGTCACATGCTGCTTTTCGAGCCCGCCGATGCGATGCTCGAGGCCGGGCGTCCCTGGGCGGATCCATGGACGCGCTAGCGTCGCCTCATCACGCAGATAGGGGGCGAACCCCTGCGGGTCCGTCCGGAACTCCACCGGGATGTCCGGCAACAGCTTCAGGTCCGGGATCAGCCAGGGCTCGGCCCCACTGGCCAAATAGCCGTCGCTCAGGACCATCACCGGCACCATGTACTTCACGGCGATCCGGATCGCCTCGTACGCGATGAAGAAGCAATCGCCAGGGGTCATCGGAGCGAGGACCACCACTGGCGATTCGTTGTTACGGCCGTACAGCGCCATAAGCAGGTCCGCCTGCTCCGTTTTCGTCGGCATCCCGGTGCTGGGCCCGGCCCGCTGGATGTCGAAGACCACAATGGGGAGCTCGACCATAACAGCGAGGTTGATCACCTCGGACTTCAGCGCGATCCCAGGCCCGCTCGAGGCGCACACGCCGATGGCCCCGCCGAACGCGGCTCCAACCACGGCGCTCGCCGCACCGATCTCGTCCTCCGCCTGGATGGTTCGCACGCGGAAGTGCTTGTACAGCGCCAGCTCGTGCAGGATGTCGCTTGCCGGAGTGATGGGGTAGGCGCCGTACACGACGGGGAGCTCGGTCCGCTCGGCCGCTGCCAAGACTCCCCACGCCAGGGCCCGGTTGCCGGTCATGCTCCGGTACAGACCCGGCGCCATCTCGGCCGGCTCGATCCGGTAGCACTCGGCGAAGATCTCCGCCGTGTCTCCGAAATGATATCCCGCCTTCAGCGCACGGGTGTTGGCCTTGGCGAGGCTCGCATTCTTGGCGAATCGCTTCTGGATCCATTCGAGGGTTGGTTCGACGGGCCGCGTATAGATCCAGGAGACCAGCCCGAGAGAGAAGAAGTTCTTACAGCGCTCCTTTTCCCTCACGCTGAGCGCCAGCCCCTCGAGGGCGTCCATGGTCAGACGCGTGACGTCGATCTTGTGAAGCCGGTAGCGATCCTCAAGGGCCGGATCGTCGAGCGGGTTGGTTGCGTATCCCGCCCGATCCAGGTTCTTCTTCTCGAACGCGGTGGTGTTGACGATCAGCAACCCGCCTTCCCTCAGGTCGCCCAGGTGGACCTTGAGCGCCGCCGGATTCATCGCTACCAGGCAGTCCAACCGATCGCCCGGGGTGTACACCCGCCGGCTACCGAACTGAAGCTGGTAGCTGGACACCCCGAACAGTGTGCCCGCCGGCGCGCGGATCTCCGCTGGGAAGTTCGGAAGCGTGACGATGTCGGCGCCGGCCCAAGCGGCCTCGGCCGCAAACTGCTCGCCTGTCACTTGCATGCCGTCACCCGAGTCGCCGGAGAAGCGAACCACGGCGCGGTCGAGGTGTCGGCGCGGCTTCTCAAGCGTGCGCGTCATCCCCTGCTCTCCTCGGTGCGCAACAGCTAGGCAAGGCCCATCGCGCACTGCTTCCCTTCTTCTAAAACTTGTTGTGAGAAGAGTGCGAGACCCACCAAGTTCCTATCGTACCCAAGGACAAAGGGAATGGCAAGGCATCGGCAGTCAGACCTCAGACACGTATCGTCGCTTTGTCCCTCTGGGTCACAACCGTTTGGGAAGGATCTTACATGGGGAGCGCTACAGCTCGAGAAGCTCCGTCTTGGGAGCACGGGTCAGGTTTCTGCACCCGTCGGCCTCGACCACCACCAGATCCTCGATCCTGACGGCTCCCCATTGGGCACAGTAGAGGCCCGGCTCGACCGTCACGACCTGACCCGCCCGAAGAGTCTCATCCACCTTACCGATACGAGGAGGCTCGTGGATATCCAGCCCCACCCCGTGCCCGGTGCCGTGAAAGAAGCCCTCATTTCGCCCCGCCACCACACTGGTGTGAAAGCCGCGTCCATCGAGGACCTTGACGACCTCGCTGTGGATGGCCTGCCCTGAAGCCCCGTCATGGATCAGCTCGATCGCCCGGAGCTGGCCCGCCAACACGGCTTCATACATCCGCTTGAGGCCATCAGAGGCTCTGCCCTTCACCACCGTGCGCGTGATGTCGGCGAAGTACCGGCTCTGGCTGGACCTGGGAAAGAGGTCGAACACGACGGACTCGTGGGCCCGAATGGGGCCTGACCCCTGATTGTGAGGATCGACACCCTGGATTCCGCAGGCCACGATTGTGTGCTGCGCCACACAGTCGTTCTCCATCAGGGAGAGGTTGATCACCTTCTTGAGCGTCTCGGAGGTCAGCGCCTCTCCCCGCCAGTACACGAACTCGTCCTTGATCTCGCTGTCACGCAGGACCCGGAGCGCAGCCTCCAAGGCCGCTTCCATGTACCGCTGTGTGGCCTCGATGGCCGTGATTTCCTCCTCGGACTTGATGAGCCGACTGGGGAAGAACGGGTGCGGCTTGGCGGTCACCCGGACTCCTTTCTCGCGCAGGCAATCCGCGCACTCCAGCGGGAAGTTGGCTGGAACCGTGACCGCGTCCACCCCGCGCTCACCCAGGAGGACTGACAGCGTGTCAATCAGGTCGGGGACAGCCTGTCGCTCGCGGGCCTTGGCCTCGTAGGCGGAGAGCGCGTACACCTCATCGACCCGCGCCTCGCTGCGCGCCCGGTCGATCTCGAGGTCGCCTATCAGGAGGAGCTTCCGCCCCTCCACCTGGAGGAACACGAATGGGTCAGGGGCCAGAAACCGGCAGGCATAGTAGAGGTTGGCGTCGGTCTCGCTGGCGGCAATGATCAGCAGCGTTTCGGGCGAGGTCTCACTCACGGAAAAGACCCGCTGACGGCCGGCGAGGGCGGCGGACTCGGTGCCCTTCCTGGCAACCTCGATGCTCTTAGCGATGGCCTCGGTGGGCAGCCGAACCCACGGGCGTGGGTGCAGTCCCGGTCCGGGCTGGGCTCACGCCGCGACACCCCGCCGGGTCTCGTAGAGGATCACAGGATTGGATTCCCGACCGACCTCTTCCAGGTTGGCGATGCGGAGATCGCCCCGTTGGAAGAGATACTCGACGTGGGCGCCGGCCTCTTCCAGCGCGAGGATGCGTGTGTAACCCGTTTTCGCACCGAACAGCTTCTTTGAGATCTCCACCAGGTGCGCAGGCTCTCGACAGATCTCGAGCACCTGGTTGAGGCGGCGCGTGTGGTGGGTCACGATGGCATCGATGCGGGCGCCGAGGTTCGGGATCACCTCCTCGTGACCCGGGAGGGCCAGCGAGACCCCCTCGACCTTGCGAATCTTGTCGAGGGACCCGAGGTAGTGCTCCAACCCGCAGAAGGGCGTGATGGAAGCCGGCGACTGGTGGGGGGTGATGCGGGAGAGGACATGGTCAGCCGTGAAGAGCACGTCCTCCACCTGAAGGCAGATCTGCCCCGGGCAGTGGCCCGGCACGTGGTAGACGATGTACCCGTCGATGATGCGGTCGCCGTCGCGCAGAATCCGGTCCAGCTCCACCGACTTGAAAAAGTGCTTGGAGAAACGATACATCTCCTCCAGCTCCTGCCGGGCCTCTGGCTTGAGCCCCGAGCGCTCCATGAAGACCCGGAGATCCTTGGAGGCGAGGACGATGCGCTCTTCAAAGTTGTTGAGCACACGGGCGTCGAGCTCGTGGACGAAAACCTCGGCGTCGGTTTCACGCGTGAAGTAGGTCACAAATCCGAAGTGATCAATGTGCGAGTGGCTGATGACCACATGCTGGACGGATGAGAGGTCCACGTTCTCGCCGAAGCGCTCCCGGACCTCGACGAAGCCTTGCGCGAGGTCCTCGACCGACTGGGGCGTGCCCGACCCAACATCGAGGAGCGTGGAGCGGCCCTCGTCGAGGATCAGGTAGATGTTGTTGGTGTGCAGGGGGAAGGTCTCGACGGGCAGCTGGTAGATTCGGATCCCGGAGCGGGTCTCATAGCGACGAACGTGGGGCTCGATGGTCACGCGCTTTAGGATAGCACGCGGTTTACCGGGCCTCAACCAACTGGGGGAGGCGTACCGGACAACCGCGCGGCGGTCTCATTCGCGCTCGCCCGCTCTCCGGAGCGACTCGACAAATCGAAGGACAGTAGGGGAGAGGTGTTTCCGCTTGCGGTAGATGAGCCCGACGGGACGCACCAGATCCTGGATTCCGAGCGGCACGGCGGCGAGGCTGCCGATCTCCGTCTCCTTAAGCACGGGGGGCTCGGGGAGAATGCTGACCCCAGCGTCGATGGCGATGGCCTGCTTGATCGTCTCGATGTTGTCGAACTCCATCACCACGTTCACTCGGACATTCCGCTGCTTCAGGCTCCGATCGATGGCCTTGCGGATCCCCAGGTCAGCGTCGAAGGCGACGAACTTCTCCGCGTTCAAGTCGGCCGGCGCCACCGCCCGGCGCCTGGCGAAACGATGCCCGGGGTGGCAGACGAGGACCATCTTCTCGGATCGCCACGGGATCACCGCCAAAGGGCGCATGGCCGGCGGGTACGACATGATTCCGATGTCCGCCTCGTCGTTGATGACCGCCTCCACCACTTTCTGGGGGTGGAGGCATTCGAGCTGAACTTTGGCCTGGGGGTGGGCCGACATGAAGGACTGCATGTGACGGCTCACATCGTGGAGCCCCACCGAGTAGATGGCCGCGACACGGACCGTCCCGTCCAACCGGGTCCGCGATGAGCCGATGCGAGCCCTGGCCTGCTCGAACCGGCGGAGGAGATCCCGGCAGGCGTCGTAGAACACCCGGCCCTCCGGGGTCACCGTGAACGGGCGCTTGGTCCTATCGAGCAAGCGTACGCCGATGTCGGCCTCCAACTGTTGCACGGCCTGGCTGGCCGCGGACTGGGAGACCTCATTGGCCGAGGCACCCCGGGAAAAGCTGCGCAGCCGGACCACATCGCAAAAGAGCTGAAGGGCTTCCAGGTTCACAAGCTCAGGATACAGTATTAGGATGTCTAATGCACAGTATTCTTCTTTTGGGCGTGACTTATGATTTGACTTCGTGTATCCTCGGCGGAATCGCTGATTGCGGAAATGCTTCACAAAGGGCCTAAGGAGATCCGCGTGAGGAACCAGACGGACCACGCAGTGCCGACACCGGCCGGCCTCCCGCCCCGACAGGGCCTCTACGACCCCAGCTACGAGCATGACGCCTGCGGTGTCGCCTTTGTGGTGGACATGAAGGGCCGTCGGTCCCACGCCATCGTCAAGCAGGCGCTGACGGTCCTCAAGAACCTGCTCCATCGCGGCGCCTGCGGCTCGGAGGTCAACACGGGGGATGGTGCGGGCATCCTCATCCAGATGCCCCACGCCTTTCTGGCCCGCGAGTGCGCCCGGGTCGGCATCGCCCTGCCCGGTCCCCGGCGGTACGGCGCCGGGCTCGTCTTCCTCCCCACCGACCCGGCCGAGGCCACCCGGTGCCGCGAGATCTTTGAGGAGATTGTCCAGGAGGAAGGACAGTCGCTCCTCGGCTGGCGGAGGGTGCCCACGGACGACTCGCCGATCGGGCCGAGCGCCAAAGCCGTGGAGCCCGTCATCCGGCAGGTGTTCATCGGACGGGATCCGGCCATTCAGGACGATGGGGTGTTTGAACGGAGGCTCTACGTCATCAGGAAGCGGGTGGAGCACGCGGTCTACGGGTCGGACATAACCCAACGCAAGCTCTTCTACCTGCCGAGCCTCTCCTCCAACACGCTGATCTACAAGGGAATGCTCTCGGCAGACCAGATCGAGACCATGTTCCCTGACCTGGTTGATCCGGCGATCGAATCGGCTCTCGCTCTGGTCCACCAACGCTTCTCCACCAACACCTTCCCCTCCTGGCCCCTGGCACACCCCTACCGATACCTGGCCCACAACGGCGAGATCAACACCCTGCGCGGCAACATCAACTCGATGCGTGCCCGAGAGGCACTCTGCGAGTCCGACCTCCTGCCCGATTTGAAGAAAATCCTCCCCATCGTGCTGGAAGGCGGGAGTGACTCGGCGATTTTCGACAATGTGCTGGAGTTCCTGGTCATGACCGGCCGCCCTCTCCCCCATGCCGTGCTCATGATGATCCCCGAGGCGTGGAGCGGCCACGAATCCATGAGCGGAGACCTCAAGGCCTTCTACGAGTATCACGGCTGCCTGATGGAGCCCTGGGACGGGCCGGCCTCCATCGCCTTCACCGACGGCACCGTGATCGGGGCGATCCTGGACCGGAACGGGCTCCGCCCCTCCCGCTACTACGTGACCAAGGACGACCTGGTCATCATGGCCTCCGAGGTCGGGGTGCTGGACATCCCGCCCCAAAACGTCCTGATCAAGGAGCGACTTCATCCCGGCAGGATCTTCCTGGTGGACACCTCCCAGGGGCGGATCATCGACGACGGCGAGCTGAAGCGCACCTTTGCCAGCGAGCATCCCTATAGAGAGTGGCTCAGCCAGAACCTGGTCCCGCTGGAAGAGCTTCCGGCGCCCCCGCACGTTCACGAGCCGGATCACGAGACGGTGCTTCAGCGGCAGCAGGCCTTTGGCTACACCCACGAGGACCTCCGCATCCTGATGGCCCCCATGGCCCAGAAGGGGGAAGAGCCGGTGGGCTCCATGGGGACCGACACCTCCCTGGCCGTTCTCTCCAACCGCCCGCGCCTCCTCTACGACTATTTCAAACAGCTCTTTGCCCAGGTCACCAACCCGCCGCTGGACGCCATCCGGGAGGAATTGGTGACCCAGATGGCGACCACGACCGGCCCCGAGCGGAACTTGCTCAAGCCCGAGCCCGAGAGTTGCCGGCAGATCAAGCTCAGGACCCCGATCCTGGACAACGAGGAGCTGGCGCGGATCCGCTACGTGGATCGGTCGGGCTCCAAGTCCATTACCCTTCCCATGCTCTTTCCCGTGGCCGAAGGTGGGGCTGGCCTGGCCCGGGCGCTGGAGGAGCTGTGTCTCCGGGGCAGCCAGGCCATTGCCGAGGGGTCGAGCTTCATCATCCTCTCGGACCGGGGCGTGGATAAGGACCTGGCGCCGATTCCGGCCCTCCTGGCGACCGCCGCGGTCCACCACCACTTGGTCCGGGAAGGGACCCGCACGCGGGCGGGGCTCGTGATCGAAAGCGGGGAGCCACGCGAGGTCCACCACGCGGCGCTGCTTATCGGCTACGGGGCGGGCGCGATCAACCCGTATCTGGCCTTCGAAAGCCTGGACGACATGATCCGCCAGGGGCTACTGCCGGGGATTGATCACGGGAAAGCGGTCAAGAATTATATCAAGGCGCTCAACAAGGGGGTTCTCAAGATCATCTCCAAGATGGGAATCTCCACGATCCAGTCCTATGGAGGCGCCCAGGTCTTCGAGGCCATCGGGCTCAACAAGGAGTTCGTCGACAGGTTCTTCACATGGACCGCCTCCCGGATCGGCGGCGTGGGGCTGGACGTGATCGCCCGGGAGTCAACTCTCCGCCACCGCCGCGCGTTCCCCGAGCGCCCCATCGGGAAGCGCGACCTGGATTTGGGGGGGGAGTACCAGTGGCGGCGCGACGGGGAGTATCATCTGTTCAATCCCGAAACCGTCTTCAAGCTCCAGCACGCCACTCAGAACGGCCAGTACAGGATCTTCAAAGAGTACACCGAGCTGGTGAACAACCAGACCCGAAACCTGTGCACCCTCCGGGGGCTCTTCGACTTCAAGTTCGCCCAGACCCCGATCCCGATCGAGGAGGTCGAGCCGGTCGAGTCGATCCTCAAGCGCTTTGCCACCGGGGCCATCTCCTACGGGGCGATCAGCCAGGAGGCCCACGAGACGCTCGCGATTGCCATGAACCGGATCGGCGCCAGATCCAACACCGGCGAGGGGGGGGAGGATCCGGTGCGCTACCGACGGGACCCCAACGGCGACTGGCGGCGCAGCGCCGTCAAGCAGGTCGCCTCCGGCCGCTTTGGCGTCACGAGCGAGTACCTGGTGAACGCGACCGACCTTCAGATCAAGATGGCCCAGGGGTCCAAGCCGGGCGAAGGCGGCCAGCTCCCCGGCCACAAGGTCTACCCCTGGATCGCCAGGGTGCGACACTCGACCCCGGGTGTGGGGCTGATCTCCCCGCCCCCGCACCACGACATCTACTCCATCGAGGACCTGAAGCAGCTCATCCACGACCTGAAGAACAGTAACCCGAAGGCGCGAATTCACGTAAAACTCGTCGCCGAGGTCGGGGTCGGGACGGTTGCCGCCGGCGTGGCAAAGGCCTTCTCCGACGTGGTGCTGATCTCGGGCCACGACGGCGGGACGGGTGCCTCCCCCCTCAGCAGCATCAAGCACGCAGGCCTTCCGTGGGAACTGGGGCTCGCCGAGACCCAACAGGTCTTGGTGCTGAACAAGCTCCGCGACCGGATCGCCGTCCAGGTGGACGGGCAGATGAAGACCGGCCGCGACGTGGTGGTTGCGGCCCTTCTGGGTGCGGAGGAGTACGGCTTCTCCACCGCGCCGCTGGTCGTGATGGGCTGCATCATGATGCGGGTCTGCCACCTGAACACCTGCCCGGTGGGGATCGCGACGCAGGATCCCGAGCTCAGGAAGAAGTTCACCGGGAAGCCGGAGTCCGTCGAGAATTTCTTCCGCTTTCTCGCCGAGGAGGTCCGGGAGTACATGGCCAAGCTCGGCTTCAGGACGATGGACGAGATGATTGGCCGGGTGGACCGGCTCGACACGAAGAAGGCGGTCGACCACTGGAAGGCCCGGGGGCTCGACTTCTCCTCGATCCTCTACCGCCCCGAGGTGGGGCCCGACGTCGCCATACACCAGGTGCGGGAGCAGGACCACGGCCTCGAGAAATCGCTCGACATGACCACAGTTGTTCCTCTCTGCCAGCCCGCTCTCGAACGGGGCGAGCCCGTGGATCTGCGCCTGCCGGTCCGGAACGTCAACCGTACGGTTGGCACGATCCTGGGCTACGAGGTCACCAGCCGGTACCGCGCCGAGGGGCTGCCGGATGACACGGTCCGGATCCACTTCACCGGGTCGGCGGGGCAGAGCTTCGGGGCCTTCGTCCCGAAGGGGATTACCCTGATCCTGGAGGGGGACTCCAACGACTACCTCGCTAAGGGACTATCAGGCGGGAAGCTCATTGTCTACCCGCCCCGCGAGGCCACGTTCGTCGCGGAGGAGAACATCCTCATCGGCAACGTGGTCCTTTACGGCGCTACTGGCGGCGAAGCCTACTTTCGGGGCGTTGCCGGCGAGCGCTTTGCGGTGAGGAACAGCGGTGCTCATGCGGTGGTCGAGGGAGTCGGCGACCACGGCTGCGAGTACATGACGGGGGGCCGCGTGGTCGTCATCGGCGCGAGCGGGCGGAACTTCGCCGCCGGAATGTCGGGTGGCGTCGCCTACGTGCTGGACGAAGCCGGCGACTTCAAGCGTCGTTGCAACCTCGGCATGGTGGACCTCGAGCCGCTGGTGGCCGGCGAGGACGTGGAGGAAGTCAAAGAGCTGCTGCGTCGCCACGTCCGCTACACCCAGAGCACCGTGGCGGAGCGCGTCCTGGCCGGGTGGGAGACGATACAGCCGAAGTTCGTGAAGGTGACGCCGCGCGACTACAAGCGGGCCCTCAACGCCATCAAGCGTGCCCGGCAAGAAGGAGTCGCCTGGGAGAAGGCGGTGATGGAAGGAGCCCATGGGTAAGCCCACCGGCTTCGTCGAGTTCAGGCGCGACACGCAGCCGTACCGCCCGGTCGCAGAGCGGGTCCGGGACTGGAAGCAGGTCATGCTCCCCTGGCCCGCGGACAAGCTCCAGAAGCAAGGCGCGCGCTGCATGGACTGCGGCATCCCCTTCTGCCACCAGGGCTGCCCGCTCGGGAACCTCATCCCCGACTGGAATGACCTCGTCTACCGGGACAAGTGGCGTGAGGCGATCGACCGCCTGCATGCGACCAACAACTTCCCGGAGTTCACCGGGGCCCTCTGCCCCGCCCCGTGCGAGGGGTCCTGCGTGCTCGGGATCAACGACGACTCGGTGACCATCAAGGCCATCGAGCTGGCGATCATCGAGCACGCCTTCGACGCTGGGTGGGTGACGCCCGAGCGCCCCGCCGTGCGCACCGGCAAGAAGGTGGCCGTGATGGGCTCAGGCCCCGCCGGGCTGGCGGCAGCCCAACAGCTGAATCGCGCGGGGCACTGGGTTACCGTTTTCGAAAGGGACGACAGGATCGGCGGCCTCCTCCGCTACGGGATCCCGGAGTTCAAGACGGAAAAGTGGCTCCTCGATCGTCGACTAGAGCTCATGGAGAAGGAGGGGATCGACTTCCACGTCAAGGCTCACGTCGGCGGCAACGTTTCGGTAGAGGAACTGCGCAAAGAGCACGACGCCATCCTGCTGGCCGGTGGGGCGACGCTCCCGCGCGACCTCAGGATCCCCGGGCGCGAGCTTCGCGGCATTCACTTCGCCATGGAATACCTGGCCCCCCAGAACAAGCGCTGCGAGGGGAACCTGGTCCAGGACGAGGAGTTCATCAGTGCAGAGGGGAAGCGGGTGGTCATCATCGGAGGCGGCGACACCGGCGCCGACTGCCTAGGGACCGTTCACCGCCAGGGAGCACACTCCGTCCAGCAGTTCGAGCTCCTCCCCCGCCCGCCCGAGCGGCGTGCGCCAGACAACCCCTGGCCCCAGTGGCCGAACATCTTCCGGCCCTCGACCGCCCACGAGGAAGGGGGGATCTGCGAGTACTCGGTCTCCACCACCCGCTTCTCAGGCGAGAACGGCCGCGTCAAGCGGCTTCACGCCCATCGGGTCGAGATGGTGCAAGAGGGAGGCCGGTTAGACTTCAAACCGATCCCCGGCACCGAGTTCGAGATGGAAGCGGAGCTGGTGCTCCTTGCGATGG
>JBHIAB010000106.1:0-11693 GCA_046758385.1 Methylomirabilia bacterium | reverse complement strand
CAGGCCGCGGGCGTTCACCATGGCCGGCCCGCACACGGTCAGGTGGAAGGACCCCAAGGGGAGCACTCCATCCGCGCCGCCCCAGTGGATCAGCTAGGCCCGGCCGGGCGGGATCGCGCCGCGGCAGAGAAAGCACACGCAGCTTCCCCTCTATATCCGGAGTCGGGTGCTCAGGGCAGGCGCGCTCCTGTTTGTGCGCGACCAGGACGCTCTGTACGAGCTCGCCGTCCAGACGGCGCGCGCCTTCGAGCGCTTCCGCCCCATCCGCGTCTCAATCCCTCAACTTGCTTGAACGCATGGGCAGAATTCTTGGTGACATCGTCGATAAATTGGTTAGAGGATGGTGTTGCCGCACCGTAACGCTCCTACCCACTGAGTTTTGCCGCAGGATTGAGGTTGAAAAGAAGCGCGCCTGAGAACGGCCCTCTATGCAAACACCTCTTGTCTAGCCGGGCCGATAGCAAGAAAGCGCACCAAAAGTGCGCCCCCATTCCTCCCACCAAGAGACCTGGCCCCGGCCTGCTACACTTTCAGTGACGTTTCTTCTGTCTTAGCCTCTGCACCTCCTCCCGCTTCTCCGCATCTAGTAACCTCCTTAATGTTTCACATCTCAGGTTCCACCACTCGCAGACCATCTCGGTACGCACCGGTGCAAGGCCGACGTACTTTTCGGGCTCACGCAGGACTTGAACGTCTTCCTCGCCCACCCGTGCTAAGTATGGTCTCACCTCATCATCCTGCCTTATCAATTCCGCAAGCCGCTTCCCACTCTCTCTTGCCTGCGCTACCAGTCTGCGAGCACATGAGTGGCCATCCGAGTGGCCGTTAACGCTAAGAAGGATGTACAAAGGTTCAGCGAGTGCCTCGTCCCTGGACTGCTCAAAATTCCTCAGCATATTCCTTTCGTTGACATCGAGATCGGTCAGAGCCCCCGTGAGCCGGTCCACCGAATACGCAAAGCCAGTTAGCAGCTCCGTTACGAATCTGCCAGAGGCGGAGTTTGTCAGATCTCGCTGGTGTTCGGATATCTGATCCAGGTACACAGTAATCATCCTAGGCATGAGCTCTTTCCACATGCTCTTTACGAACTCAAAGTTCTTTGGATTGAGCTTGTGCGGCATTGTGGAGGAGCCTACCCTTGCTTCATCGTACTTCTCTTGGACTTCGGCGATTTCGCTGCGATGCAGATGCCTAATGTCATCAGCTAGATTTGCAATGACAGAGAATGCTGACACGACTGCATGAGTGAGGTCGGTAGCATACTCAGGATGAACTATCTGCGTGGACACTTGTCTATCGACTGGCTGCAAAACCAACTTTGCGAGTACCTGCTTCTCGAAATCCGCCGGATCGCGAAACACAAGAGATGTGGCATTATAGGCGCCCACAGCTCCTGAAAACTTTCCGCGAAGATTCTTACGTGCGTTCTCGATGACCTCAATTCTATTCCCGAGTCGTTCTACATAATTAGCTAAGGCATATCCGAACGTAATTGGTTCCGCATGTTTTCCATGTGTTCTCCCGATCTGCAAGGTATTTGCGTACAACTGCGCCATGCGGATCAACTCCAATTCCAACTCAATGAGATCAGGCAGCAAGACATCACGAGCTAACTCCTTAAGCCTAAGAGCATTCGCAGTATCAGTGATGTCGTTTGACGTAGCGAAGAGATGAACGAAAGGCCGAGACTCCTCGCCCACCTTCTCTCGAATACAGTTAACGAGTGCTCGGACGACATGGCCGATTCGGTTCTCTTCCCGGTAAACATCCGCGACCGTAAGCTCTGCCCAAGCCCTCTCGATCTCAATAGGGAGAGAAGGGGGAGCGATACCACGTTCAGCCAGCACGTCAGCGAGGGCAACTTCCACCCTTACCTGATAGGAAAGATAAGCCTCCTCCGAAACATATGGCTTGAGTCTCGCGAAAAAGTCGGGATCAGTGCCGTAGTAGCGCGAGTCAATAGGGCATGCCATATCGAACGGACTCAGCCGTGCCACGTTTTCTCCTTTGTTGGGCGAAGTCATGGTTTCTTGACTGATTGTGCTATATCTGGGGTGCCATCAATCGTCACGGCCCAATATCTAGCGCACGCCGGGACTCGCCGTCAACGTCAAAATGCAGTCCCCTTTGTCTTTATATAACAGGCACTTACGCACCGCAACAGCACCGGGCCGCTACCCAACGAGAGCCTGAGCACTTTTGACGGCCGCGTTTGATCATATCAGACGCCTTTGGTTCAGGGAGGCGAAAAGCCAATGCGGTGAGCAACGGTAGGATGTTCGTGGCTTGCGCCAATCCACTGAACCAGGATAGCTAAGCCCAGACCAGCCGAATTAGCCCGCCGAGGCGAGCAGGCTCGGCAGCGTCCGGAGCGCTTCTGCGATCCGCGGCCCGTACCAGCTGAGCAGCTTGCCGTCCAGCAAGTGGATCCGCCCCCCCCGAACTGCCGGCACATCCTCGAACGGCTCAAAGTCGGCGATGTGGCTCCTCCGAAAGCGGTACGGCTCATCGGGAAGCAGAATGACTTCGGGTCTCGCCACGGCCACCGCCTCTAGACTCACCTGAGGGTAGCGCTCGGGACAGTCGGCAAAGACGTTGGCTCCACCTGAGAGGTGGAGCATGTCGTGCATATAGGTGTCGCGGTTGATGGTCATGTAGGGGTTTCGCCAGATGGGGCAGAAGACCCGCACCGGTCGGCGCACCTCGGCGAGGGTCGCCGCCTGCCGGTAGAGCGGCCCCAGCTCGGCCACGATCTCTTCGGCTCGTTTATCAGTGCCCGTGACTGCCCCTAGCTGTCTGATCATCTGGATCCCGTCCCACACCGTCTGCGGATACGTCACAAAGACGGGAACCCCGCACCCTCGGAGCGCTTCTACGTGCTCCTTCAGATTCTCCTCGACGTTGGCGATCACCAGGTCAGGCTCAAGCGAGCGGATCAAGTCTAGCTTGGGATTCTTTTGGCCGCCGACTCTGATTTTCGAGGCGACCGCCTCGGGGGGTTCGACTCAAAACGTGGTGACGCCGACGATCGCCTCGCCGAGGCCGAAGGCAAAGAGCGTCTCGGTAATGGACGGGATCAGCGAGACGATGCGCCTTGGTGGGGCCTCCGCGGTGAAGACGACACCCGAGGCGTCGGTGACAGGACCTCCCATCACATCTTCTTCTTCGCACGCAGGCACTCACCGCTCGGCGACTGGATCAGCGCCCACGCCCGCTGGGTCAGCACGAGTCCACCATTAGCACGCGGTTGCGTGGTCGTCAACGGAACGATAAGATGGCTTGAGCTCCAGAACCCTGCTGATGACAAATTTCGAGATCGCCAAGCTGTTCTACGAGAGCGCCCATCTGCTCGAGTTGAAGGGCGAGAGCACCTTCCGCATCCGGGCCTACACCAGAGCCGCACAGAACCTGGAATCGCACGCCGAGGATCTGGCAGCGGTGGCTGCGCGGGATGAGCTGGAGAAGATCCCCGGGATCGGCCGAGACCTCGCAGCCAAGATCAAAGAGTGTCTGGCCACGGGGCTGATCGCCGATCTGGAGACCTTGCGGAAGGAGATTCCCCGCGGGCTCCTCTCGATCATGGAGGTGCACGGGCTCGGTCCCAAGACCGCCAAGCTCGTCTACGAGCGCTTGGGTATCGACAGCGTGGAGAAGCTCGAGCAGGCTACGCGCTCCGGGCAGATCCTCAAGGTCCCCGGGGTCCGGGAGAAGACCCGGGAGAACATCCTCAAGGGAATCGCCACATGGAAAGCAGGCCAGGCCCGCATGCCCCTCGGCAAGGCCTTGGCCATTGCCCGCGCGCTGGTGGACGTCCTCACCGCGCGCGGAGGTGTAAATCAGATCGAGATCGCTGGTTCGCTGCGCCGCATGAAGGAGACCGTCGGAGACATCGACATCCTGGTCACCTCTCGCGATCCCGGGCACGTGATCGGCACCTTTGTCCGGCTCCCGTCGGTGCGGGACGTCCTGGCCCACGGCGACACCAAGGCCTCCGTCCGTCACCGCGACGGCATCCAGGTCGACCTGCGCGTGCTGGCGCCGGAGGCCTTCGGCGCCGCGCTGCAGCAGTTCACCGGCTCCAAAGACCACAACGTCCGCGTCCGGGAGATCGCCTCCTGCAAGCGACTCAAGGTCAGCGAGGACGGCGTCTTCGACGAGAAGACGGGCAAGCGCATCGCCGGGACCACGGAAGAGGAAGTCTACCAGGCGGTGGGGCTGCCCTGGATCCCTCCCGAGCTCAGGGAGAATGCCGGGGAGATCGAGGCGGCCATGAGCGGGAGCCTCCCCAAGCTGGTCGACCTTGGCGCGATCCGTGGCGACCTCCACGCCCACACCAACTGGTCGGACGGGCACCACCCCCTGGAGGAGCTGGTCGAGGCCGCAGAGGTGCGCGGGTACGAGTACATCCTCGTCTCCGACCACTCGCGCTCCGCCACCGTGGCGGGCGGGCTCACACTGGAGGAGCTGCGGCAGCAGATCAAGAAGATCCGGGAGCTTCAGAAGACGCACAGCATCAGGATCCTGGCCGGCAGCGAGTGCGACATTTTGGCTGACGGGCGGATGGACTTCCCCGACGAGGTGCTCGCGGAGTTGGACTTCGTGCTGGCCGCGGTCCATTCTCGCTTCAAGCGGAGTCGGAGCGAGATGACCGCCCGGATCGTCAAGGCCCTGGCGAACCCGTACGTGAACACCTTGGCCCATCCCAGCGGGCGCCTCATCGGCGAGCGCGACCCCTACGACGTGGACCTGGAGCAAGTCTTCGCCGCGGCCAAGCGCCACGGCAAGGCCCTCGAGATCAACTCGTTCTGGCAGCGGCTCGATCTCAAAGATGTCCACGCTCGACGTGCTGCCGAGCTCAGCATTCCCATCGCCATCAGCACCGACACCCATTACCTCGAGAACCTGAACAGTATGGCGCTGGGAATCGCCACGGCCCGGCGCGCCTGGATCGGACCGGACCAGATCCTGAACACCCGCCCGCTGGACGAGGTGCTGGACTGGGCTCACAAGTCCCGCCCCTGATTCGAACTGTCCTGCTGCTCGGACCCCTCCTCGTTCTAGCCGCCTGTGGGGAGCGGCCGCCGAGCGCTAAGCCCACCACGCTCGTCTTCAAACACGCTCGTATCATCGGGCCCGCGGACCCGATGCCTCGCCTCCTGCGCGAGTTCGAAGCCCGCCATCCGGGCATCATCGTCAAGAGCGAATCGCTCCCGTGGAGCACCGACGAGCAGCACCAGTTCTACGTCATCAACCTCGAGGGGGGGAGTCCGGGCTTCGACGTCATGATGCTCGATGTCATCTGGGTGCCAGAGTTTGCGGAGGCCGGATGGCTCCTCGACCTCACCCCGTTTATCTCACCCGACGAGCTGGCCACGCACTTTCCTGCCGCCAGCGAGGCCGCCGCCTATAAGGGCCGCACCTGGGGGATCCCCTGGATCATGAACGTAGGGTTGCTTTACTACCGCGCCGACCTTCTCGCCAAGTACGGCTTCGAGCCGCCCCAGAGCTACGACGAGCTGGTGGCCCAGGTCAGGCGCATCCAGGCCGGGGAGCAAGACCCCCGCCTTGACGGTTTCCTCTGGCAGGGGAAGCAGTACGAAGGTTTGGTGGTAAACGTCCTGGAGGGCCTCTGGGCGAACGGGACCCAGCTGCTCGGCGAGGATGGAACGGTCTTTCCCGACCCCAAGCGAGCCGAAGAGGCGCTGGCATTTCTCAGGATGCTGATCGAGAGCGGGATCAGTCCTCCGTGGGTGACCGCCGCCGACGAGGAGCTGACGCGGCGCCCGTTCGGGGATGGCCGGGCCATCTTCCTGAGAAACTGGCCGTACGCGCTCGACCTGTTCGAGGCCCCGGGCTCAGCCGTGCGTGGGAAGGTGGGGATCGCACCTCTGCCCCGTCACGCTCGGGGCGAGAAGGGCGCGGGTGCCACGGGCGGCGCCCACCTTGGCATCTCCCGATACACGAACCACCCCGAGGCGGCGCTGGCGCTGGTGCGCTTCCTCACCGGTGAGGTCGCTCAGAAGGCCATGGCCGCGGGCGTGGCGCTAAACCCCACGCGCATGGCGCTCTACCGGGACCCGGAGCTCCTGAGCGGCCACCCACGCCTCCCCGAGATCGTCTCCCTCGCAGTCACCGCAAGGCCGCGGCCCATCACCCCGTACTACCTGATGCTGTCTACGACGCTTCAGCCGGAGTTCTCAGCCGTGCTTGTCGGCGTCAAGCGACCGGAGCAGGCCGTGGCCCATGCGCGCCGACGGCTCGAGCACTTCCTGGCGGCGATCCGATGACTGCCCACCAGCGAACGGACCGGCGCGCGGGGCTGGCCTTCCTGGCTCCGGCCCTCATCGCTCTGGGGGCTCTGACGGTGTACCCGGGGGTGTGGGTGCTCTGGCTCTCGCTCCAGCACCGGATCCCAGTGTTCGGCGTGGCCCGTTTCGCCGGGCTCGGCCACTATGAGTTCCTGGCTGGGGACCCGCGGTTCTGGAATGCTGCATGGGTCACGGCGGCCTTCACCGTCGTGTCGGTCGGACTCGAGCTCGGCCTCGGGCTCCTCGTCGCCCTGGCCCTTCGCGGGCAGCAGGTGGGCCGTCGGCTCGCGCTCTCGCTCTTACTTCTGGCGTGGGCGCTTCCAGCAGTGGTTGCTGCCAAACTCTTCGAATGGCTCTATCACCCGGCGGCGGGCTTGGTGAATCTCCTCCTGGGCGGAGCCGCACTCAACTGGCTGGGCGATCCCGGCCTGGCGTTGCCAGGGCTGATCCTCGCGGATGTATGGCGAACCATGCCCTTCGTGGCGCTCCTCTGCTACGCCCGGCTCCTGACGATTCCCGCGGAGCTCTACGAAGCCGCCCAGGTCGACGGTGCCGGGCCTCTGGTCACCTTCGGCCGGATCACCCTGCCGTTGCTCCGCCAGATCCTCTTGATCGCCCTCCTCTTCCGCACCCTGGATGCGCTGAGAGCCTTCGACATCATGTTCGTGCTCACAGGCGGAGGGCCGGCCAACACCACCGAGACACTGACCGTCTACGCCTACCGGAGCCTCTTCCAGACCCTCCAGCTCGGCTTCGGCTCCGCGGTCGGAGTTGTCGTTTTCGCTCTGGTCATGGCAGTGGCCTGGGGATACCTCCGCATCCTGCGCCGCGAGGGGCTTGCCGCATGAGGCGCCGACGGCTCATCCGGGATCTCCTCGTGCTGCTGCTGCTCGCGGGCTACGGGATCCCGTTCTTCTGGCAGCTCTTGACTTCGGTCAAGCCTGAGGCCGAACTGCTCGTGCTTCCACCCCTGCTCCCGTCTGTCCTGACCCTCGAGCACTACCAGGTGGTGCTCGAGCAGAGCCCGATCCCGCGTGCCCTGGGTAACAGCCTCGGGATCGCCGCCTTCACCACCCTCCTGGCACTTGCCCTCGGCATTCCCGGCGCCTACGGCATCGCCCGGCTCCACATCCCCGGCAAAGCCCTGCTCCTCCTGGGGATCGTCGCCAGCACGGCCTTCCCTCAGATCGCCACCGTCAGCCCGCTCTACCTTCTGATACGGGCCCTGGGGCTCCGGGACACCTGGATTGCCCTCGTCCTGGCCCACACCTCCTTCGCGCTTCCCCTCATGATCTGGCTCCTCTCCGGCTTCATCCGGGAGATCCCGTGGGAGCTGGAGGAGGCTGCGCGCATCGACGGCGCGGGTCGCCTCCGCGTCTTTCGTTGGATCATCCTGCCGCTCGCCGCGCCCGGCATCGCCTCAACAGCCCTCCTGGCCTTTCTCTTCAGCTGGAACGAGTTCCTGTTCGCCTACACCTTCACGGCTACCGAGGCGAGCCGAACCGTGCCCGTGGCCCTGGCGCTCTTCCCCGGCGTCTTCGAGGTCCCCTGGGGAGATATCGCTGCCGCCTCGATCCTGGCGAGCCTGCCCCCGATCCTCATCGTCATAGCCCTCCAGCGCTATCTGGTCCGCGGGCTCCTCGCGGGCGCGCTCAGGGAGTGACAGGGGAAGCTGAAGATCGCGTTTCACATCAGCCTCGATCCGGTGTCTACTTAGCCGATGGGTAAGCAGGCGTTCGAGGCGGTCGTCGCGGCCCACCACGACGAGATTTACCGGTACGTCCGACGGGTGACGTGGCGCACCAGCGAGGCCGACGACCTCTCCCAGGAGACGTTCCTCCAGGCATACCGCGCCTACCGGTCACTGCCTGCGGAGGCCAACATCCGTGCCTGGTTGTTCACCATTGCCACGAACCTGTGTCGAAACCACTTCCGATCCCATAAGCGCCGACGCAGGGCCTTCGAAGCCGTGCGCACCGTATCGAGCGACACCGATGGAGAAGGGCCCGAGGAGGTGACGGAGTTCAACGAGGTCCGGGCGCTCGTCGAGGCAATCATTGCCCGACTCCCATCCAAGCAACGGCTGGCCTTCATCCTGCGGAAGATCCACGGCCTGGACTACGAAATCATCGGTCAGAGCCTGGACTGCACGGCCGAGAGCGCCCGGGCCCATGTCTACCAGGCCCTCGGCAAGATCCGCCAGGGCCTGAACGGCCACGAACTTCTCCCGAAGGAGCAAGACCGATGAGTCCCAAGCCTCCCCGGTGCCTCAAGATCCAACCTGACCTGCTTGGCGCGGCGATTGGAGAAGCAACCCCTGCGGCGGTCCGGCGCGTGCAGGGCCACCTCGACCGTTGCGCTCCCTGCCGCGAGGAGTTCAATCGCTACCAAGCCGTCGAGGAGGTGGTGAGGGCCCTCAGGACCGAGCCGGTTCGAGCCACACGCATCGCCCGCGCCCGCGAGAAGCTGGAGTCGCGCCTGGCTGACCTCCAGAGCCGCCTCTTGACCTATCGGATCTTCCCCTCGCCCCTCGGCAACATTCTGATCGCGCGGTCCGACCAGGGAGTCTCACTGGTGGAGTACTTGGCGCGCGGAGCCACCTTCAAGAGTTCCCGCCTGAGCCGGCTTGCTGGGTTTGAGGTGGTCGAGGACGGCGACGAGATGGAGACCCTTCATCTCGAGCTTCTCGAGTTCCTGAACGGCAAGCGCACACGGTTCGAGTGGCCGCTGGATCTCCGGTTGGCCCGGAGCGACTTTCACCGGGCCGTGCTTCAGGCGACATCGAAGATCCCATACGGCGCCGTGGTCTCATACGCGGGCATGGCCTCAACGGTCGGCAAGCCGGCGGCCGTGCGCGCCGTGGCTCAGGCGCTCCGCTGGAACCCGCTGCCCATCGTGGTTCCGTGCCACCGCATCGTCGGGACCTCTGGCTCCCTCACCGGCTACGCCGGCAACAGGGTCGACCTCAAGCAGCGACTGCTGGCTGCTGAGGGCATCCCCACGGTGAAGTTGCGCCGCGACCTCCGAATCGCGCGGGAGGCGATGTACGTGCGCTATCCCGATGATCAGGCGTTCTGCCTGCCGACCTGCCCCTCACTGGCCTCGGTGGCGCCCGCCCACCTCACGTTCTTCGGCACGTGCCAGTGCGCCGAGGCCATGGGGCTGGCTCCCTGCGATACCTGCCGCCCCGACCTCCACCCGATTTCGCAGTAGCCAGAAAGAAGAGGCGCGAGGTTCGCCCATTTTCCCTCGCCTCCGTCGGGGAAGAGGGGCGTAAATAGTTGCTTTACCCTAATCCCAAACGGGTTGTCGATATGGCGAGAGCGCTTGGAGGATAGCCTTGCCCGGTCGGGTCTTCATCGGGACCAGCGGTTACGTCTATCCCCACTGGCGGGGAGGCTTCTACCCCGAAGGTGTGCCCCAGCGGGCGTGGCTTCCCTTCTACGCGGAACGCTTCAGGACCGTCGAGCTCAACAACCCCTTCTATCGCCTCCCGGAGGCTGGAACGTTTGACGCCTGGCGGGAGACAGTCCCTTCTGGGTTCGTCTTCGCGGTGAAAACGAGTCGCTACATCACCCACATCAAGCGGCTCAAGCAGCCAGGGACACCCCTTCGGACGTTCCTCTCCCGGGCCAAGCGCCTCGGCGGTACGCTAGGCCCGATTCTCTTCCAGCTCCCGGGCAGCTTCAGGGTAGACATCGGGCGGCTAGATGCGCTGTGCGCGTGGCTCGCACGGCAGAGCCTGATTCCCGGGCTCCGGGCGGTCCTCGAGGTGCGCCATGGCTCCTGGCTTGACCCGGCGGTCTTTCAGCGTCTCAGCGCAGGGAACTTGGCACTCTGCCTGGCCGACTGGCCGGAGCTTCCGGTCGAGGGCCCGCTGACCGCAGATTTCGTCTACATTCGCCGCCACGGGACGGGCGTCCGCTACGGCGGCTCCTACCCCGACTCGATGCTGAGGGCCGATGCGCGGAGGATTCGGTCTTGGCTGAGAGACGGCCGCGACGTGTATGTCTACTTCAACAATGACCAGGAGGCCTTCGCGGTGCAGAACGCCAAACGTCTCTTGGATCTGGTCAGCTGACAGGGGGTCGGCTGAGGCCGCTGAAGACATATCCCTGCCTGCATGCTCCCGATGAGCCTGCCCAGCGGAGTGTTCTGTTACTGCCCTTCCCGACCCTCATCCCCACAGCCGGCGGAAGCGGGATCGGCGCTCGTCCAGACGCCAGAGCCCGGCCTCGCGAGCGCTCCTGACGGCCGCGACGTACTCATCCCCCAAGAGCGTGCGATTGATTTCTGGGTACTTCTCGGCAGACACGGCCCCGGCAGGGTGGTACTGCTCCATGACGTTGACGTACGTGTCCGGAGACTGCTCCGCTAGCCAGGTCATGATCTGCCGGGTCTCTTCCAGCATCCCCGGCATCACCAGGTGGCGGACCAGAACCCCCCGCTTGGCCACGCCGTGCTCGTCCATCACCAACGGCCCCACTTGCCGGTGCATCTCCCGGATGGCGGCTCGCGCCGCCTCGGGGTAATCCGGCGCCCTGAGGTAGCGCTTGGCCACGGCGCCGCCCCAGACTTTGAAGTCCGGCATGTAGATGTCCACGATCCCGTCCATCCAGCGGAGGCTCTCCAGGCTGTCGTAGGCGCCCGTGTTGTAGACGATGGGGAGCCTGAGCCCCTCGCGGATGGCCAGCGGGAGCGCTTCCAGGATCTGCGGCACCACGTGCTCCGGGGTCACGAAGTTGATGTTATGGCAGCCCCGGGCCTGGAGGTCGAGCATCATGCCGGCGAGCTGGTCGGGGCGGACCAGGACGCCTTCGCCCGCCTGGCTGATGTCGAAGTTCTGGCAGAAGACACAGCGGAGGTTGCACCGGGAGAAGAAGATGGTTCCAGAGCCGTTCCAGCCTCGGAGGCAGTCCTCTTCGCCGAAGTGAGAGAAGTGGGAGCTCACCAGCGAATGGCGCCCGGACTTGCAGGCCGCCCGCTTGTCGTGGAGGCGATCCACCCGGCAGTTCCGGGGACACACCTGGCAGGAGGCGATGGCCGCGATAGCCTCCTCGGCCCTCTTCTCGACCTCCTCGACTCCCAGCCTAAGGTAGGCCGGCTCAAACTGCTGGGCGCGAACCGTAAAGGCCGCGTCGGTACTCATGGCCCTTCAAACGAATCTTACCATCCCTCCCGGTCGCTTCGCGGAGCCACCTCTTTGCTGAAAAGACTGCGGCCCCTGTCCGGGAAGAGCAGGGGCCGCATTCAAGGTTACGACTCCAGAGGCCACATTGCTTCGCGCCACGAGACTCTGGCGTGGCCTCTGGAGGGTTTTCAAACGGGGCTTAGTACATGTCGCCACCCCCGTGAGGCATGGGCGGCATCTTCTTCTCCTCCTCC
>JBHIAB010000105.1:0-11705 GCA_046758385.1 Methylomirabilia bacterium | reverse complement strand
CCAGGGCGGATCTGAAGGGAGTTGAACAGGCGATCAAAGTGCAGTTGGCACTGACTCCGTAGAGGGGGGTGGAGCCCCTCGCCGAGTGAGCATGGCTGGTACGCTGTACGTCGTAGCGACTCCCATCGGCAATCTCGAGGACCTCACGCTCCGGGCTCTCCGTGTCCTCAAAGAGGTGGATCTGATCGCCTGCGAGGACACTCGACGGACCCGAAACCTCCTGGCTCGCTTCGGGATTCCCACCCCGACGACTTCCTACTTCGAGCACAACAAGCTCCAGAAGGGCCCGTACCTCCTCCGCTTGCTGTCGGAGGGGAAGTCCGTTGCGGTGGTGAGTGATGCCGGGACGCCGGGCATCCGCGATCCCGGCTTTCTCCTGGTCCGCTCGGCGCGCGAGACGGGCGTGCCCATCGTCCCCGTGCCGGGACCCTCGGCCCTGTCGGCCGCGCTCTCGGCGGCGGGCATTGCCGCGGACCGCTTCACGTTCGAAGGGTTCCTGCCGGTCAAGCCTGGCCGCCGGCTTTCCCGCCTCAAGGCGCTGCGGGAGCTCGAGACCACCGTGGTGCTCTACGAGGCTCCCCATCGGCTCCTCAAGACCCTCGCGGCCATCCGGGAGGTGTTCGGCGACGTGTCGGCGGTGGTGGCCCGCGAGCTCACCAAGCAGTTCGAGGAGATCCGCGTGGGCACTCCCACCGAGCACCTCGTGCACTTTCAGGCTCGGGCCATCAAGGGTGAGTTCACGCTGGTCATCCCTCCGGCTTGTCCGGTTCCGGAGGCCGACGTATACTGAGCGGACTTGATGGATGTGCTGTTCACCGTCGGCCACTCGACCCGAACCATGGACGAGTTTGTCTCGCTCCTCGCTGCCGCTGGGATCGAGGCCGTCGTCGATGTGCGGCGCTGGCCGGTCTCAGCCCGCCATCCCCACTTCAGCCGCGACTCGCTCTCCCAGGCGCTTCAGGCCGCCGGACTTGCCTACCATCACCTGGGGGCGGCTCTCGGCGGCTACCGCGCCGGCGGGTACGAGGCCTACATGGTCTCAGAGGAGTTCGGAGCCGGCCTGAGGGAACTGGAGCAGCTGGCGAGGCTCGGACAAGCCGCAATCCTATGAGCCGAACGCTGGCCGTGGCGGTGCCACCGGCGCTTCATCGCTCGGGCCCTCGAGAGCGGGGGATGGCGTGTGGTCCATCTGCTGGCTCCGGGGAAGAGCTGGGAACGGCGCAAAGAGCGGATCAAGCGTGAGCGTCCCTAAAGCGCTGACTGTCGCGGGCTCCGACTCCGGCGGGGGTGCCGGAATCCAGGCCGACCTCAAGACCTTCACGGCGTTCGAGGTGTTCGGTACCTCTGTGCTCACGGCGATCACCGCCCAGAACTCGCTGGGGGTGCAGGGTGTGGAGAATCTGTCTCCCGAGTTTGTCGCCCAGGAGATCGATTCGGTCCTCAGCGACCTTGGGACCGATGCCGCCAAGACGGGGATGCTCTCCACGGCCCCCATCATTCATGCCGTGGCGGCCAAGCTCCGGGAGTACCGGGTGGAGCGTCTCGTTGTGGACCCTGTGATGATCGCCAAGTCGGGGGATCTGCTCCTCCAGCCCGAGGCCCAGGGTGCACTGCTCTCGGAAATTCTTCCCCTGGCGCTCGTGGTGACGCCCAACCTCCACGAGGCGGGCGCCCTGGCGGAGATGCCGGTGGAGGACCGCGCTGGGATGGAGGAAGCTGCCCGGCGGATCCATCGCCTGGGGCCGCGCCACGTGCTCGTCAAGGGGGGGCATCTCAAGGGGGAGGCCACGGATGTCCTCTGGGACGGACGCACCCTGGCGACCTACAGCGCGCCCCGGATCGACTCCCCGAACACCCACGGGACTGGCTGCACCTACTCGGCGGCCATCACGGCTGGGCTCGCGAAGGGGCTCCCGGTGGGTGAGGCCGTGCGGGGCGCCAAGGCCTATGTGACCCGGGCGATCCGGGCAGGGTTCGCTCTCGGGCGCGGCGTGGGGTCGCTCCGTCACTTTCTCGAGGAGTGGTGAAGATGGACGCCGCCGAAGCCAAGATGTCCTTCTTCGACCACCTGGCCGAGCTCCGCTCTCGGATCATGTGGGCCGCGGGGGCCGTCGGGGTCGGGTTCCTGGCGACTTTCTATTTCTCGGAGACGATCATCCGGTTCCTAGCCCGCCCTGTCCCGGTAAAGCTGGCCTTCCTGACCCCCACCGAGGCCTTCTGGGTCAACATGAAGGTGGCCATGCTCGCGGGCCTCTTCCTTGTCTTCCCGTTCATCCTCTACCAGGTCTGGGCGTTTGTCTCTCCGGGGCTTCACGTGCGGGAGCGGCGCTACGCCTTGCCGTTCGTCGTGATCGGCACCTTTTTCTTCGCCTTAGGCGCAGCGTTCGCCCTCCTGGTGGTCACGCCCTTCGCGATCAAGTTCCTCCTGAGCTACAAGACCCAGGACCTGACCCCGATGATCTCCGTCGGGAAGTACGTGGACTTCATCCTGAGGTTCACGCTTGCCTTCGGCCTGGTCTTCGAGCTACCGCTGGGCATCACGCTGGCTTCGCGCATGGGGCTCGTGACCCCTCAGTTCCTTTCCAAGAACCGGAAGTACGCCATCCTCATCAACTTCATCCTGGCTGCCATCCTGACTCCCACGCCGGACGTGTTCAATCAGTCCCTCATGGCAGGTCCGCTCATCATCCTCTACGAGCTGGGGATTGTCGCGGCACGGATCTTCGGCCGGAGGGGCCCGAGTGCCGCGACGCGTTCCTCTGGCGAGGACACGTGACCGCTGCCGGGCTTCTCGGCCGGGGTGCGGCGCCGGCGCCAGACTGATGGAGTTCAGCAGCCTCGACCTTCCCGACGCCGTTGTCCGGGGCATCCGAGACGCGGCCTTCACCACCTGCACGCCGATCCAGGAAGCGGTTCTCCCGGTCGCCCTGAGGGGTAAGGATGTGGCAGGCCAGTCGCCGACCGGGACCGGCAAGACCGCCGCCTTCCTCGTTGCCGCGTTCACGCGGTGCCTGCGCCTGCCCGTCCCGGCGGCAAGCGGGGTAACTGCCCCCCGGGTTCTCATCGTCGCCCCGACCAGAGAGCTGACCGTGCAGATCGAAGCTGACGCCCGTCTCTTGGGCCGGCACACCGGTTTCCGGATCCTGGCGGTCTATGGCGGGATCGACTATCTCAAGCAGCGGGAGGGGCTCCGGGAGGGCTGCGAGGTTCTCGTGGGGACCCCCGGTCGGCTCATCGATTACCTCAAGCAGCACGTCTGGTCGCCGCGCAAGGTGGAGGTGGTCGTGGTCGACGAGGCCGATCGGATGTTCGATATGGGCTTCATCGCGGACATCCGCTTCATTCTCCGGCGGCTGCCGCCGCCCGAGAAGCGCCAGTCCTTCCTCTTCTCGGCGACCCTCGGCTTCAGAGCGCTGGAGCTGACCTGGGAGTTCATGAACAACCCCGCCCAGGTGACCATCACCCCTCAGCAGAAAACTGCCGAGAAGGCCGAGCAGGTCCTCTACCACGTGGCGCGCGAGGAGAAGCTCAATCTCCTCCTGGGAATCCTCCGGCGTGAGGGGGGAGGCCGGGTCCTCATCTTCACCAATACCCGCGAGGAGGCGCACCGCCTCGGGGACCGGCTTGCCCGGAACGGCTGGGTTGCCCGGGTGCTGACCGGCGATGTGGATCAGAAACGACGCCTCAGGATTCTCGCCGGCTTCAAGAATGGGGAGTTCCCGGTCTTGGTGGCCACAGACCTCGCCTCGCGGGGGCTACACATCGAGAGCGTGAGCCACGTGGTGAACTGGGATCTTCCGCAGGATCCGGAGGATTACATCCACCGTGTCGGCCGGACGGCCCGCATGGGGACAGAAGGGAAGGCCATCAGCCTGGTGGACGAGGTTGCGGCCGAGAGGCTGGAAGCCATCGAGAAGCTCATCGGACAGAAAATTCCCGTCCAGTGGCCCGAGGAGGAGTGGTTCGTTCCGGAGGTCAAGCCGACGGCGGAGGAGCGTCGCCGCTTCGCCGCTGAGCGCCGTGCCCGACGGCCGAGCAAGCCCAGACAGCGTGACAGACCCTTCCGGCCTGTGAGGCCAGGGCACGATCCGGCTCGACGGAGGCCACCCCCGGGACACAAGCGTCGCCCCCACCAGCCCTAACGCCGCACGCGCCGGAGCCCCCCTCCGAGAGAATCACTGGGGCCAGAAGACCGCTCCGATCTGGACGTAGCCCGCGAGCTGCCAGACAGCTCCGAGGATGAAGGAGATCACCCCGACGGCCACGGCGCCGCGCCACCACCGGGGCTTGAGCTGTAGGCGAACGCCGTCGCCCCTCGCGCTCCAGAAGATCGCTGCGACGAGAAGGAGGAGTCCGCCAAAAAGGCAGAGGGCCCAACCGGGAAACACGAACATCACGAACGGCATCTGGAACTCACTGGCCCACACAGGCATGGGCGGAACCACCCCCCTCACAAAAATGGCGCGAAATCGCGCGCTTGTACTTTACTACGTGGACAGTGAGGCGGCAAGGAATCGCTTCGTTGCCTCCGTTGCCCGGCTTCGCTGGTTGAGGGATAATGGCGCCGACCGTGGTGGCTCCGGCCGCGGTGGAGGGCAGGCGGTTCGCCTGCTTAGCGCTCTCATCACTGGTCCGGGCCTCCAAAGTTAGCTCGGCAACGCCGTCGTCCCCGTCGGAGCATGTCGAAACGATACGATTGGTTTGACGAGAGGATGTCTGCCCACATCATCGGGGATTGGCTATGGCCTGGTCGCTCTTGATTCAGAACGGAACCGTCCTGGACGGATCGGGCATGCCCGGGGTCAAGGCTGACGTTGCCCTCGACGGGGACCGGATCGTCGCGGTGGAGCCCGGGCTTCGGGGCGAGGCCGCCCACCTCCTCGACGCCTCGGGTCTGATGGTCGTCCCGGGCTTCATCGACATCCACTCTCATTCCGATCTCTTCTATTACCGTTGTCCCGCCGCCGAGTCGAAGATCCGGCAGGGAGTGACGACGGAGGTCGTGGGGATGTGCGGCTTCTCCCCGGCGCCGGTCCATCCCGCGCGCAGGGCGGCGGTGCAGGCCTGGATCGGCGAGATCGGGACCGAAATGGCTCTCGAGTGGGAGACGTTCGGCCAGTACCTCGACTGGCTCAGGCAGGCGAAGCCCTCCATCAACATCGCGCATTTTGTGGGCCACGGGGCGCTCCGGCTCGCTGCCGTCGGAGCCGAGAACCGGCGGCCGTCGCCGGACGAGCACGTAGCGATGGAGCGCCTGCTGGCTGAGGCGCTCGGCGCGGGAGCGTTCGGTCTCTCCACAGGGTTGGTCTATCCACCGAGCGCCTACTCCACCACCCCCGAGCTCGTCGCCCTGGGCAAATCCATGGCCCATCGCGGGGGGCTTTACTTCTCCCATATTCGGGGCGAGGCGGCCACGCTGGAAGCGGCCATTGAGGAGGCGATCCGGATCGGGCAGGAGGCCGGCGTCTCGGTCCAGATTGCCCACATCAAGGCTTCCGGGCGCGAGCACTGGGGCAAGATGGACAAGGCGCTTCAGCTGCTGAGCGACGCGCGGGCGCGAGAGGTTGATGTTCACGCCGACGTCTATCCGTACACAGCGGGGAGCACCAAGATGGTCAATCTCCTCCCCGCATGGGTCCACGACGGCGGACTCCCCCAGTTTCTCGAGCGGATCTCGGACCGGACGGCGCGGCGGCGGATTATCGAGGAGTGCCTCATCGACGGGGAGCGCTGGCGGAGCGTGAACGGGAGCCACGAGTGGGACGAGATCATGATCGCTACCTGCTCTAGGCCCGAGCTTGAGGGGCTTCGCCTCTCGGAGCTGGCCCGGCACTGGGGGAAGCCGGCTGCCGAGGCGATGCTGGAGCTGCTGGTGGAGGAGAAGGGGCAGGTCGCGATGGTGGTCTTCTCCCAGCTCGAGGGAAACGTGGTGAAGGCCCTCGCCCACCCGCACGTCATGATCGGCTCGGATTCCATCGGCCTCTCGGCTGGCCCCGGTCCCCACGGAGGGAAGCCGCACCCCCGCATGTACGGAACCTTCCCGCGGGTGCTCGGGCGCTACGCGCGCGACCAGAGGCTCTTCGGGTGGGAGACAGCCATCAATAAGATGACCGGCATGCCGGCGGCCAAGTTGCGGCTGAAGAGTCGGGGCTTGATCCGAGAAGGCTACGCCGCGGACCTGACCCTGTTCAATCCGGACACCGTGGGGGACGAGGCGACCTACGCCGATCCCCACCGCCATCCCACCGGCATTCCGTACGTCATCGTCAACGGCCAGGCCGTGGTGGACAACGGTGCGATGAACCCCCTGCCGGCGGGGCGCGTGCTCCGTCCACGATGAAGGTCACCAACCCTCGCCAGTCAGGGCGCAGCCGGATGCCGTAAAATAGAGTTGATCATGGGCCTTTTTCACGTCGAGATCGAAGTGTTTCCGCCCGACGGGGGGTCTTCCCGAACTCAGTCTGTGCTTGTCGGTACCGGGGCCTCGTACCTCGCCCTTCCTCGAAGCCTGCTGACCTCTCTTGGGTATCGGGCCATTGACAGACAGCGAGTGGTCTTTGCAACCGGAGAGGTGGCGGTCTGGGACGTGGCCGAGGTGAAGATTCGGCTCGAGGGCCGTGAGCGCACTGTTCTGTGCTTCCTTGCGTCGGAGCAGTCCCCCAAGCTGCTGGGGTCGCAAACCCTGGAAAGTTTCGGTCTGGGAGTCGACCCGCTCGGCAAGCGTCTCGTTCCCGTGGACGCCTACCTTGCCTAGCAAGGTTGCATCATAGCAGGGTACTCGGTTCCGGGTTAGGAGGAAGCTATGCAGGAAGACACCGTCGTAAAGGGGCTGGAGGGGGTAGTGGCCGCGGAGACGGCGCTGTGCGATCTGGATGGCGCCGGAGGCCGGCTGGCCTATCGCGGCTACAGCATAGAAGAGCTGGCCCGGCAGGCGACCTACGAGGAGGTGGCCTATCTCCTCTGGCAGGGGGAGCTGCCGACTCGGGCTCAGCGGGACGGCTTCATCGCCGAGATGGTTCTCGCCCGGCCGCTGCCCGAGCCGCTCCTCTCCGCCTTTCGCTTGCTTCCTAAGACGGTGGATCCGATGCGGTCGCTGCAGCTCTCGGCTGCCATGCTCGGGGCCTTTGACGCCGATGCCGCGGACAACTCCCATGAGGCCAATGTCCGGAAAGCGCTTCGTCTGGTCTCCCAGCTCGCGACCGCGATCTGCGCACATCACCGGATTCGCCTCGGCAAGGAGCCGGTGCCGCCCTCCAAGGATCTGGGCCACGCTGCCAACTTTCTCTTCATGCTCACGGGCGAACGGCCCTCGGCGGTGAACGTGCGTGCCTTCGACGCGAGCCTGATCCTCTACAGCGAGCACGAGCTGAACGCCTCGACCTTTACCACCCGTGTCGTCTCCTCCACGCTTTCCGATATGCACTCGGCGGTGGCCGCAGGGATCGGCGCGATCAAAGGTCCGCTCCACGGCGGGGCGGGCGAGGCAGTCATGTTGACGCTCAAGGAGATCGGGAAGGTGGAGAATGTGGACACCTTCGTGGACAGTGCCCTCGCCCAAAAGCGCCGCCTCATGGGGTTCGGCCACCGCGTGTACCGGGCGGGCGATCCGCGGGCGGCGGTGCTCCGGAGTCTCGCCGAGGAGGCGTGTCGCCAGTCAGGGCAGGGAATGTGGTTTGAGATGGCCGTGAAGCTCCATGAGCGGGTCAACCGGGCCAAGGGGCTGATCCCCAACGTGGACTTCTACTCGGCACCGCTGTTTTACTCTCTCGGGATTCCCGTGGACCTCTTCACCCCGGTGATCGTGGCGGGGCGCATCGCGGGCTGGACAGCCCACCTTCTCGAGCAGTATCAGGACAACCGCCTGATCCGGCCGCGCGGGCACTACACGGGTCCGGGGCGTCGGCCGTTCGTGCCGTTGGACGCCCGCTGAATGTGGGTTGAGGCTCCACTCAGAATGACAGGGGGGGCTTTTGACGGATGGGACGGAGCCTGGCGCGAAAGCTGATTGACGCCCACCTGGTTGCGGGAACGCCGGCAGCGGGGGAGGAAGTCGCCCTGGCCCCCGATCAGGTCCTGCTTACCGACACCAACGGCCCGATGGCCTTCCTCCAGTTCGAAGCCATGGGGTTTCCGCGTGTCCGCCCCAAGCGCGTGGTCACCTACATCGACCACAACGTCTACCAGGTGGACTCGCGAATCTCCGACGACCACCGCTATCTGCAGACCGCTTCGGCTCGCTACGGTGCCATCTTCTCCAAGCTGGGGAACGGCATCTGCCATCAGGTGCACCTGGAGAGCTTCAGCGTTCCGGGCGAGTTCCTCCTCGGCACCGACAGCCACACCCCACTCTGCGGCGGCGCCGGGATGCTCGCCATCGGGGCGGGCGGGACCGATGTGGCCGTGGCCATGGGGGGTGGGCCGTACTGGCTCCCGATGCCGGCGGTGGTGCGCGTCTGGCTCACTGGCTCGCTGGGCCCATGGGTGACCGCCAAGGACGTGATCCTGGAGCTGCTCCGCCGCCTGACGGTGAGGGGCGGGAGTGGCAAGATCCTCGAGTTTGCCGGGCCTGGCGCCCTCGCCCTCTCGGTCCCGCAGCGCACGGCCATCGCCAACATGGGCGCCGAGCTGACCCTCACATCGAGCGTGTTCCCCTCCGATCAGGTGACCTATCGATACTTCAAGGCGCTCGGGCGGGAAGCTGTGTGGCAGCCGGCCTCCGCCGATCCCGACGCGGAGTACGAGGATCAGATCGAGGTGGATCTCTCTCGCATCGCCCCGCTGGTGGCGCTTCCTGGCTCCCCCGACCGCGTGGTGCCCGTTGACGAGGTCGCGGGCATCACCGTCGAGCAGGTGATGGTGGGCTCCTGCACCAACGGCTCATGGGAGGACATGTACTCGGTGACTCAGGTCGTGAAGGGGAGGCGGGTGCATCCTTCGGTGTCCTTCGTGCTCTTCCCCGGAAGCCACCGAATTCTGGAGGTGATGGCGCGGGAGGGGCTCGTGGCCGATCTTCTCGCCGCCGGCGTAGTGATCTCTGAGTCCACCTGCGGGGCCTGCCCCGGTCTCGGTCACGTGCCGGCGGCGGGGACGAGGAGCCTCCGCGCGTTCAACCGGAACTTCCCGGGGCGGAGCGGTACCAAGGATGATCAAGTGTACCTCTGCTCCTCGCTGGTGGCGGCGGCCTCAGCCCTCACGGGGGCGATCAGTGATCCCCGCAAGCGAGATGCGACTCCCCCTTTGGCCTTTCCGAAGAGTTTCGAAGCCTCGTCGGCCGGACTGGTTCCGCCCGTGCCCGAGGCCGAGGCGGCCGGCCTCCAGGTGGTGAAGGGACCCAACATCAAGGCCGTGCCGGTGGGGGCGCCGCTCGGTGAGACGCTGGCCGCGCCGGTGCTTGTCAAGGTGGGCGACGAGGTCTCCACCGACGACATCTCCCCTGCCGGTGTGCAGGTCCTGGTCTTCCGCTCCAACATTCCGGCCATCGCCGAGTTCTGCTTCAAACACCTCGATCCCGAGTTCGCGACCCGCGCCAAGGCGGCGAAAGGTGGTCTCATCGTGGCTGGGGAGCTGTACGGCCAGGGCTCGTCCCGGGAGTCGGCGGCCTCAGGCCCGATGGTCCTAGGAGTACGCGCTGTCCTGGCCAAATCCTTCGCCCGGATCCACCGCGCGAACCTGATCAACTGGGGAATCGTCCCGCTCGAATTCGAGGACGCTCGCGCCTACGAGCCCGTTAAGCAGGGAGACCCACTTGCGATGGAGCGGCTCAGGTCCGGACTTCTGGCGGGGGAGGCGTTGACCATGGTGAACGAGCGGAGCGGAGAGCACTTCCTCGTTCGATGTCTGCTGACTCCCCGGGAGCGAGACATCTTGCTGGCGGGCGGGCTCCTCGCCCACACGGCCAGGATGGGAGAAGAGCGGTGAGACAGTCGCGAATCCGAGCCGTCTACATGCGCGGCGGGACCAGCCGCGCCCTGTTCTTCCACGACTCGGACCTGTCAGAGGATCCCGCGACCCGGGATCGCATCTTGCTCAGCGCCCTGGGGAGCCCCGACCCGTACGGTCGGCAGCTCGACGGCCTGGGCGGTGGCATCTCCTCGCTCTCAAAGGCGGTCATCGTCGGCCCCTCGACTACCCCCGAGGCTGATCTGGATTACACCTTCGCCCAGGTGAGCGTGGGCGAGCCCTTGGTGGACTACACCGGCAACTGCGGCAACTGCACCGCCGCCGTGGGGCCGTTTGCCATCGACGAGGGGCTGGTGGGCGCGGAAGAGCCAGAGGCCACGGTGCGTCTGTACAACACGAACACCAAGAAGCTGATCGTCGCCCGCGTCCCGGTGGCCGCTGGCGAGGCGGCGGTCATGGGCGATTTCGAGCTCCCGGGGGTGGCAGGCGGGGGCGCCCGGATCGCGTTGGACTTCCTGGATCCAGGGGGCGCCGTCACGGGGGCGCTCCTCCCCTCCGGCCAGCCGCGTCAGGTACTCGAGGTCCCCTCAGTGGGAGAGGTCGAGGCCTCGCTCATCGATGCCACCAACCCGATCGTGTTCGTCCGAGCCCAGGACCTGGGTTGCGCCGGTACCGAGCCCCCCGATGCTGTGGACAGCAACGCCGCCCTCCTGGTGCGGCTCGAGGCCATTCGGACCACGGCGGCGGGGCTCATGGGACTGGCGCCGAGCCCGGCGCTCCCGAAGGTGGCTATGGTCGCCGTGCCGGCGCCGTTCCGCGCCCTTGACGGCCGGCCCGTCAAGGCCGAGCAAGTGGATGTCGCGGCGCGGGTGATGTCCATGGGGACGTGTCACCGAGCCTTTGCCCTCACCGCCGCCATGTGCCTCGCTGTGGCGGCCCGGATCGAGGGGACCGTGGTTCATCAAGCGCTCGGGACGCCCGCTCGCCGCGCCCAGCTGCCCTCCGACCTCCGGCTCGGCCATCCTTCGGGCATCCTGCCGATCAACGCCACCGTCGTGCGGAACGGGGAGGCGTGGGAAGCGCGGCGGGTCACGGTTTACCGCACGGCCCGCCGCCTCATGGAGGGGTGGGTCCGGGTTCCTTCCCTGCAATAATCTCCTCCATCTACGAGGAGCGGGAAGCGCGGCATCCTCTCGGAGGAGCGGCTCGGGGGAGAAGACAGTGTGGATTTTCGCTACCGCATCTTCTATCCTGAACGCGCTCGGATCCCGCCCCTGGAGGAGCTCTTCTCCCTCTGGGGCGAGGCGGCGGAAGTGGCGGACCGAGGTCCATCGCAAGGGAAGGGTTGACTCCGATCCGAAACTCATGATGACCATAAGCCGAAGGAACGCCGCAACGAATCGATCCGAAGAAGGCATGGCCGTTTCTTGTGATTCGGGCCTCGGGTCTTTCTCGGATCGGGGTTGAGCGCGATGCCCAAGACGGCCAAGGCGCGCGGGACCATCGTGATCGACCTCGAACGCTGCAAGGCGTGCGATCTCTGCGTCCATTTCTGCCCGCCGCACGTGCTGCGTCTGTCGAACCGAAGGAACACGCTGAACCACCGCGTGGCAGAATTGTTCGATGAGGAACACTGCACGGGGTGCGAGATCTGCGCCAAGGTGTGTCCAGACATGGCAATCACCGCGGTCTACCGCGAGGTTGTCCGCTAAATGGAGCCCCATGATTTGGAATGATCAAGCAGGCCATCCCAGGCATGCGCCGGGGCGCCCTCCCGCGCTCGGGCCTCCTCGCCTCGACGGGTC
>JBHIAB010000104.1:0-11737 GCA_046758385.1 Methylomirabilia bacterium | reverse complement strand
CCCGTCTACCCGACATAGTCGTGCGTCACTCATCGCGGTTTACTCGCTGCTTCATGGCAACTCACGGGTCTTCCGAGTCGCAGTCGGGCACGCCCTGCGGCGGCCCCCTCCGAGCGAACCCTGTGAGGCGACCGCGCCTCCGTCTCTGGGTTTTCCTTCTCCTCGTGGTCAGCCCCTCCTCGGCTGCCGCGGCCAGTGGCCTCATTCCTTTTTCCCTGCTCAAGGTCGAAGACCGCGGGGAGATGGAGGAGATCTTCTACCACCCGGCCCTTTCCCGGAAGGTGATCGGGCTCCGATTTCGCTCCAGAAAAGAGGTCTATGAGTACCTCCTGGATCACCCCGATTTCGCGACCGGCGTGGCCCGGACCCTGAGGCTCAGCAAGTACCGCATCGACAAGGATGGGGGGAGCTACCGGGCGCAGGACTATGCCGATTACGAGGGGACCAAAGAACGAGGGATGAAGGGGCGCTTCAGGGTCATCTATTCAGATCCGGCGAAGCGCATCATGTTTGTCTGGGGCACCTACAAGAAGGTATTGACCATCAGGGCCAGGGCGATCCTCGTCCTGGAATACACTCACCAGGCTGAAGAGGGAGAGACCTACGTCTACAGCAATCTTTACGGGTACGTGAAGATCGGCCATCCCATTCTTGACCTCGTCACCCGCCTGCTGAGCCCGATCCTCGGCGCGGGCATGGATCGACGAATGCAGAAGACCCTTCGCCTGGCGGCCAAGATCAGCGAGGAGGCCTACCGGGATCCGGCCGCGTTTCTGGAAAAGCTCGAGGGGAGCGGCGAGCTTCATCCCGAACAGCTCGCTGAGTTCCGACACGTCCTCTGCCGGGGCTGCTGAGGACCGCGGTCAAAAATTTGGGGATGGTCGATGGCGAGTGCTAGTCTGAGTCTACGTTCTGAGGCGGAAGCCGACCAACGACTCACTGAACGCCACCGGAGGGCAATCGATGCCGACGACCAGTTGGGGGTTTTGGCGCGTGGCCCTGCTCGTCTTGTCCCTCGTACTGCTGGCGACCCCGGCTGTTGTTCGCGCGGCCGCCTACGTTCGGGTCAAGGCCCAGGTCGCCAATGTCCGAGAGGGCCCGGGCACTCGCTTCTCGCGTCTGTGGCGGGGCTACGAAAATGACCCCCTCGAGGTGGTCGGCCGCGAGGGGCGGTGGTTGAAGGTGGAGGACTTCGAGGGCCACGGGGGGTGGATCTATGCGCGCCTGACCGACGGTCGGCCCGCGGTGATCGTCAACAACGTCAAGACGTGGGCGAACATTCGCTCGGGGCCGGGGTCAGAGTACCCGGTGACGTTCACGGCCGACCGCGGCGTCTCGTTTCGTGTGGTGGGGAAGCGGGGGGACTGGCTCCGAATCCAGCACGCTGACGGTGACCGCGGCTGGATCGCCCAGTCCCTGGTCTGGGGGACATCGACAAACAAGACAGGCACGGCGAAGAGTGCCCACCCGACGGCCCTAGTTAGGGTCAAAGTGGCTGTCGCCAACATCCGGGAGGGGCCCGGGACCAGCTACGAACGCCTCTGGAAGGTCGGGAAGAACTACCCCTTGGAGGTTGTCGCCAGGGAAGGGCGGTGGGTGCGGGCCGTGGACTTTGAGGGGTACGACGGGTGGGTCTTCGGTCCCCTGACTGACACCCAGTCAGCGGTTATCGTCAAGGCGGACCGAGCCAACATCCGGTCCGGGCCTGGTAAGGAGTACCGAGTGGTGGTTACCGAGGTTGCCGGCGTGGCCTTTCGGGTGCACGATCGCAAAGGTCGCTGGCTCAGGGTGGAGCACGCCGATGGCCACCGAGGATGGATCCACGACTCGTTGGTGTGGGGGCACTGAGGCTGCCAGGATGGTCACGGCCGGTTTTCGGGTCCTCTGTCGTGTCCGGAGTCAAATCTCACCCGGGCTGGCGGTCAGGCCTTTGCCGGGGGATTCTTGAGGCCGGAGAGCTGTTGCAGAAAATCAACATTCCTCCGTAGTGGCTGTCTCCTCCACGCAACACTTGTCGACGGTCCTGGAGCCTATAAGGCGAGTCAAGCCTTAAAAATTAACATGTTATGAAGAAGACCTCGTGTGGCACTCCCTTTGCTGGGATTTGCGCCTGGTAAATTTACGGCGAAGCCATGGATCATCAGCTTACGATCGGAAAAGTGGTGTCGGTCAAGGGCGTGGGTCTGCACACCGGTCAGCCTTCTCGGATCACGCTCAACCAGGCCGCCGCCAATACCGGCATAGTTTTCTCGGGTGGTGCATCTCCGCGAACTCTGATCCCTGCCATTCCCGAACACGTGGTCGACTCGCGTTTCGCCACCACGGTGGGAGTAGATGGGACCCGTATCCGGACCGTGGAGCATCTCATGGCGGCTGCTGCCGCCCTGGGGATCGACAACCTCCTCGTCGAAGTGGAAGGGGAAGAGATTCCGGCCCTGGACGGAAGCGCGAGGCCGTTTGTCGAGCTCCTCTACACTGCGGGCAAGGCTCCGCTAGCGGCTCTCCGGCGACCCCTGGTGATCACTAAGCCCATCCACGTCGGCGACGGGGCTCGGTGGCTCCGGCTGCTCCCTGCCGACACATTCCGGATCAGCTACACCCTGGACGTCGAGCACCCCGTCGTGGGGACTCAGGCCGTGTCCTTTGCCTGTACCGAGCAGGTTTTCGTAGAGGAGCTGGCCGCGGCGCGGACCTACGGTTTTCTCAAGGATGTTGGCACCTTGCGGAAGAGCGGGCTGGCCCGAGGGGGGTCGCTGGACAATGCCGTCGTGGTGGGTAGAAAGAGCGTGCTCAACGGAAACCTTCGTTACCGCGACGAGTTCGTCCGCCACAAGATCCTGGACCTGATCGGAGACCTGTGGCTGCTCGGTCGGCCGATCGTCGGTCACGTGGTGGCGCGGAACGCCGGCCACAGTCTTAACCACCAACTGCTGCGCGCCATCGTCCAGGAGCAGGCCCAGTTTCTCACTCCCTCCCCGTTAGTCACTCCGCTGAACGGGGCCCGCCGTGCCGGGACACCGCTCCTGGGGGTCGTCGCTCGCTAACCTGCCGAGGGGCATCGCCCCTGCCCCGGCGATGCCTCGCCGGCTCGGCTGACCCGCAAACGGCCTTCCGACGCCTGCCCTTCGGCGCTATAATGGCCCGTCTTGGGTATGCGTGCGCGCGGAGTCCCAGCGTGGGTCGGCCTGCTCCTGCTTTTGGGAACCGCTTTCATGCCCGGTGGTGCGGAGGCGGATCTCCAGATCAGTAACCTCACCGTGTTCCTCAACGACCTGGACATCACCGTCCAGGCCGTGCTCCTGGAAGCCATCCCGGAATCTTTCCATGAGAGCCTGAAGAGCGGAATCCCGATGGAGGCCCGATTCTTCGTCGAGCTTTGGCAATACAACCGTTTCTTGATGGACCAGCGGATCAAGACCCGCACCATCGAGCGTCAGCTCGCCTACAACGTGTTGACCAAAGAGTATAAGGTGGTCTCGAGCGGAGAGCGGAGGGAGCCGTACCTCACCAAGGAACTCCGGGAAGCCCAACGGATCCTCTCCGATCTCAGAGGCGTCAAGCTGGCCGCCGCGGCATCGCTGGATCCCCACGAGCTCTTCTACGTCCGGGTGCGGGCCGAAGTGAGTGTGGGAGGGGCCAACACCTTCTTCGCCCGGTTGTTCGGCGACGCCGAGGAAACCCCCTGGACGGTCTCGCCTCTCTTGACCATCACCCTCAGGCAGTGACGGAGCCGGTGTGCCGCTGAGCGACGAACGAGAACGGTGGAGGCGAAACCTCCTCGTCATTGGTGGGATCCTGGTCCTGCTGATCGGGGCGACCGCCTTCGAGTTCTGGATCCGGTCTCCCCAGATCCCGGTGGCCTCCAACCTCACTGTCTTCGCCCTGTTCAACCTCGATCTGGTCGTCTTCCTTCTGCTCTTGGTCCTCCTCTTCCGCAACTTGGTCAAGCTCTCCTTCGAGCGCCGCCAGAAGGTGCTTGGCTCCAAGTTCAAGGCCAAGCTCGTGGTCGCCTTTCTCTCGCTGGCGCTCACCCCGACCCTCCTCATCTTCATCATCGCGTCCAACTTCATCACCACCTCCATCGAGGGGTGGTTCAAGCCGCAGGTGGAGCGGCCGCTGAACCAGGCCCTGGCCGTGGCGCAGACCTACTATCAGACCCTGGAGCGAACCGCGCTCCGCGACAGCCACGCGCTGGCCAGGGTCATCGCGCGCGAGGGGTTCCTGGCCGAGAGACGCCGTGAGGCGTTGGCTGCCTTCTTGGCGGCAAAGCGGAAGGAGCTGGGACTGGCCGGAGTCTCCGCCTTCAGCGGTGAGGGCGAGGAGCTCATCCATGTCAAGGACCCGGTGCTGTTGCGCACCCCTACCGGCCAGGTCAACCAGGAGCATCTCCGAAAGGGCCTCAGCGGGGAGGAGGTGACCACTGTCCGGGAGCTCCAGGATGGCGACCTGATCCAGGCCGTCATCCCCATCTGGTCCCCCCCGGGCACCGGGCCGCGCACGCTTCTCGGTGGCCTTGTAGTTTCCTCCTACGTCCCCCAGCGACTCGAGGCCCGGATGCGCTCCATCTCTCAGGCGTTCCAGGAGTACAAGCAGCTCAAGCTCCTCAAGACCCCCATCAAGGGAATCTACATCCTGCTCTTCCTCCTCATGACGTTGATCATCGTGTTTTCAGTCACCTGGTTCGGCCTCTATCTGGCCCGGGGAATCACGGTCCCCATCCAGCTCCTGGCCGAAGGGACACGCGAGGTGGCGGCGGGGAACCTGAACTACAAGGTGCAGGTCCGCGCCGACGATGAGATCGGCATCCTGGTGGACTCGTTCAACCGGATGACGGGCGACCTGGGCCAGTCCAAGGCCAAGCTGGAGGAGGCGTACCTGGATCTGCAGGCCAAGCACGGCGAGCTGGAGGAGCGCCGTCGGTACACAGAAACCGTGCTCCAGGCTGTGGCCACGGGGGTGATCTCCTTGGATCCGGAAGGGCGCATCACCACGGTGAACCGGGCGGCGGCGCGAATGCTCGGGCTGCCGGGTGAAGCGGCCGTTGGCCGGTCCTATCAGCAAATCTTCCGTGGTCCCATGTTCGGTGAGGTCGGCGCCCTGATCCTGCGGATGGATCGAATGCGGGAAGGGACCCTGGAACGAGAGATCCACCTGCGCCGTGACGGGCACGCCGCGGCCCTCCTGGGCTCCGCCACGGCGCTCAGGGGAACCGAGGGCGAGTACGCGGGCATGGTGCTGGTCTTTGACGATCTCACCGAGCTCCTCAAGGCGCAGCGGCTGGCCGCCTGGCGGGAAGTGGCGCAGCGAATCGCCCACGAGATCAAGAACCCGCTGACCCCCATCCAGCTCTCAGCCCAGCGCCTGAAGCGCCGGCTGGAGGGGCGGGGGCCGGAGGAGCGGCGGCTTCTCGAAGAGTGCACGGGGACCATCATCGAGGAGGTGGACGGGCTGAAGCAGCTCGTGGATGAGTTCTCCCGCTTCGCCCGAATGCCGGCTCTCTCCCCGAAGCCGACGGATCTTCACCGGATCGTGGAGGGCGCGCTGGCCCTGTACCGCGAATCGCATCCGGCGCTCACGGTGAAGACAGCCTTCGGCCCGGACGTGCCAACGCTCGAGGCGGACCCGGACCAGATCAAGCGCGCGATTCTCAATCTGGTGGACAACGCCGTGGACGCGGTCGGCGGGGCCGGCGAGGTCACCGTCGAGACGCTCTTTGCTCCCGAGATCCGGCGGGTTCGGATCGTCGTGAGTGACACCGGGAGGGGCATTGCCCACGAGGACAAAGAAAAACTCTTCCTGCCCTACTTCTCCACCAAGGCGACTGGCACAGGGCTCGGCCTGACCATCGTCCATCAGATCCTCACCGATCACGGCGGGAGGATCTGGGTGGAGGACAATGTCCCGAAGGGGAGCCGGTTCATCGTCGAGCTGCCCGTGGTGGCACCGGTGCGCGCTCAGGCCTAGGTTATGGCGGGCGAATCCATCCTCATCGTGGATGACGAGCGCGCCATTCAGACCTCCCTCAGGGGAGTGCTGGAGGACGAGCACTACCGGGTGAGCGCCGTGGGCGGGGGGAGCGAAGCCCTGGCTTGGATTGACGATGAAGCCCCCGACCTGGTGCTCCTGGACATCTGGATGCCCGGCATGGATGGGCTCGAAGTGTTGGCGGAGATCAAGCGGGTCCACCCCGACCAAACCGTGGTGATGATCTCGGGGCACGGCACCATCGAGACCGCGGTGAAGGCGACCAAGCTCGGGGCCTACGACTTCATCGAGAAGCCGCTCTCCCTGGAGAAGACTCTGCTGACAGTGGTCCGGGCTCTGGAGCACTCCCGCTTGGAGCGCGAGAACCGCGAGCTCAAGCAGAAGGTCCAGCGCCAGCACCAGATCGTCGGAGACAGCCCGCCGATTCGAGAGCTCCGCCGCCAGATTGCCATCGCTGCGCCGACGAACGGGCGGGTGCTGATCTACGGGGAGAATGGCTCGGGCAAGGAACTCGTGGCACGGGCCATCCATGCCCTGTCAGACCGGCAGGAGCGTCCCTTCGTCGAGGTCAACTGCGCGGCCATCCCGGAGGAGCTCATCGAGTCCGAGCTCTTCGGCCATGAGAAGGGGGCTTTCACCGGCGCCCTCTCACGGCGCAGGGGGAAGTTTGAGGTGGCGGACGGTGGCACCCTCTTTCTGGACGAGATCGGGGACATGAGCCTCAAGACGCAGGCCAAAGTCCTCCGGGTGCTGGAGGAGCGCGCCTTCGAGCGCGTCGGTGGCAAGGAACCCCTCAAGGTGGATGTGCGAGTCATCGCGGCGTCCAACCAGAATCTCCGGGAGTTGATCCACCGGGGACGGTTTCGAGACGACCTGTTTTACCGGCTGAACGTCATTCCCATCGAGGTTCCGCCCCTCCGCGCGCGCAAGGAAGACGTGCCGTTGCTGGTTCGGCACTTTATTGCGGTCTTTTCAGCCGAGAACGGGAAGCGGCTGAAGACGGTCTCAGTGGAGGCGCTGGCCCATTTTCTCGCCTACGACTGGGCGGGCAACGTGCGGGAGCTCCGCAACATGGTGGAGCGGCTCGTGATCATGTCCCCGCGCGACATGATCGACCCCGAGGACCTTCCCCCGCCACTCAGGCAGCGGGGGGAGACCCTGCCGGCAGAGGGAGCCAAAGAGAAGACCCTCAGAGAAGCGCGCGAGACCTTCGAGCGGGCCTACATCCTCGCTGAGCTCCGCGCCAGCGACTGGAACATGAGTCGGACCGCGGAGCGGCTCGGCATCGAGCGTAGCCACCTCTACCGGAAGCTCCGGGCGTACGGCATCGCCGCGCCCAAGCAAGGTGGGGGTCGGCGGCTTTCTTCCTAGAGTCTCGCGCCACTACCCCGTCTCTGGTATGTCTGATATGTCTGAGGGGGGCGATCCTGCCTCGCCCCGGGCCCTCACTCTGCGAAACACCTTGACAACCCCGGGAGAGATGATAAGGTAGCTCAGCAGTTACTCCTTTAAGTGGACCCTGAGAGGTTCGCAAGGAGAAGCCGTGTGAAGCAGCTGCAAACTGTGATGTGACCCCTTCCGTGAGCGGGAGGGTTTTTTTTTGGAGCACAGGAGCCATAGTGCCCCTCGGGGAGAAGGCCCAGGTCCTGGATGCGGAGGGGATCGATCGCGCGCTGACGCGGATCGCCCACCAGATTCTCGAGAAGACCCAGGGGACCGAAGAGCTCGCCCTAGTGGGAATCCGAACCCGAGGCGTTTCCCTGGCTCGTCGGATCGCCGAGAAGGCCCGGGCCATCGAGACCGCAGCTCCCCCGGTTGGAGCACTCGACATCACCCTCTACCGCGACGACCTGGGGCTCCTGGCCGAACAGCCGGTGGTCAGGGCCACCGAGGTCCCGTTCTCGATCAAGGGGAAGACGGTCGTCCTGGTGGACGATGTGCTCTTCACGGGTCGGACGATCCGGGCGGCGCTCGACGCCCTCATTGACCTGGGACGTCCGCGGATGATCCAGCTGGCCGTCCTCGTGGACCGGGGGCACCGGGAGCTCCCCATCCGCCCCGATTATGTGGGGAAGAACCTTCCCACCAGCCGCCGCGAGGAGGTCACCGTGCTGCTCCGCGAGAACGATGGAGAGGACCGTGTGGTGATTCAGGAGCCGGCGGGAGGGTGACCATGGCGTGGAAGAAGAAGGATCTCCTGAGCATGCAGGATCTCGAGGTCGGCGAGATTCAGACGATCCTGGACACAGCCGGGTCCATGAAGGAGATCGCCAGCCGCGAGATCAAGAAGGTGCCTGCCCTGCGGGGGAAGACCGTCGTGAACCTCTTCTACGAGCCCTCTACCCGGACGCGCACCTCCTTTGAGATCGCCGGCAAGTGGCTCTCGGCGGACGTCATCAACTTCACCGCCGCTGGCTCCAGCGCCGCAAAGGGTGAGAGCCCCCTCGACACCGCCAGGAACATCGAGGCCATGGGCCCGGATGTCGTGGTCGTCCGCCACGCCTCCTCTGGTGTCGCCCAGCTGATCGCGCGGGTGCTCCGCTGCGGGGTCGTGAATGCTGGCGATGGGGCCCACGAGCACCCGACCCAGGCCCTCTTGGACCTGTTTACGATCCGCGAGAAGAAGGGGCATCTGGATGGTCTCTCCGTCGCGATCGTCGGAGACATCGCCCACAGCCGGGTGGCGCGCTCGAACATCCATGGCATGCGGAAGGCCGGGATGGCGGTGACCGTGGCCGGGCCGCCCACGCTCATCCCTCCCTTCATCCACGAGCTGGGGGTCAAGGTCAGCCACCGGCTGGATGAAGCCATTGCCGATGTGGACGTGGTCATGATGCTCCGTCTCCAGCAGGAGCGGATGACCTCCGGCCTCATTCCCTCGCTGAGGGAGTACTCCCGGCTCTGGGGGCTCGGGCGGGACAGATTGGCGGGGGCCCGGTCTGATGTGCTGATCATGCACCCGGGACCTGTCAACAGGGGGATCGAGCTGGCCCCGGAGGTCGCCGACGGTCCATACTCGGTGATCCTGAACCAAGTCGAGAACGGTGTGGCGGTGCGGATGGCGATTCTCTACCTCCTGGCCGGGGGGAGGCCGTAGGGATGACCGGGCGAGAACGGCAGCGATCGTGGCCCCAGAGCCATTGGGTGGGGTGGAAGAGATGAACCTCCTGATTCGGGATGGGCGAACGATTGATCCGGCGAATGGCGTGGATGCAGTCCAGGACGTCCTGGTCCAGGATGGGAGGATTGCGACCCTGGGCCGAGCACTGTCTGCTCCCGAGGGGACCCCGACCGTCGACGCCAGAGGCAAGATCGTCTGCCCTGGCTTCATTGACCTCCACGCCCATTTGAGAGAGCCCGGCTACGAGTACAAGGAGACCATCGGCACCGGAACGCGCGCTGCGGCGGCAGGAGGGTTCACGGCCGTTTGCGCGATGGCGAATACATTTCCCGTCAACGACAACCGGGCCGTGGCCGATTACATCCTGGCCCGGGCCAGGGTGGAAGGAGTGGTGCGCGTCTACCCCATCGGGGCCGTTACCCGGAACCTCCTGGGCCAGGAGCTCGCAGAACTCGGAGAGCTGGCCGAAGCTGGCTGTGTGGCCTACTCGGACGATGGCAAGGCGGTGATGGATGCGGGGCTCCTGCGCCGGGCCATGGAATACCTGCTTCCCTTCGGGGCTCCCGTCGTCTCCCATGCCGAGGACCTCCACTTGTCGTCTGGTGGGGTGATGCACGAGGGGGTGGTGTCTACCGGGCTTGGCCTTAAAGGCATCCCCGCCGCCGCCGAGGAGATCATGGTCGGCCGGGACATCGTCCTAGCCGAGCTGACCGGGACCCCTGTGCACTTCGCTCATCTCTCCACGGCCGGAGCCGTGCGCGCGGTTCGCGACGCCAAGGCCCGGGGGGTCCGGGCCACCGCAGAGGTGACGCCGCACCACCTGCTTCTCACCGACGGGGCTGTACGGGACTACGACCCTAACAGCAAGATGAACCCGCCGCTTCGGACCAAGCGCGACCGGGAAGCCCTCGTGGAGGCCCTGGCGGATGGGACCATCGATGCCATCGCCACCGACCACGCTCCCCACGCCCTGGCTGAGAAAGAGGGTGAGTTCGATCAGGCCGCTTTCGGGGTGGTGGGGCTTGAGACAGCCGCCTCGCTCCTCTTGGACCGCCTGGTTCGGCCAGGCCTCGTGAAGCTATCGGCGCTGATCTCCCGGCTCACGGTCGGCCCGGCAAAGATTTTCGGACTTCCGGGGGGGACGTTGACGGTCGGGACCCAGGCGGACGTCACGATTCTGGATCTCGAGCGGGAGCTGACCATTGAGCCGGAGCGGTTTCATTCCAAGGGGCGCAACACCCCGTTCAGGGGCTGGACCGTGAAAGGGATGCCCTGGATGACCATCGTCGGCGGTAAAGTGGTGATGTGGGAGCACGTGATCGGGGGAGGAGTTCGCGGGTGAGAAAGGCTACGCTCCTGGCGTTGGCCGATGGCCGGGTGTTCACGGGAGAGTCTCTCGGGGCCGAGGGTGAGAGCCACGGAGAGGTGGTCTTCAACACGTCCATGACCGGCTACCAGGAGATCATGACTGACCCCTCTTACAAGGGGCAGATGGTGGTGATGACCTATCCCCTCATGGGCAACTACGGGGTCAACGACGAGGACGTGGAGTCTCGGCGGCCCTGGGTGGAGGGGTTCGTCGTCAAGGAGGCTTCCTCCGCGCCGTCTTCGTGGAGGGGGAAGCTCACGCTGGACGAGTACATGCGGCGCCATGGCATCGTGGGGATCCAGGGAATCGACACGCGCGCGTTGACCCGGCACATCAGAGACCGCGGCGCCCAGGAGGGGGTGATCTCCACGCGGGAGCTGGTCCCCGAGCGTCTTGTGGCCAGAGCCCGGGCCGCCCCCGGGCTCGTCGGTCGGGATCTGGTGCGGGAGGTCACGGTCGATCACCCGTTCGAGCAACGCGACGGGCTCTGGGATCGGCAGAAGGGTTATGGGCCGCCGCTCCCGAGCCGTTTCAATGTCGTTGCCTATGATTGCGGGGTCAAGCTGAACATTCTGCGTCAGCTGGCTCAGGTCGGCTGCCGGGTCACAGTGATCCCTGCCTCAACGCCGGCTGCCGCCGTGCTGGAGCTCGGGCCCGATGGAGTGATTCTCCCCAATGGGCCGGGAGACCCCGAGGGCCTGCCGTATCTGATCGAGTCAGCAAGTATGCTCATCGGCCGCGTCCCGATCCTCGGGATCTGCCTGGGTCACCAGGTCCTGGGACTCGCCGTGGGAGGGCACACTTACAAGCTCAAGTTCGGCCACCACGGGGCCAATCACCCGGTGCAGGATCTTCTGACGGGGAAGGTCGAGATCACAGCCCAGAACCACGGCTTTGCCGTCGATCCGGAGTCGATCAGGCCGTTCGGGATGGAGGCCACCCACGTGAATCTGAACGACGGGACCCTGGAAGGGATGCGCCACCGGGAGTGGCCCGTCTTCTCGGTCCAGTATCATCCGGAGGCCTCCCCGGGGCCCCACGACGCCAATTATCTCTTCCGCCGATTCGTGGACCTCATGGTCCAGACGAAGGGAGGCCAAGCGGTCCCATGTCCAAGTATCTGATCTCATACCGAAGGACCGAAGAAGTAGGGCAGAAGCCGGAGTGGGCCGCGTTCACCACGGAAAGCGAGGTGTCGCTGGAGGCTCACGCGGTTCTGGAGCGGATCCGCAAGCGCATGTCGGTCCTCGGTGAGCAGCTCT
>JBHIAB010000103.1:0-11842 GCA_046758385.1 Methylomirabilia bacterium | reverse complement strand
GCGCATGCCTGGGATGACCTGCTTGATCACTCCAAATCATGGGGCTCCATTTAGATCAATGTGTCAGGGCTAGTCCCCTGTTTGAAAGCCTCGACCAGCTTTTGCTCCTCGGGGGTCAGGTCGGCGGTTTCCAACAGCTCGGGCCGTCGGCGCCACGTGCGCCAAAGCGCCATGACCCGACGCCACCGGCTGATCCGCCCGTGGTCACCCGAGAGGAGCACCGCCGGAGCTCTCCACCCACGGAACTCTTCCGGTCGGGTGTAGTGGGAACCCTCCAGGAGACCTTCCGCGAAAGAGTCCTGCTCCGGTGCCACCGCATCGCCGAGGGCGCCTGGCAGCAGCCGGATGACCGCATCGGCCACGACCAGCGCCGGCAGCTCGCCGCCCGTCAGGACGTAGTCGCCGATGGAGAGCTCGTCGTCCACCAGGTGCTCCCTCACCCGCTCGTCGACGCCTTCATAGCGCCCGCAGAGCAGGATGAGATGCTGCTCCCGGGCCAACTGCCGCGCCACGACCTGGGTGAGCCGGCGGCCCTGCGGGTCGAGCAGAACGACCCGGCATCCAGGGCTCCGCAACGCCTCCACACACGCAAACAGGGGCTCGGGCTTGAGGATCATCCCGCCGCCCCCGCCGAAAGGGTAATCGTCGGTCACCCGGTGACGTCCCCCGGCGTAGTCGCGGAGGTAAACCACGCGCAGTTCCACGAGCCCCTTGGCCTGCGCCCTCCCCAGGATAGACTCCTGAAACGCGCCGGCGAAGATCCCGGGGAACAGCGTCACGATGTCGATTCTCACAACCCGCCTCGACCTCCTCAAAGCTCCAGCAAGCCCTCTGGAGGGCAGATCACGATGATCCGGGCTGCCACGTCCACCTTCACGACGATCTCGGCGACCGCCGGGATCAGGTGCTCCCGCCCATGATTCTCCACCACCCAGAGGTCCTGGGTCGGACCGGGTTCGACCCGGGCGAGCGTCCCGACCGGCGCACCCTCAGTGGTGACAACGCTCAGCCCGACAAGCTCCTGGGCATAGAAGGTGCCCGGGGGCAGCGGGAGAAGCTCGCTCTCCGCGACAGCCACGAGCCGGCCCACGAGGGCCCGCGCGTCCTCCACAGACTCGCACTCCTCAAGCTTCAGGGCCACCGCGCTCCCGTGGACCCGGGCCGATTCGACCCGTCGAAGCTCAGCGCCCTCGGACCCGGCGCGCGCCTCCACCAGAAAGCAGGCAGGCAGGCGCTCGAGCTGCCCCAGGAGGTTCTCCACCCTTGAGATGACCTTCACCTCACCGGTAAGCCCCTGGGGCTTGACGATCTCGCCGATGGGGACGAGACCGCCGCTCATTCCAGGATCTCAAGGACCGCCCGTTTCCTGAGCTTGGTGGCGGCAGCGCTGAGCAGGGTCCGGATCGCGCGTGCCGTGCGCCCCTGCTTGCCAATGACTTTCCCCAGGTCACTCTGGGCTACCCGGAGCTCGAACACCGTGAGCTTCTCCCCCTCGATCTCCGATACGTGCACCTGATCCGGTTCGTCCACGAGCGCTCTCGCGATCAACTCGACCAGCTCCTTCATGCCCGTCACCCCCACTGCTCAGGGTGCACGTTCGGATCAGCTCTGCGTGACTCCCAGACGAGCGAAGAGCTTCTGAACCGTGTTCGAGGCCTGGGCACCCTTTCGCAGCCACTCCTGAGCCTTTGCCACGTTGATCTGGATCTGGGGAGGGTCGGTCAGCGGGTTATAGTAGCCGAGCATCTCGATGAACCGACCATCCCGCGGAGACCGCGAGTCCGCCACCACGACGCGATAGGCGGGCTTCTTGGTCTTCCCTGTCCGCCTCAGCCGAATGCGAACCGCCATGCTGTTTCCTCCCCGAGACTACCGAGGCAAGAATGGAAGGGTGCCCTTGAGCTTGGCGGTGCGCCCCTCCATTTGCTTAAGCCCCTTCATCATCTGCTTGACCTGTGCGTGCTGCTTGAGCAGCCGGTTGACGTCCTGGACCGTGTTGCCGCTCCCGCGCGCGATGCGGGCCCGACGGCTCCCGTTGATGATGTGCGGAGCTTGCCGCTCCGAAGGCGTCATGGATCCAATAATGGCCTCGTACTTCCTGAGCTCCTCCTCCTCGCCACGGAGCTCGGTCCGAATCCCCTTCGGCCCCTTGAAGAACGGCAGCATCTCCATGAGATCCCCGAGGGGCCCCATGGACCGGAGGTGGCGGAGCTGCTGGGCGAAGTCCTCCAGGGTGAAGCGCTCCTCCCGGATTTTCCGCGCGAGCTCCTGGGCCTTGACCTGGTCCACCGTCGCCTGGGCCCTCTCAACCAGGGAGAGGACATCGCCCATGCCCAGGATGCGGGAGGCGATCCGCTCCGGATAGAAGGGCTCGAGGGCCTCGGCCTTCTCCCCGACCCCCACGAAGGCAATGGGCCGGCCGGTCACGGCCCGGATCGACAGGGCCGCGCCGCCACGGGCATCGCCATCCAGCTTGGTCATCACCACGGCATCCATCCCCACTTCGGCGTCGAAGCGCTGCGCCATGGTCACGGCATCCTGGCCGGTCATGGCGTCCGCCACCAGGAGCACGTGGTGCGGACCGAGCTCTCGCTTGAGCTGGCGAAGCTCCTCCAGCATCGCCTCGTCGATGTGAAGTCGCCCCGCCGTGTCCAGGATCAGGGGAGAGCGCCCGTTGTCTGCCGCTTCCTGGCGTGCGGCCAGGGCAATGCCCACCGGGGTCTGGCCCTGCGCCCCCGACACCGGGATGCCAAGCTCCCTGCCGAGGACTCCGAGCTGATCCATCGCTGCTGGACGATAGACATCACATGCGGCGAGGATCGGATGGAGCCCCTGGCCCTGGAAGTGGCGCCCCAGCTTCGCGGCAGTGCTAGTCTTTCCCGAGCCCTGGAGTCCGATCAGCATGATCACGGTGGGCGGGTGAGACGCCATCCCGAGCCGATGCCCGCTCCCGCCAAGGAGCGCCACGAGCTCGTCGTAGACGATCTTGACGACCTGCTGGCCAGGGGTCAGGGAGGTGAGCACCTCCTGGCCGACGGCCTTCTGGCGGATGCTCTCGATGAACGCCCTGACGACCTTGAAGTTGACGTCGGCCTCCAGGAGAGCCACGCGTACCTCCCGGAGGGCCTCCTGGATGTTGGCCTCTGTGAGCCGGCCGAACCCCCGGAGCCGATCAAAGATGCCCCCGAGCCTTGCACTGAGGCTGTCGAACATGTTGGCATTCGCCGAGTGAACTTTCGCAAACCTTTATTCTACGGAAGGAGGCAAAAAAACTCAAGGCACCTGGAACACTTCCGCGGCGCTCCTGAGACGTCGAAGGGCTTCTCCGGAATCCGGGGCCCCGAAGACCGCCGCGCCCGCCACCAGCACCGAGGCCCCGTGGGCAACCAAGGGGCCAGCGTTCTCTTTGTTGACCCCCCCGTCCACGGCGATCTCGACGGGGCGCGAAGCCAGGAGCGTCCGGAGGGCTCGGATCTTCGGATAGCTGGCGCGGATGAACGCCTGCCCCCCAAAGCCGGGATTGACTGACATGACCAGGACGAAGTTCAGGTCGTCGAGCAGATAATCGAGCACGCTGATCGGCGTGGCGGGGTTCAGGGCCACCCCGGCTTTGGCCCCGAGCTCCCTGATCAGGCCGACCGAACGGTGCAGATGGGGGCATGTCTCAGGATGAACCGACAGCAGATCGGCGCCAGCCGAGACAAAGTCCTGAAAGTAGCGCTCCGGAGCTTCGATCATCAGATGCACGTCCAGGGGGAGGCGCGTACGCTTTCGAACCGCCTCTACCACCGGCGGGCCGATGGTGAGGTTGGGGACGAAGTGGCCATCCATCACGTCCACGTGGAGCTGGTCGGCGCCAGCCGCCTCCACCCGCGCGATCTCCTCCCCCAGGATGGCGAAGTCAGCGGAGAGGATGGACGGAGCAATCTTGATGCTTTGGCCCATCACGCCAAGAAGATAGCCGAACGGAACGGACCGAGCAACCGGAACTCAGCCGGTAGGGCATTCCGCTCAGGACCGACGCAGGCGGAAGGCGGTGAAGCCGTCGGTCCCGTGGCGCTGCGGCAGACAGCGAAGCACGCCCGGCGCCTCCAGGGAGATGGGAAAGTCTTCCGGCGCGTCGAGCCGCCACTCCGGGTGCGCTTCGACAAAGGGGAAAACGACCTCCTCGTTCTCCTCGGGCTCCAGCGAGCAGGTAGCATAGACCAGGACTCCCCCAGGTCGAAGCATGGTGGCCGCTGCCTCGAGCATCTGGCGCTGGCTGGCCGCGAGAATGGCAAGGTCCCCCTCAGCACGCCGCCACTTCACCTCCGGGTTTCTCCGTATGACCCCCAGGTTGGAGCAAGGAGCATCCACCAGCACCCGATCGCAGCCCTCCTTGAACGTCGAGGCCAGTGCCTCCACGCGTCCCCGATGGCACTCCACGATCCCTAGGCCGAGCCGGGCTGCGGCCCCGGCCACGCGCCTGAGGCGCCTCGGGTGCGGATCGATGGCGATCAGGCAGCCGCGATCGTCCATCAGCTCGGCCAGGTGAGTGCTCTTGGTCCCCGGCGCCGCGCAGACGTCTGCCACGATCTCGCCGGCGCTTGGGGCGAGCAGATGGCCGATCAGGATCGAGGCCACATCCTGCACCGTGAACCAGCCTTCCCTGAAGAGCTTGAAGCGGAAGATCGGTCCAGGGCTCTCCAGGACGAGCCCATCAGGGACCAAGCCGCTAGGGACGGACACCACCTCTTCCTCCCGGGCAAGCCGCTCGGAGAGAGCCTCTGGAGTGCATTTGAGCCGGTTGATACGCACGGTGAGAGGAGGCTGCTCGTCCAGCGCCACCATAAGGGCCTCGGCCTGATCGACGCCGAACCGGAGAGCCCAGCGGCGCGCCAGCCAGGAAGGGAAGGCCAGGCGAGTGGCCACGGCTTCCAGAGGGTCGTCAGGGAGAGGAGGGAGGTCGCCCGCGCCCTGGGCGAGCGAGCGAAGCACCGCGTTGACGAACGAGGCCACCCCCTCGTGGCCGCGGCGCCTTGCCAGGCCCACGGCGTCGCTGACCGCGGCCCACGGCGGAACCCTGTCAAGGAACTGGAGCTGATAGGCCGTGAGACGAAGGAGATTCCTCACCCAGGGATCGAGGCGCTCGAGCTCCCGAGAGAGATGAGGCTCCAGGATCCAGTCCAGCCGCCGCTGCCAGCGGAGTGTTCCATAGACCAGTTCTGTTGTGAGCCCCCGGTCGCGGGGTGGCAATGCGGCCCGGTCCAACGCCGCTTCAAGCGCAAGATCCGCGAAGGCCTGATCCTCCTCGACGCGGCAGAGGACTCTCAACGCCTCGACCCGCGCCGGAGAGATCTCGCTCGTCGGCGGACTCACACGCTTGGCTCTCCAAGGCGGACCCCCGGCGCCAGGCGGGCCCCCCGCAGGAACGCCTCCCAACTCATCGCGCGCCGATTCTCGGGCTGAACCTCTCGAGGAAGGAGAAGCCCCTCTCCGGTCGCGATCGCAAGAAGGCCCTCGCTCGATTTGACCAGCGTCCCGGGAGGCTCAGCCGCTCGCTCGGCGAGGGCACAGGCCCGCCACATGATAAGACGCCCCGACGGGCTCATGCTCACCCCACCGGGCCAGGGGTTGCACCCCCGGATTCGGTTCACCAGCCAACGCGCGGGCTCGCCCCAGTTCAGGAGGCCGTCTTCCTTTCTGAGGCGCGGCGCCAGAGTGGCCTCCTCATGGCGCTGGGGAACCGGGATCAATCGGTCCATCTCGGCAAGTGTTCTCAGCAGGAGGTCGACGCCCAGCCTGGAGAGACGGTCCGCTAGCTCCCCCTGTGTCTCCTCGCGGCCGATCTGGACGCGTTCCTGAAGGAAGACCGGCCCGGTATCCATTCCTTCGTCCATCAGGAACGTGCTGAGCCCCGTTTCGGTCTCCCCTTTGATCAGTGCCCACGCAACGGGCGCCGCTCCGCGGTAGCGAGGAAGGAGGGAGGCATGGAGGTTGATGGAGCCGCGTCGGGGGACGTCGAGGACCTCCCTTGGGAGGATCTGGCCGAACGCGACGACGACGGCAATCTCGGGAGCGAAGGCACCGAGGCGGGCTGGCCACTCGGGGTCACGGAGGCGTCGGGGTTGCAACACGGGAAGCCGGGCCTGCTGAGCCCTGACCTTGACGGGCGAGGACGTTAGCTTCTTTCCACGGCCCGCGGGCCGGTCAGGTTGGGTCACGACGGCTGCTACCTCGTGGTGGCCGAGCAATGTCTCGAGAGCAGGCAGCGCGAAGTTGGGTGTCCCGTAAAAAAGCACTTTCACGGTTAGGGCCCGTGTGTTCTTGGGGGGAGGCAGCCCCCGAAGCCCCGAGCGGAGCGAGGGGGCGGCTTTGCCGCGGGGCGTCGGAAGGGGCAACCCCCGCGCGCGCGAGCCGTATCGCGATTCGAGCGCGGGCTTTGCCCGCGCAACCGATGGGGGAGGCCTCGGGGGGGGGCGGCGAGGCCCCCTCCGAAAGAATCAGAGCGCGAAGGCGGGGTGAGGCGCCTCGTCGGGCAGGCCTTCCTTCTTGATCTTCCGCTTGATCCGGTCTCGCGTGGCCTTGTCCAACCAATCGATGAACAGGATCCCGTCCAAGTGGTCCAGCTCGTGCTGTACAACCCGGGCCAGAAGCCCCCGAGCCTCGAGTTTGACCGGCTGGCCGTCGGCATCCTGAGCCTGAACCTCAACCCATTCGGCCCGTTCGACCATCGCGAAGATCCCCGGAAGCGACAGACACCCTTCTTCCGCCTCCATCCGGCCCCCCTCGCCGGTGATAGCCGGATTGACCAGAGCGCGGGGGCTTGTCCCCTGCTCGGTGTCCAAGACGACCACCCGGAGGGAGATCCCGATCTGCGGGGCGGCGATGCCGATGCCGACCTGGTGGTACATGGTGTCCACCATGTCAGCAATAAGCTCCTTGATCTCAGGCGTGATGGCCGAGACGGACTCCGCCTTCCGCCGAAGAACCGGATCCCCGTACCGCCTCACGCTGAGCACAGCCACGGCAAGTGCTCTCCTGCCTCAGACCAGATCGAGCGGGTCCATCTCTACTTCTACCACATCCGGGCCAGCGCGTCGCCGAGCGAGGATGGGGGAGAGAGCGAACCGGAGCCGCTCCGGCAGATCGCCGCCACCCTTGACCACGATCCGCCAACGAAGCCCGTCATGCAGCCCACTGGTTGAAGCCGGGGAAAACACGGTGAGCCCTCCGAGGCGCTCCAGCGCCTTTGAGCACTCATCCGCGAGTGCCTGCACCTGAACGGATTGCCGCGCGCGGAGGCTCACAACGCACAGCCGTCGGAACGGCGGGTAGCCCAGATCCGCACGGAACTCAAGCTCGGGTTTGTAGAAGCGGCTCTGCTCCTGGGTCGCCACTGCCCGGAGTGCGTAATGATCAGGGTGCTGGGTTTGGACGATCAGCCGACCCCGCTCTCCCACCCGCTCGGCGGCACCCCAGAGCATGGCGAAGGCCCGCTCTGCTGCCCTGAAATCCGGGAGCCGGAGGAGGTGATCGGGGGTGATGACACCGACGAGCCGGAGCTCCGTGGGATCAAGCGCCTTGAGGGCCTGGCGCGTGCCGACTACGAGCCGAACAGCCCGGTCCCGCCACTGCCGACCGAACTGTCGAGCCTGGGCGGGGGTGAGCGCCTCGCTGTCGTAGCGGGCCACTCTCAGACCAGGGAAGGTTTGCCGGACGGCCTGCACCACTCGCTCGGCGCCCCACCCGAGCGGAGCAAGCTGGCGTCCCCGACAGCGGCGGCAGGTCTCAGGGGCAGGCTGGCGATCCCCGCAAAGGTGGCAGGAGCACTCGCGGCGCACCCGCGAGTAGGCCAGCGGAATTCCACAAGTGGCGCAGCGGAGAAGGAAGCCGCACTCCCCACACGCCAGGGATGAGGAAATCTTGGTGACGAGAAGCATCACCTGGCCCCCCTCACCCAGCGCGCGCCTGATCCCTCCGCGGAGTGCCGGGGAAAGCGGACTGCTCCGAAGCCCGCGCACATCGACCACCGACACCTTCGGCCACGCCGCAGGAGGAGCTTCTGACCGAATGAGCCTGCCGCTGTCGGCCTTCCACCAGCTCTCCACGCTGGGAGTCGCGGAGACCATGATCGCCACGGCCCCTTCCAGCCGGCAACGCTGGAGCACCGCCTCGCGGGAGTGGATCCGAGGGTGGCCGGGAGGCCTGTGGCCACGATCGTGCTCGTCAACGAGGACCAGCGTGGCGGAGGCCGGGACTGGCGCCAGAAGCGCTGACCTGGTGCCGACGGCGATCCGAGCGGCCCCCCGTGCCAGCTCCACCCACCCGTGGAACCGTTCGCGCTGGGGTCGGCCGCTGTCCAGGCGCACCACAGGATGGCCGAGGTGAGAGTGAAGCCGCTCGGCCCAGGCTCTGGCGTCCTCGATCTCCGGAGCCAGGAGAAGAATCCCGCCGTCGGCCCCCGCGCCGACCAGCCGCTTCATGAGCCGCTCCTCCCGATCACCACCGGTCAAGAGCTGGGGGAGGGCGGCCTCTCGCCGCGATCCCCTCGGCGATGAGGAGAAGTCCGTGTCGACCGAACTCGACAGGGGGGGGGGGAGCAGGGCCGTACAGGTGGAGCCCAGGCTCGAGCAGCTCTCGGCGGCGATCCATCGGGCAAGCTCGAGGCGGGTGGGGCTCAGAATTGCCCCGGGCTCAACCACGCTATCCAGAGCCTTCAGATCCTCGCCGCTTCCCTCCCGGCAAGCGACGACGAGGCCAACCCTCGGCTTTCCCTTGAGCGGAGCCCGGACCCGCTGGCCAACGGTCACGGCCAGATCGGGCGGGACACGGTACGAGAAAGGTCTCTCGCGCGGAAGGTTGAAGACGACGTCAGCGATCAACGGGTCGACTGGCGGCCTTGAAGGCGGTCGTACTCTCGCCTAGCCAGCTTGAGATCTTCCCAGGCCTGCCGCCGGTACTCGGGCCCCGGGTTTCTGAGGAGGAAGGCGGGGTGGAAGGTGGGAACGAGCAACATGGAGCCGTAGGGGTGGATCCGCCCCCTGAGCTTGCCGATCGGCTCCTTGGTCTTGAGAAGCGTCTGAGCCGCGAAGCTCCCCAGCGCCAAGACCACCTTGGGCTGGATCGCGCCAAGCTGTCCGAGGAGCAACGGCTCGCACGCGGCGATCTCGTCGGGCTCAGGATTGCGATTCTGGGGAGGCCTGCACTTGACGATATTGCTAATGTATACCTCGTCACGACTGAATCCAATCGACTGAAGCATCCGAGTCAAGAGCTGCCCGGCGCGTCCGACGAAGGGTTTGCCCTGCATGTCTTCCTCAGCGCCCGGAGCCTCGCCGATACAGACCATCCCGGCCGTCGGCTTTCCGGTCCCGAAGACGATCGTGGTGCGGCTTCGAGAGAGCTTACACCCGGTGCACCCGTCGACCTTGCGCTCGAGCGCCCCAAGCGCATCGCGAGGTCCGGGGAGGTAGTCTCTCGAGAGGGGGAGATCGCTCACGCCCATGGCCCGGTAGAACCGGAGTGAATCAGTAAGTGCCCGAAGCGCCTCGGCCAGCTCCTCTGCGGCCGTCACCGAACGACGAGTCCGGCTGGCGCAGAGGCTCGGAGCGAGAGGGCGCGATCCAGGATCGCGTGCGCGACCTCGAGCTTTGACATCCTGGGCAGTTCCTTCACCCCACCCCAGCGGTCCAGGAGCAAGACCTGGTTTTCGTCGGAGTCGAAGCCGATGCCCTCACGGTTCACGTCGTTGGCCACGATCAAGTCGATCCCCTTGCTCTCGAGCTTTTCTCTGGCGTGGAGGCGGATCTCGGAGGTCTCGGCGGCAAACCCGACCAGAAAGGCTCCGCCTTTCTTCGCTCCGACTTCTTTCAAAATGTCCGGATTGGGAACCAGAGAGATGGACAGCCCCTCCTGCTTGGACTCGATCTTGCCGGCGCTGGGTCGCGCGGCTCGGTAGTCGCCGACAGCGGCGGCCTTGATCACGATGCTGGCCTCTTTGAGGTGGTGGAGCACGGCTGCCCGCATCTCTTCCGCAGTCCTGACCGGCACGAAGACGGCCCCGGGGGGAGGCATGAGAGCGGTGGACCCCGAGATCAGGACCACTTGAGCTCCCCGGCGAAGCGCCGCCAGGGCGACGGCGTACCCCATCTTTCCCGATGAGCGGTTGGAGATGTAACGAACCGGATCGATGGGCTCGCGGGTCGGCCCGGCCGTGACCAGAACCCGATCCCGGGCCAGATCCTTCACCGGCGTTAGGATCCGGTGGAGCGCCTCCAAGATCATCTCCACCTCGGGGAGCCGCCCGGCGCCCGCAAGGCCAGAGGCCAGGGCTCCCACCTCGGGCTCCAACACGGTGATCCGCCGTGCCCTGAGGGTCTCTACGTTCGCCTGGACTGCCGGATGCTCCCACATCGCCGCGTCCATCGCCGGGACCATGAGCACGGGCGCCCGGCAGGCCAAGAGGAGCGTGGTGAGGAAGTCGTCGGCGATCCCCTGAGCTGCCTTGGCGAGGAGATTGGCCGTGGCGGGCGCCACGATCAGGGCCTGGCACTGCTCGGCCAGGGCCACGTGCTCCACCGACGCTTCGGTCTGGGGGTCGAAGAGATCACTCAGCACCGGCCGCGCCGAGAGCGACCGCCAGGTCAGCGGACCTACGAACTTTGCCGCGTTCTCGGTGAGAACGACCGTCACGCCGGCGCCCAGGCGAGTGAGCTCGCGGAGCAGGTAGACCGCCTTGTAGGCGGCGATGGACCCAGTGACGCCGAGGATCAGCTCCTCGCCGGCAAGCGTGGTCATTGGCTGGCGAGGCTCCGAGACCCGACGGCGATCGTGGCGGCCCTACAGTTTGAGCGACTCACTCTGATCTTTCAACCGGTAGCCCACCTTCCCCTCGGCCACCTCTTCCAGGGCCGTGCTGGAGGCCTTCTTGTGCTTGGACTCGATCTGGGGGGCGGCTCCGCGGTTCAGCTGTCGGGCCCGTTTGGACGAAAGCACCACCAACAAATACCGGTTCGGAACTTTTTGAAGCGCTTTCTCCAGGGATGGAAACGACATCCGTCTCGTCCTCCTTTCCCCGTCGGGTTATCCCGGAAGATCGAGATCCGGGAGGCTCAGCGAGAGGCGGCTCGTGTTCGACCGCTCGGCCTGGATGATGACGGCCAGCTGGTCGACCGCCTCCTTTAGGTCCCGGTTGACAATCAAGTAATCATACTCCCGCCAGGCCGCGATCTCCTCTCTGGCTCGTACCAGGCGACGGGCGATCTCTCGGGGGGCGTCGGACTCGCGCTCCCTGAGGCGCTGCTTGAGCTCCTCCATCGAGGGGGCAACGACGAAAATCAGCACCGCCTGCGGGTAGCGGGTCCGGAGCTGGCGCGCACCCTGGGTGTCGATGTCCAGTAGGATGTCCTGCCCCGACTCGAGCGCCTGGCTCAGCGCGAGCGCGGAGGTACCGTAGAGGCTCCCATGGACTAGCGCCCACTCGGCGAACTCGTTCCGGCCGACCATCTCCCTAAACGTGGCCTCGGAAACGAAGTGGAAGTCACTCCCCTCTGCCTCTCCCAGGCGTGGCGCCCGGGTCGTGTAAGAAACCGAATAGGCGAGGTCGGGCACCAGGGAGCGCACCTCCCGGCAGAGGGTGGTTTTTCCCGCCCCGGAGGGTGCCGACACCACGACGAGACTCCCTTGTCGTCTAGTCATCCCCAGCGAGGCCTGTCGCTAGTGCCGTTCCAACTTGGTGGTCATAATTATTCCCCCGTCCTCCGCATCACACCGTGTCTCGACGGTGCGTGGCAAGCGCCTCGAAACAGTTGGAACGGCACTAAATAGGGCCCCATGATTTGGAGTGATCTCGGGACAAAGA
>JBHIAB010000102.1:0-11928 GCA_046758385.1 Methylomirabilia bacterium | reverse complement strand
CCGAGTACCCGATGCGTTCCAGGGCCTTCTTGATGGACTCACCGATGTTCGCCTCGTCGTCCACCACCAGGACCCGCCGCGGGACCGAATCGCTCATGGTGTCGCCTCAGCCAGGGGGAGCATGACCCTCACGGTCGTTCCGGCCTCGCCATCCGGACCGACTTCCTCTCGCGTGCGGCTCTCCACCTCAAGCCGACCCCCGTGTTCTTGGACAATTCCGTAGCTGATGGAGAGGCCCAGCCCCGTGCCTTCGGGCTTGGTGGTGAAGAAGGGGTCAAAGATCCGGGAACGGTGCTCCGGGGGTATCCCCGGACCAGTGTCGCGGACCTCGATGCGAAGCCAGCCATGTCCACTGCGAGCCCTGACGGTCAGGCGCGCCCCACGCTCCATCGCCTGGGCAGCGTTGATGAAGAGGTTGATGAGGACCTGAGCCAGCCGCTCCGGATCGCAGATGATCGCCGGAAGATCCGCCTCGATCTCCCGCTCAACCCGGATCCCTCGCAGGTCCAGCTCGTGCCCGACCACCCCCAGGGCCTGCTCTACCACCGCCTCCACCCGGCACGGGGCTTTCTGGAGCTCCCGGTGCCGGGAGAAGGCGCGGAGGTCATCGATGATGCGCTTGCAGCGAGTCGCGTCCAGATCGATTCTTTTAAGGTCGGGGTAGAGGCGGGAACCCCCTCCCACCTCCTCGATCATCAGGTTCGCGTTCATCAGGATACTGGTCAGGGGGTTGTTCAGCTCGTGGGCCACCCCGCTGGCCAGAAGCCCCAGAGAGGCGAGCTTTTCTGACTGGAGGAGAGCCTCATCCTTCCGCTTCAGCTCCTCGGTCCGCTCCCAGACCCGCTCCTCCAGCGTGTGGCTGTACTCCTCAAGCCGCTCCCGGTGACGCCGGAGCTCCGCCACCATGGTGTTAAATGACGCGGCCAGCTCGCCGATCTCACCTGCATCCCTCACTCCCACCCGGTATCCCCACTCGCCCGCCATCACCCGCCGGGTTCCCAGTAGCAGCTCCTGAAGGGGACTGGAGATCCGCTTCGCGAGCAGGATGGCCACCCCACAGGCAAGCAGGACGATGGCGAGGGTCAGCGACGCGGTCAGGACCGAGGCCTGCCGGATCACGGCGTCCGACCGCCGGCTGAGGACCTCTACCCGACGAAGGAGAGCGGCCGACATCCGATGGAGCTGCTCGTTGGGCCCCGAGACTAACCGGTCAATCTCCTTTACCCGAAGGAGCCCGGTTAACTCCCTCTCGGGACGAGCTGTCTGGAAGATCAACCGGCCTCCGTCTCGGAGCTCCTCAATCGTGGGGGTCAGGCGCCTTGCCATCTCCTTGGGCGTCCGTGACGTCACGTGACAGGCCGCCGAGGCGCAGGACACTACCTTCTCCTCCACGGCCCGAATCAGCCGATCGAACTCCTGCTCACGCCCCTGCCCGCCACGGAGCAGATACTCCCGCGGAGGGGCGGCCGCCTCCATGAGGGCCAGATGGAGGTCCCAGGTGGCCTCGAGGGATACACTGATTTCCTCAAGCTGACGGTTCACTCCCGCCAGAGACCAGATCGAGTAGAGCGTGACCCCCCCAAGAATGACGGTCCCCGGAACGGTCACGGCCAGGAACCCGATTACAAGCCGCCCGGCGAGGGTCTTTCGTCCCGCACCGGTCATCTCTCACCATCACCGACATCACACATCCGTCATCCAACCTCCTCCTGGCCGTTTCTCATAGACGTCTTCTCGACGCATTCAGATTTCTATCGTGTTTGCCAACACGCTTAGAAGTTGACCTGCACCCGCCCTCCTAGGACAGTGACCGTGTCCAGGGCCTCGTCCCCCCCGGGGTTGTCTATGACCTGCAGATGGGCTGATAGGGCGAGGTTCTCGTTGAAGACGAAGCGATAGTACGCTTCGACGAACAGCTCGTCGTCGGATCTCGCCGGGGCCCCGGCGCCGCGCTCAAACTCGGAGCTCAGATTGGCCTGGCCCAAGGCCACGGCCGCTACGTCCTGTGCGCGCCGCCACCAGGTCCCCCCGGATTCTATCCCCGCGCTCCAGGCGGTCTCGACCGCGCTGGCATCGAAGTAATTCGTCAAATCGACCTTGCCGATCGTGACAACGGCTCGTTCCCCCCACAACTCGTGTTCGTACCACGCCTCGGTGACCTCCAGGCGGGTCCCGGAGTCTGCCGCGTCATCGTTGACCCCGAAAAACGACTCAGCGACACCGGGCTCGTCGGTCACCCCCTCCCCCTGGCCGGCCTCGATGAGCACGAAGGCGTCACCCTGCTCTGCAATCGGGGCGCCCACCTCGAGGTCCAGTGACCAGTTAGCGTCCGTGGTGTTTCGCTCCGCCGGGTTGTTGTCTTCATTGTTCACCGTGCCCTGAAGGATGCCAGTGACTCCCAAGGCCAGATGCAGCCTCCCCAGCTGCTCGACCAGGCGGTCCACCTTCGCCCGCAGCTCATCATTTTGCTCCTCGGTCTGCGGGCCAGATTGTGCGGAGACAAACTCCGGATCCAGGACTTGGATTGTGGCCAGTCCCACGACAAATACAGCCACGATAACACCTACTCGTGGTCGTCTCATCATTGTCCCTCCCATCCCCGTAGCCCCCCGCTCCTCGCCGGTTAGGTCTCCGCAACGGCCGTGGAGGTGGACCACCGCGGCCTCCGCGTCCCACCCGCCGAAGAGGGTCAACTCACGTCGGGAGGTGTATCACCTCGAGAGCCGATCCCCATCATCCCTTAGGTACCCGCATCCAGAGAGGTGTCCTTGGAGATCCTGGTGAAGACCGCCGAAAGGACCTCACGCAGTCCCCTTCTTCGGCAGCCTCGCTGAAGAAGGGACCTGACTGCTACCTCACTTTTCCGGCCAGTTCTGGCATTCGGCCATGATGTCCAGGACGGCTTGGAGACTCCACCCCATCTCCACCCCGGCGGGCATGGGAGGGTCCGACCCCGGCTGGCCGAAGCGGACCTTGTGCTGAAACTCCCAGGGATTCTTTATGGCCACCGTCCCGACGTATTCGGGGTTGTCCGGCTTTCCGAAGTTCAGCTTGGTTCCATCGGGACCGTGGCAGACGACACAGACGACCTCCAACTGCTTGCCGCGGGCCACGTCCGCCTTCACCGGCTTCTTCGTTTTGGCGTCAATGGCCGTGGCCAGATCAATCACCCCATGCTTCAAGAAGGTTGCGAGGTTGGTGAGTGCGGTGTCATCCAGGACGGAAGAGAAATCGTGTTTGGGATTGGTGGAGCCCTTCAGGCTCGCCTTGAGCGCGTCCACCGTCTTGCCCTGGGCGGCGAGTACACCTGGGAAGCCGGTCCTGTGGGAGCCGGAGCCGTAGACACCATCCTTCCCCTTGTAATCCCATCCGTGACACTCCTTGCACCGCCACGTCGCCGCGCCCTTCCGCTTGTTAGTGGTCTGCAGAGCCCAAAGGGGATGGTCACCGACGGGCGGCTTCACGCCGGGCACCGCCTTCCACCACTTGTCGTAGAGTCTCCCGCCGGCAGCCACGCTGCTCGGCGGTGCGTCCTGCGCCGCAGCGGAGCTGGCGATGGTGAGTCCGACAGCCAGCAGCCAGAAACAGGTCCAAACGATCCATGTGCGCTTCATCGATCATCCTCCTTTTCTCGGTGGTGCTCGAGGAGCTTCTTCTCCTCCGCGCTCTTGCCCCCCGCCTGAATGGCAGGAGAGGCACTTCGGCCTTCACGGCGACGCCTTTCGGCAAACAGCCGAGTTCACGGCCTCCTCGAGCTGTCCGAGGGCAATCGGTTTCTCGAGAACAGCCAGAACGAGACCCTCCGTTTGGGCTGCCCGGACCTCCGGGGTGGAAAGGGAAACCAGCGCGATGACCGTCACTTGGGGAAACTCGGCCCGCAGTCGGCGGATCGTCGTCAGCTCCTCAGGGCCCAGCTCCTCCACATCGGTCACCACAAGGGACACCGGGATCCGCCGGAGCCGGGATTCCCCCTCCGCCCACCCGAGAGCCGCGGCCACCGGCAACCCGCTTCGCATGAGTGCTCGGGTCAGGCCATGCAAGGTGGTGGGATCAGGCGAGACGATCAGGATCGACTGAGGTACTTTCATGTCTCGCGGTTCGTGGAGCAAGCCCGATGCCAGCTCCAAAGACGCAATGCCTCGGCTTGCAAAGCTTCTTTGGACACGGGAAGTTGGCTGAAATGAAAGAAGAACTTCAGAGGGAGGCGACGAGGTCGGAGCTTGTCGATTCGGCCCTGTGGCCTGCCGTCGTTCGGTCAAAACGACAAAGGCTACTGGAGGCCAAACTCCTGGATCTTCCGATAGAGGGTCTTGAGTCCTATCCCCAGGACCTCTGCGGCCTTCCGCTTGTTCCCACCAGTCGCCACCAGCGTGCGGGCGATCGCCTGGCGCTCCAGATCCCGAAGCATGGCTGGTGGGAAGCGATCATCCGAGTCGGAGACCCGGTCTTCGCCCCGAATAGCCGGGGGGAGATCCCCCCGCGTAATGGGCTCCCCTTTGGAAAACACCAGCACTGACTCAACCACGTGCTGGAGCTCCCGGAGGGGCGGCACCGGGATAGGGACCACCTTGAGCCGATAAGGCCAGGGGCACAAAGATCCCGCCCCCCACCAGCACGAGGCCGAACCCGATGCCAATGGCAAGGTTGGCCCCCCAAATGCGTGCCAGCACCTGGCCCTGGTTCCGGCTGCGCCGCTTGCCATCCGGTCCTGCTGGAGGGCGTGACACTTTCCGCATCCCTTCTCGGCGAAGAGCTTCCCCTCCGCGAGCGAGGTCGCGCGGAACCAAGCGTCCGCGAGGACAAACATACGCCGGATTGCCTCGCGCTGTCCAGCGGGACGATCGGAGAGATATAGAGATCAGGGGCGGATGAGCACCAGGTGAGGGCGAATGCCCACGGGAAGCACCGTGACCACCTTCCGCTGAGCGAGATCCACAACCGCGACGGTGTTGGCGGCGATGTTGGCCACCCACAGCTCCTTGCCGTCAGGGGTGAGGGCCAGTCCATGGGGACTTCCCGTCACAGCCACGGTGGCCAGCACCTCGCCGGTCCGGCTGTCTATCGCCTCGACGCTGTCAGACTCTGAGTTCGCCACCCAGACGGTGGCCCCGCCGGTGCCAACGGTCACGTCGTAAGGCGCCCGGCCCACGAGCACTGATTTGACCTGGCGCTCAAGCTCCACGTCGATGATCGACAGTCGGTTGGCATCCGAGTTGACCACATAAAGAAATTTGCCATCGGGGCTCAGAGCTAACTTGTGAGGTCCCGCAGCCGTCTCGATGGTGGAGCCCACCTGATCCATCAGAGTATCGATAACGGAGATGTCGTCGGAATCCATGTTGGCCACGTAGACCTTCGCCCCGTCTGCGGAGATGGCCACTCCATGGGGGAATCGTCCTACCGGGATCATGGCGACCGGGGTGTGGGTCGCCATGTCGTGGACCGTCACGGTGTTGCTGCTCGGGTTCGACACGTAGAGGAACCGGCCGTCAGGGCTTACCGCGCACTCGTGAGGGTTCCGCCCGGCGCCGCCCATGGGGGTCGCCTCGTGGGTCTCTGCGTTGATGACCGTGATGTTGTCGCTTCCCATGTTCGTGACGTAGAGCGCTTTGCCGTCCGGGGACGCGGCAATCCCGTGAGGAAGCCTGCCCACCTTTATCTTGGCTTGCACCTTGCGGGTCGCCACGTCGATGACCCACACCTCCTCCGACTTTTCGTTGACGACATACGCCATCGCAGCCGGGGCCTCAACCGGCCCCTGGGTCCTGACCAGGTACGCGAGGATCATCTCCCGTTTTTTGCCAGAGATCTGAGCCCCGAACTCAATCATCCGCTTGAGCATCTCCTCCCATTCGGCCCGGGTCAGGCGCTTCTGCCTCGCTCGATCGAGCTCGTGACAGAGCGAACAGCTTGCCTTGAAGATCTCCTCCTCCTCCTCCGCAATATCACCGGTCGCAACCGAGAGAGGTGACATAAGCGTCAGGGCAAAGATGACCAGCAGCCACACAAACACCCAGCGTGAGGTCATGGACATGTTCTCCCCTGGCGCCATTTGGTGAAGCCTGCGGGGAGGGCATCCCCTCCCCGCAGCATGAACGGTAGCGGACCGCTGCCCTTGCCCTGCGCGTCAGACCGCAGCGCGTGCAGAGCAGCTTGTGCGGCCGCCTGGCACGGAGCCCTGCTAGCGCAGACTCTCAGAAGCCGAACTCGACTTGCACGGTCCACCGCCACTCCTTATCCTTGCCTGCCGGGCGGTCGACGCTCGTGAAGTACTCGGTATACAGCCTCACGTTGTCCCACGGGTAGTACCCAAGGTTGAACGTCAGATCAGCGAAATCATCGCGCCCATCTGATTTCTCATACAGGTCCAACCGGGTGAGCGGCACGACCCTGACACCGGGAACGCCCATGCTCTTCAGGACCTTCTCGGGGACAGTATAGAAGGCCTCCAGGTACGAGAAGTTGTTCTCCTCATCCCTTCCTGCGAAGATATCGTCCTCCGCTCGCACCCAGGCCCCAAGAAAGCTCAGGTCCTGGAACCGGGCCTGAAGGTCAAATCCGTACCGCGTGAAGTCAAGGTCCCTGGTGACCCCTCCAGAGGTCATTCCCTGCTCCCCGTCTGTGATGAACCCGCCGAGCGAGAGATCAGGGAGAATGTCGAGGACCAGACGCCCCGTCCAATCCTTGGGACCGGCGCCTTCGTTGTCACTCGCATCGGCCGAATAGGTCACCGAATAGAAGAGCTTGTTGGCGAGGGTCTCCCGGCCGTAGAGGCTGACCATCTGGATCGCGTTCTTGAGCTTGACCCCGGTTGAAGCCCCCTGATTCAACGGCTGGCGGCTGCTCCGCGTCAATTTCCGGTCGTTGGTCAGGGTATCGTGGGCATCAGCATGAAACACCGTGCCTTTCCCCATGACCAGATTCACAAGGGGGTGGGGGTGAAACCCTGCTACCGCGTGTCCCAGCTCGACTTCGAAGCCCGTCTCGTCTTCCAGTTCCAGCTCGGTGAAGAAGGATCCGAGGTCCCAGGCATTCCCGGCGAAGAACACCTCCACTTCGTGGAGGGCTCGAAGCTTCGTGTCACCTTCCCGTTTCTTATCATAGGGGCGCAGCTTTACCACCGTGGCCAGCGGATATGTTACGGGGATGCTCAACCCGGAGATCTTCTTCATCTCCTTGGGTGCTCCCCGCCTGAACATGTAGCCGGTCTCTTTGAACCTCCGCCCCGTGGCGTTCAGCGCCGGCCAGGCGGTGTGGCAGGCTGAACACTTCAAGCCGTAGGTCCGGGCAAACGCCGGAACCGCCCAGGCGGATGGCACGAGGAGAAGAAGCCCCCCGGCCAAGACAGCAAAAGCAAGAAACAGGACTCCGAGCCGTCGTGTCATCTCACGCCTCCTTTCACCCCGTGTCCACCTCGTTCACCGCTCACCCACCAAGAGGCCCCTACACGCGACTACTTCAGCCGAAGTTCAAGACGCCCGTCCGAGACCTGTCCCTGGCAATCTCTCCCGTAATAAGTCGCGACCATCACCTCTCTCCGGATTTCTCCTCGGCCCTGGAAGAGCCCCGGACACTCCGGTGCGGTGTTCTCCATGTGAAACGTCAGTGCTCGACCGTCTGCCCCCAGGATTCCTTTCATTGGGCCGCCGCCCCCGGTTCTGAGCTTCCAGATCCCCCACAGCGTCGTGTCTCTTTGAACGACGGAAAACGTGATCTCCCCCTCACCCCGGCTGTCCCGATACCATCCAACCCACACGTCCGTCCCCGTCTTCTTCGATGATCCCGTAGCGGGCGGCACCCGCGTCCGTAGCGGCACCACCTCGCTCGAGCCCAGCGCTCTCTCTGTCCCGCTTCGCCTTGGATGCAGTGGATCCAGTGAGCCCGCTGGCAGCGGCGCGCAGGCCGAGAAGGCACCAAGGACAGCGAGCAGAGCTGCGCACCTCACCCCGCTCACCACAGTTCCCCCCTTCCCGCCTCAACGATCCAGAAACCTCTAGCGCTCCCGCCGAACAGGTTGTGGTCCCGCACCCCCTAACGTTCGAGAGTGCCGCCTCCTCAGCGCGCTCAGCAAGACGAGACCCCCCCGGCGTATCTACCGCAGGCTATACTACACGTTCCTTTTTTCACAAGTCAAAAGAATACCAGCATAGGGAGGCTAAAAGCACTAGCTCAACAACCCGGCCTGTCGGGTACTCCTACTCCAGCAGGAGCTTGAGCGCCGTCGCCCCGGTGTGAGAATGATGCCTCTCATCCTCGTTGTCGTGGACTGAGATCCCGAAGTAGTAAGCACGGTCAGACTCGGTGAACTGCACGTCGTGCTCCCTGTCCCCCGTGGCCCGTGCCCACTTCATCTCCAGGGTCCAGCGACCGTTAGCCCAGAGGGGCGCTTTGTTACCACGGCTCCCAACGGGCTTTGCGAGGACTTCCCGCGGAAGGCGGTCGCCGGCCTTGAACTTGCCATAATCCCTGCAACCCGCTACGCACGAGCGCTCGGGTCAGGCCCTGTAAGGTGGTGAGATCAGGCGAGACCATCAGGATCGACACAGGCACTTTCATGCCGGACGTTTCCAGGAGCAAGCCTGATGCCAGCTCCAAAGACGCACTGCCTCGGTTTGAGAAACCCATTTGGACACGGAGAGTTGGCTCAAGCGTGCGAAGAATTTCGGAGGGAGGCGACGAACTCGGAGCTTGTCGATTCGGCCCTGTGGCCTGCCGTCGTTCGGTCAAAACGACAAAGGCTACTGGAGGCCAAACTCCTGGATCTTCCGATAGAGGGTCTTGAGTCCTATCCCCAGGACCTCTGCGGCCTTCCGCTTGTTCCCACCAGTCGCCACCAGCGTGCGGGCGATCGCCTGGCGCTCCAGATCCCGAAGCATGGCTGGTGGGAAGCGATCATCCGAGTCGGAGACCCGGTCTTCGCCCCGAATAGCCGGGGGGAGATCCCCCCGCGTAATGGGCTCCCCTTTGGAAAACACCAGCACTGACTCAACCACGTGCTGGAGCTCCCGGACGTTTCCGGGCCAGCAATGCCGGCAGAGGAGGGTCAGGGCCTCCGGGGTGACCTCGGGGACGGGCTTCCCCCACCGCTCGGCGAAGGCCCGGAGGAAGTGAGCCACTAAGATTGGAATATCCTCGACCCGCTCCCGGAGGGGCGGCACCGGGATAGGGACCACCTTGAGCCGATAATAGAGATCTTCCCTGAACGTGCCCTCGGCTACGAGACCGTCCAGGCCTCGGTTGGTCGCCGAGATGAGCCGGACATCCACCTGCATCGTGTCTGTCCCCCCCACCCGCTCGAACTCCTGCTCCTGGAGAACCCGGAGCAGCTTGGCCTGGGTCTGTAGGCTTAGGTCGCCGACCTCATCGAGGAACAGCGTGCCCCCGTGGGCCAGCTCAAACCGTCCCTTCCGCCGTTCCCGGGCGCCGGTGAAGGCCCCACGCTCGTGGCCGAACAGCTCGGACTCCAGGAGCCCCTCGGGAAGCGCGGCACAGCTCACCTTCACCAGCGGGCGGTCGGCTCGGGGACCTCCGTAGTGGATGGCGCGGGCCACCAGTTCCTTGCCTGTCCCGCTCTCCCCCAGGATTAACACTGCCGCATCGGTGGCGGCCACTTGCTGGATCAGTTCTCTGAGGTGCTGCATGGCCGCGGAGCGACCCAAGAGCTGCTTGAGACCAGAGCTCTCCCGCAGGCGAAGCCTGAGCTCCCGATTCTCCTGGACCAGCCTGCGGGCCTCCAGGGCGTTCCGAATCAAAAGGTCCAGCTTGCCCAGGTTGACTGGCTTGGTCAGGAAATCATAGGCCCCCCTTTTCATGGCCTCCACGGCGAGGTCAACGGTCGCGAAGGCGGTGAGGAGGATCACAACGATGTCGGGAAAAGCCGTTCGGACCCGCTCCAGCAGCGTCATCCCGTCCACGCCCGGCATTTTCAAGTCCGCCAGGAGCAGATCAACAGATCGCTTTTCCAGAATTGCGAACGCTCCCGCGCCGTCTGCCGCCGTCAGAGTCCGGTACCCGGCCTGGGTCATGGCACGGCCCAGGCTCTCCCGGGTTCGAGCATCGTCCTCCGCCACGAGGATGAGGTGTTTCATCCTCTCAGCCCCCCTTCCCCGGCTCCGCAGCAGGGAGGCGGACCGTAAAGATAGACCCCCCTTCGGGCCGGTTCTGGCAAGAAACGCTTCCCGCGTGCTCCTCGACGATTCGCCTCACGATCGCAAGCCCGAGGCCGAGGCCGTCCGCCTTGGTGCTGACGAAAGGAAGAAAGATCTGCTCCCGGTCCGCCCCCCGAATGCCAGGCCCGCAATCCGTCACGGCGACTTCTACCCAGTCGCCGTCCTGACCAACCTGAACGCCAAGGACCCCGCCATTGGGCATGGCTTGCAGAGCGTTCTGCCCGAGGTTGAGGAAGATCTCGCAAAGCTGATCGCGATCTCCCCTCACCGGGCCCACGGACGAGGTCGAGGAGACTTCGACGCGGACTCCGGATTCGGCCGTCTGTGGCCCCAAGAAGGCCAGAATCTCTTGGAGAAGAGGAACGACGTCGACCTGCCCGAATCGGGGTGCCGGAAGACGGGCGAACTTGACGAACTCTTCCAGGGTCCGGTTGATCCGATTGATTTCGTACTCCACCGTGACCAGGGTGCCAAGACTCTCGCGGAGGGACGGCGGGGGCGGTTGCCCGGAAAGCTCTCGGCGCAGCAACTGGACGTTGATCCCCAGGGAGTTGAGGGGTGTGCGGATCTCGTGAGTCACGCCTGCCGCGATCTGGCCTGTCACGGCGATCCGCTCGGATCGGACGAGCTGCGCTTGTGTGGCCTGCAGCCTCGCGGTAGTCTCCTCCAGCTCTCGCGTCCGCTCCTTAACCTGCCGCTCCAGCTCCGCCTGGAAGTTCAACCGTTCAGCCTCCTGGGTCTCCAGGCGCTCCGCCATCAGATTGAACACCCGGGAGAGCTGTCCCACTTCGTCGCCCGACCGGACGGGAACGCGCTGGGAGAGATCGCCTCCAGCGATGTGGAGGGCAGCCCGGGCGAGCCGCGTGATGGGCAGAACGAGGGTGCGGGAGAGGAAGCGGTCGCCCACGAGAAGGAAGAGCCCCCCGCCCAACGCGAAGAACACGTAAAGGGCGGAGATCAGGAGCATCTGCCGCTGGCTCTCGTCGATGGCGCTCTGGAATTTGTTCCGGTGCAGGGCGTGAATTTCCTGGATGACCCTGGAGACCTCATGGGCCAACTCGTTGAGGATCGCTAACTCGCCGGGGCTCTGTAGCCGCCCCTGTGCGAATGCCTCGATCGCCTCCAACGAGGCGGTTTCCAGCCGGGCCACCAAGGACTTTAGCTCTCCGAGCCGCATAAGCTCCTGGCGGGCTTCGTCTCCCTCCTGGGCACGCTCCAGCGATTCGTACGCCGCGATCTCTCTCTTGAGGCTCTCGAAAACTTCTGCCCGAGCTGGGTGAGCAAGTGCTGCACCGCTCTGGAGAACGAGATGAAGATCGCCCACATAATGCTGAATGAGAGTGTGAATCCGATCGACGGCCTCCACCTCGAGGGCGTGATGCCTTCCCTGCTCCACTCCCCTCGAGATGGTCCAGGCCAGGAGCACGGAGATCCCTCCCACCAGCAGCACCAGGGCGAACCCGATGCCGATGGCAAGCTTGATCCGCCGGCCGACTCCCCCGCGTACAGTCTCCATTCACCCCTCTTCAGGCCCCGCGGCGGCGGCGGCGCCGGAGAGACCGTACTTCGCTAGCTTGTACCGGAGCACTCGCTCGCTGACCCCGAGGAGGTCAGCCGCCCGGGTCTGCACACCCCCAGCTCTGGCCAGGGCCTCACGAATCATGCGCCGCTCCTGTCCCTCCACTCGAGCCTCCCGGGTTAGACCTCGCGTAGTGGATCGCCTTGGCGATGACCTCTTTGCCGGTCCCGCTTTCGCCCC
>JBHIAB010000101.1:0-12021 GCA_046758385.1 Methylomirabilia bacterium | reverse complement strand
CCACTGTGGCGGCCTCGACCTCTACCCAGCTACCCACGGAATTCCCGGATGAACCAAAATTTGAATGTCCGTGTTTTGTTCAAATAATCGCTCGCCACGTCAGCGTCACCGATTAGTTGCCTGTCCACTACATCAGGCTGGCTCACCTATTTTGCGATCTCAAGGTCCCGGCCGCACTTCATGCAAAACGGCTTAGCGGCACCCCTGCTCTGCCTGCGCTGGCCCGGTTGGCACTCCTCGCAGGCATAAATCGCCCGTGATCCGGTCGATCCCAATTCTGCCAGGCCTTGACGCAAAAGGGCCGAAACATCAACATGGCAAACATTTGGCTCTCGCTCCAGCCTGCAATAAAGCTGATGAGGTGTCCAGGCCAGGTATTTACGTCCAAGCATGTGGGCGGCCAGCGCGGCACAGGTCATCATGCCCCGGAGCTGACTGGAATGGCCCGGCACCGCTTCGCGCACGAGTAGTACGTCTCCCCGGGCACCCCAGCGGAGAAACTTCACAGCCTGCTCTGTCGTGATGGACGCCGTGAGCAGCCGCGTCCACCAGGGCTCAAATAAGGTCCAGGTCCTGTTCCGCTCCGGCCGCAGCGCGAAGACATGCTTGTGCACCCGATGAATGAAAGGGTGCCACCACTGCTGGTCGATCGGGGGAACAAAACAGACAAACCAGCTTCCGGTTTCAAGCTGGACCAGTGACCCATCGGGATTGATGTTGAGAGGCACCTTCTCCGAATCCTCGGCCCGCTGGGGCCCTGCTCGGACATCGCGTCGCTCTCCTCTTCCATACGACACCGGCCGCATCGTCAGATCTACGAGTCTTGAATACCACGCGCGGTCAGTCACCTTGCCACCTCCTTACACTCCGCTCAATGAGTGAAACTCATGACTGATCGCTGCCCCCGAAATAATCCCCTAACTGGAAGCCCGCTGAACTGCCGCTCTCAGTCCCACCAAGCCTGCCATGGCTCTACCTGAGCGGCCACATTTTTGAGCTTCAGCAGCGGATTGTCATAGAGAGAAATTTGTCCAAGTGGAGCGGGGCCAACTCATCCAGCTGTTCGATGGTGGCCAGGACCTTCTCGTCGATCAGCACACTCTCGGTAAACCGCTCGCCCCCGTGGACGGCCCGGTGGCCCACGGCACGGAGGGCGCCGTCAGGCGTGGCGCCCTCGGTCGACGCGGTCCACATGAGGATCCGGCGAACGGCCGCTCCGTGGTCGAGCACAGGCTCCCTCGACCGCCGCTCAGAGCCTCCTTCAGCCTGGAAGGTCACAGTCGCCTCTCCTCCAAGGTGGGCCACGGTCCCTCGCGCCAGGCGTCGATCCCGCTCTTGCGACGGAGTCTCAAGATACGGCTCGATGACCTGAAACTTCACCGAGGAGCTCCCACAGTTGAGGACCAGCACGATGAGGCGCATCGAGGTCAGCTCCTGCTATCGTTCACTCCGCGATCACCTTGCCCCGGAGCATGCCCATCTGGCAGGCGAAGTCGTACTCACCCGGCTTGTCAGGCGTGAACTCGATCGGAACCTCGGCTCCCTCGGGAAGCTTCGCGGACCTGTTGAAGTCGCCAAAGACGACCATCTCTGAGCAGGCCGCCGTCTCCTGCCGGAGGAAGGTCAAGCGAACCGGCGTGCCCGCCTTCACGACAATCACGTCCGGCGTGTACCCCCCTTTGACGAGGATCTTCGCCTCTTGAACCCCTCCTGCGGCCTCGGCCCGGATGCCCGTCTTCTCCGAGAACCAGAAATACCAGGCGATGAGAACCGAAAGGCCCAGGCCGACCAGGGTCACACTGGCTTGAGCAGCGTTCATTGTTACGCTCCTTTCGGCCGAAATCGGCGGAGGCGGTTGGCATTTGTGACGACGGTGACGGAGCTGAAGGCCATGGCCGCCCCGGCGATCAACGGAGAAAGAAGGAGGCCGAAGAACGGGTAGAGGACGCCGGCAGCGACGGGGATGCCCAGCGCATTGTAAATGAACGCGCCGAACAGGCTCTGCTTGATGTTCCGCATGGTGGCCTTGGAGACCTCGACAGCCGTGACGACCCCCGTCACGCTTCCCTTGATCAAGGTGATGTCCGAGGCCTCGATGGCCACATCAGTTCCGGTCCCGATGGCAAACCCCACATCGGCTTGGGCCAGGGCGGGGGCATCATTGATCCCATCCCCTACCATCCCCACCTCCTTTCCTTCGGCCTGCAGGAGATGCACCTGATGGGCTTTGTCCTCCGGAAGCACCTCGGCCATTACGCGGTCCATCCCCACTTGGCGGGCGATGGCCTGGGCGGTGCGTCGGTTGTCGCCGGTGATCATCACCACCTCCAGGCCGAGCGCTTTCAGGGCCTGGATGGCCTCCGCCGAATCCTCCTTCACCGTGTCGGCCACGGCGACAAGTCCCGCCGCCTTTCCATCCACCGCCGCGTACATCGGGGTTTTTCCCTCATCAGCCAAGCGCCTGGCCGTCTCCTCCAGCCCGCCCAGGGCCACCTGCTCTGTTTGCATCATCTTCAAATTTCCGAGGACGACGCGATGACCGTCGACCGCGGCGATGACGCCATGGCCGGGCACAGCGTTAAACTGCTGCGGATCCGGAAGCTCGATTCCCCTCGCCCTGGCCCCCTCGACGATGGCCGCCGCCAGGGGATGCTCAGAGGCCTTCTCCACGGATGCGGCCAAGCGCAACAACTCTCGTTCGCCGGTAGACTTTCCAGGGTCGCCGTGAGAATTGGAACGTGAAACGACCACGTCCGTGAGTTCGGGTTTGCCCTTCGTGATCGTCCCCGTCTTATCCAGGACGATGGCGTCTAGGGCCTGGGCTGTTTGGAGGGCCTCTCCGCCCCGGATCAGGATGCCCTGCTCGGCGCCCTTCCCGACCCCAACCATCAGGGACATCGGGGTCGCCAACCCTAACGCGCAGGGGCAGGCGATGATCAACACCGTTACGGCCGTGACCAGCGCGTAGATCAGACGGGGGTCCGGCCCGAAGTCGAACCAGCCGATGAAGGTCAAGACGGCGATGATCATCACGGCGGGGACGAAGTAGCCGGAGACCACATCGACCAGCCGCTGGATGGGAGCCTTGGACCCTTGGGCCTCCTGGACCATCCTGACGATCTGGGCGAGCGCCGTGTCCTTCCCCACCTTCGTCGCCTCGAACTTGAAGCTACCCGTCTTGTTCAGCGTTGCGCCGATCACCTCGCCTCCGACCTTCTTCTCGACCGGCAACGATTCGCCGGTGAGCATCGATTCGTCCACGGCCGAGGACCCCTCGATGACGACGCCGTCCACGGGGATCTTCTCGCCTGGCCGGACGAGGACGATGTCTCCAACCAGGACTTCTTCGACAGGGATATCGTGCTCCTTCCCGTCTCTGATGACCCGGGCCATCTTGGCCTGAAGGCCCATCAGCTTCTTGATGGCCTCGGAGGTCCTCCCCTTTGCCCGCAGCTCCAGCGCCTGACCCAGAACGACCAGTGCGATGACGACGGCGACGACATCGTAGAAGGGCTCCGCCGTTCCCTCGGGAAACAGGTGGGGGAAGAGGATGGCGACACTCGAGTAGAGCCAGGCTGCGCTGGTGCCGATGGCGATCAGGGTGTTCATGTCCGCCGACCGGTGCCGGAAGGCTGACCAGGCCCCCCGGAGGAAGTGGCCGCCCGACCAGAGGAGGACAGGAAGCGTCAAGAGCCCCGTGATACCCCAGATGACCCGTAAGGGACCTCTGGCGAGATCCTTCAAGAAGGGGATGAACTCCGGATAGGCGGTTATCATGACGGGCGCGGCGATAATGGCGGCGAGCAGAAACTTTCGAAACAGGGTCCGGTACTCACTTTCCCTCGCCAGGGCTTCTTTATCTGGCGACTCGTCCGTGAGAGCAGGAACCGCCTTGTACCCTGTGGCTTCCACCGCCTTCTTCAGCGTCTCTAGCTCCGTTTTCTCTGGGAGGTACTCGACCGTCGCCTCGTTCGTACCCAGGTTGACGGAGGCCTTGAGGACGCCCGGCGTCCTCCGGAGGCCGTCCTCAATCTTGGTCACGCACGAGGCACAGGAGATCCCCTTGATCCCGATGCGGGCGGTGGCAGTCCCCACCCGGTAGCCGACACTCTTGACGGCCCCGGCCAGAGCCTCCAGGGGGGCGACAGCAGGATCGTAGGTAACGAAAGCCCGCCCTTGATCCAAATTGACAGTCGCCTTGGCGACGCCAGGCACTTCCCGGAGCGCATGCTCCACGGTGGCGACGCACTTCCCACAGGTCATCCCGGGGATCGGAAGCCCGATCCGGACCGGCCCAGGGGGTCCTGGACTCGCCCCAGTTGTCGCTGAGCCCACTTTCTGAAGCCCGGCTCCGCCGTAGCGGCTGCGGTCAGCGTCGAACTTCCCCACGCAGGCCTCTGAACAGAAATACACGGAACGCCCGCCGATTTGGCGGACAGCCGCCGCGTCCTTCTCTTCGATCTGCATCCCACAGACCGGATCCTTTACCATGCCGATCCTCCCTCCGCGGACGGGAAGAGAGCAGCGAGTTGATCGACCCCGCCGGACGTCATGGTCGCACCTCCGGCCGCGACCGTGCTTGCTCGATCAGCCGTCTCCACTCTCCCCGGCGGGGCAAGAACATCGGGACTTGCCACCGGTAGATAACGTACTCCTCGCCGAAACGCTCGATCATCCGGGCCTCCTCCTTCGTCGCCAGGCGGTAATACGCCCAGACGATCACCGGAAACAGGACCACGGTCGGGATCGTCGGCCAGTGGATAAGCTGGCCGAAGACGGCCAGGAAGATGCCTGTGTACTGGGGGTGGCGAATGACCCCGTACAACGCGCCCGTGGCGAGCCGTTCCTCTTTTCGGGCCTGATAGACCTCTCGCCACCCCTCAACCAGCAGCGAGATTCCGAAGAAGACGAACCCGTAGCCGACGATCATCTCGACCATCGCGCCGAGGTCGCCCCAGCCAAAGAGTGCCGCCCAGAGGTGGCCGCTCGTGTGGAGCCACGGGATCTCGAGACCGAGGAACCCGCTCAGGAGGTAGATCGTCAGCGGAAAGCCGTACATCTCAGCGTAAAGAGCGATGATGAAGGCCTGGATCAGTCCCGCGCGGCTCCACTCTCGCCATCCCCTGGGTGCCACGTAGCGGTAGACGAGCCACGAAGCGATCACCACCATGATGGCGGACAGCTCCCAGTAACCCGTCTGCGCGAGTGGATCGCTCATCGATCTTCCCTCACCCAGCTCTGAGTCGGCGACGTCACCCGATCTCGGCCAGCAGATTCATGAGCGCGTCCGCCGGACAAACCAGTTGTAGATCGGAACATAGACGAGCCCCGCGTACGCCCCGTAGAGGAAACTTTCGATGAGACCGAGGACGAAACCCCCCGGACTCAGCCACGTAAAGCCCGGCAGGACCGCTTCCAGGAACGTCGTCATGCGGAGGCTCGCCGGTACGACAAGGCCATAGAGCACGCAGACGACGAATGTCACGGCGCCGAAGCACCCGAGCGACCAGGTTACGACCTTCCAGTTGAGCGTCTGCATCGTTCCCCCCAATCAATGGTGGTGACCGCTTTCACTCTCGTCCTTGCCCCCATCCGCATCCCCGCCCTTCCGCCCACCGTGTCTCCCATGCGCGCCGTGGCCCAGATGGCACCCAAGCAGCAGCACGGCAATCAAGATGAAAAAGCCGTAGTTCTGGAGAAACTCGCCCATCGCACGGACCTCCTTTCGTTTGGCTCGGAAGAGATCATCGCCGAGACCGCTCTGGGAGTTCCCCGAGCTTGACTGTCAGAGCGAGCTCCTTCCCGTCACGAAGGACCGTGAGCCTCGCCTCAGTTCCGACAGGTGTCTTCGCTGTCAACCGCGGAAGCTCGCCGACCCGTCGGATCGGCTTTCCCTGGAACGCGACAATCACGTCGCCGGCCCGAATACCGGAGCGGGCCGCCGGCCCGTTGGGGAAGACCTCTACGACAACGGCGCCGTCTCGCGCTGGACGGTTGAGCTTCTTGGCCAGGTCCGGCGTGAGAGGCGCGATGGCGATGCCAAGCCAGCCACGGGAGACGCGTCCTGTCGCCTTGAGCTGAGGGATCAGCTCCTTCGCGAGATTGATCGGGATCGCAAAGCCGATGCCCACGGATCCCCCGCTCTGGCTGAAGATGGCGGTATTGATCCCGACGACGCTCCCCCGAGTGTTGAAGAGCGGGCCGCCCGAGTTGCCAGGATTGATCGCCGCGTCGGTCTGAATAAAGTCGTCGTACGGGCCGGCCCCGATCACCCGGCCCTTGGCACTGACGATGCCTGCGGTGACCGTGCGCTCCAGCCCGAACGGGTTCCCAATGGCAAGGACCCAGTCGCCAACCTGCAGGGTGTCCGAGTCGCCGAGCCTCGCCACCGGTAGCCGCCGGCGGCCCTGAAGCTTCAGCAGCGCCAAGTCGGTGAGGGGATCTCGCCCCACGAGGCGCGCCTCATACTCCTCCTCCTCGTCGGAGAGTCGAACCATGATCATCCGGGCGTTTCCGATCACATGGTTGTTCGTGAGCACGTAGCCGTCCGGCTCGACGATGAGCCCCGAGCCGAGGCTCTGCCGGGGCTCCTCCCGGGGAAGGCTTTCTCCAAAATACCGTTCGAGGAACTCTCGGAACGGGTCTGGGCCTCGGGGCACGACCTGAGTGGTGCTGATGTTGACAACAGCTGGCTTCGCCGCGTCCACGATCGCCGCGAAGGAGTCGGGGCGGCCTCCGGGCTCCGCCGCACGGCTGAGCGAAGCGGGCGCGGGCGGTCCCGGTGATGTCCCGTTAAGCTCCCGGCCGCCGACATACAGGAGGAACGCCAGCACGAGGACGAGGGCGATCCCCCCGAGGGCTGTTAGCCTGGCTGACATGGCCTTCATCGTCATTCCTCCCTTCTTGCACTCACACGCCCGTGCCCACGTGGGCCGAGACCTCTTCATCCGCCCCATAAGTCGGTAGGCCGGGCGACGGAGCACCGCCGAAGGCCGCGGCGGTGGAGCGGCTAGTGGATGAGCTGGCCAAAGACGGCCAGGAATATCGCGGTGTACTGCGGATGCCGCACCGCCCCTTAAAGACCGCCGGGGGCCAGGGGCCTCTCGCCCGGCTGGTACCATACACCTCCCACCAGCCCTCGATCATGCGCCCCTCAAGTAGGGGCGCCACCTCCCCCAGGTGATCTTCGACCGCTCGAACCCCGGGGGCGTTCTCGGCCGCGACGCGAAGGGCTTGGCGTTCTTGCTCCGAGTCGACCAGGCCCCAGAGGTGAACGCTTCCGTCGGTGACGATGATGTTCACATAAGCGAGCACGGGCCACCCCTCCCTTTGCAGAATTTGCAGAAGTTTCTCCCGGATCGCGCGGTCATCGGCGGAGGGCGAAGCTTCCGATTGCGCCTGCCGGGTCGCCAGCCCCCGCAGCAAATCGGCGCGGCTCACGATGCCCACCAGCTTGCCCCCCTGCACGACGGGGACCCGCTTGATCCGCCGTTCCTCAAGGAGCTGGGCGATCTCGCCGAGGGATGCGTCCTCGGTGACCGTAACGACGTTACGCATCATGACATCCGTCGCCCGTATGCCGTGCGTTTTTACGTATTCGCCGGCGAGTTCCTCAGCCCCGGCCACAAGCGCCAGCCACCATGAGCGGCGTCGCTCGGTCCCGGTCTCGGGCCGTCGCATCAAGTCCCCTTCGCTTACGATTCCAAGGATGCGATATTCGGAATCGACCACAGGCACCGCACTGATGTGACGTTCCAACAAAAGCCTTGCGAGTCCCGCCACGGGCGTATCAGGTGTCACGGTCACTACACGGCTGGTCATCACGTCTCTCGCGAGCATCGTTCCCTCCATATGTCTAGCCGCTCGGGTCGATCGTCCTAAGAGTGGTGGGGCGTCTGCCTGGCTTGCCTTGATGACGACGAAGCAGGCGCTCCATGTGAGGACTACGAGGAGCGCTACCCCCGTTCGCCCAAGGTGTCGGGATGGCATCTGTTCCGTCTCCTCCATCACTCCACGGGCCTCGTTGCAGCCAGCAACTGGGCGAGTGCGCCCCGGTCCACGACCTCTTTCTCGATCAGCAGCTTGGCCAGGGCCTCCAGCACACCGCGCTTGGCCGTCAGCGTCTCCCGGACGCGGGCGTGGGACGCCTCCAACATCTTCCGGACCTCCAAGTCGATCAACCGCGCGGTCTCCTCGCTGTACTCCCGCTGTCCTCCCATCGGCACCGGGAGGAACAGAGGCTGCCGCGGCTCCTCGAGGGTGGCGAGCCCCAGCGCCTTACTCATCCCGTAGCGCGTGATCATGTGCCGGGCGATATCCGTGGCGCGCCGGAGGTCATCCTGTGGCCCCGTCGACACGTCCTCAAAAACAATCTCCTCCGCGATCCGACCGCCCAGGAGCACGTCCAGACGATCGAGTAGCTCCGCTCGCGTCATCAGGTACCGATCCTCGGTGGGCTGCTGCTGGGTGTACCCGAGGGCGGCCCGCCCCGTGGGATGATGGAGATCTTGGCGACCTGGTCGGCGTGTGCGCGGAACTCAGCGACCACCGCGTGGCCGGCCTCGTGGTAGGCCACAATCTCCTTCTCCCTCGGGTTGATGACCCGGGACTTGCGCTCGAGCCCTGCGACGACGCGGTCGATGGCCTCGTCGAAATCGAGCATCTCGACGGTGTCCTTTCCGACGCGCGCGGCGTGGAGGGCAGCCTCGTTGACGAGATTGGCGAGGTCAGCGCCGACAAACCCCGGCGTCCGCGCCGCGACCAGCGAGAGATCAAGATCCGGCGCCAGCTTGACGCGGCGGGTGTGCACCCTGAGGATCTTCTCCCGCCCTTTGAGATCCGGCCGGTCGATGACGACCTTGCGGTCGAAGCGACCCGGACGCAGCAGAGCCGGGTCCAGGATCTCGGGTCGATTGGTCGCCGCCATGATGATGACACCCTTCTGGGTATCGAAGCCGTCCATCTCCGCCAGAAGCTGGTTCAGCGTCTGCTCCCGCTCGTCGTGGCCGCCCATGATCGGGCTGATGCCGCGCGCCTTGCCCAGCGCATCCAGCTCGTCGATGAAGACAATATAGACCTTGGCCTTGCTCTTGCCGATGGTCATGAGCCCGCCCTGGGGGCCCATACGCCGCATGAGGAGTGCCCAGACGCCAAAGAAGATCAGGGCAGGCAACACCCAGGAAAGCAGAACCGAGAGCCAGGTATTCTCCACGCGGCCCGTGTAGCGAACGTTCGTCGCCTCGAGCTCGGGGACTAGCCCGGAATCATCCACGCGGGCGGTGACAAAGCGGTGCCTCCCGTTCCCGGAGCGCTTCAGCTTCGCGATCTTCTCCTCGGAGAGAAGGTTCTTGAGCCCCTCGGTGGACAGCGTGCCCGTGATGGTCTCCTTGGCGAGAACCACGTCGCTGACCTTCCCCTGCTTCACCAGCGCCTTAAAATCGCTGTAGGACAGGGTCTCCGCGTGGGGCCTGAATAGCATCGACTGAAGCACGAATAGCGCGACGACCGCTAGAACGAGGTACCCGATGGAAAACTTCTGCTGTTTCGGTTCCATGCTCTACCCTCCGCTACGCGTGCCGCACCCGCGCGCCAAGAACACGTGTTGCGGGACTTCACTCATGCGGCTCTGCCCCTCCGTGAAGGCGAACCGCTCCGGCCGCCTCGGCACACACCGGTTGGGGGACCACCGGCGCCTTCACCGCGCAGCACTTCCGCAGCACGACGACCGTGGACAGGCCATGGGCGAAGGTGGCGAGGCTCGAGTGCTCGCAGTCGTGGTACGGGCGTTCGTCCCTGCTGAGAAGGCGCCACCGGAGGCTCCCCTGAAAGAGACGTTCGACGAGCGAGGCGTAGAACTGTTCGATGCCCTCCGGGGGGGCGCTGGCAAAGGCGTAGATGACGTAGCCGTCGTCCCTGATCACGCGGAGCAACTCCTCGACGGCAGCCCGCTGATCGGTGAGCGTCTCCAGGGTCCATGCGCACACGGCCACGTCGAAGCGCCGGTCAGGATACGGGAGGTGCAGGATGTCCGCCACCGAGAATGTCACGTGCGCATCCTGGATCTTCTTCTTCGCCTCCCGGAGCATGCCCTTGGAGAGATCCACGCCGACCACCTCCGCCGGCCCGGCTCTGTTCAGGAGGAGCCGGATCGCTTCACCTGTCCCCGTGCCCGCGTCAAGCACGGCAGCGGCGTCCTTCACGTGAGTGGAAAAGAGGTCGCCCAGGTGTTCCCAGGCTCCCGCGCCGATCAGCTCACGCCAGAGGCGGAGCCGGCCGTCATAGCGTGGCGCCAGCCGGTCATAATGATGGACTAGGTCGCTGGCGCTCTTCCCAAAAGGCCAGAAGGATCTCACCACGTCCCTGACCGCTGCGCCCTTGAGCATCCGCCACATCTCGTCGTAACTTCCGTCTCCTCGTAGCGCCTCGAAGTAAGCCTCGATAAACCGCGGCCGCCTGGTCAGCACCTCGTAGCCGGTCTCCGGGAAGGCGTACAGCAGAAACCCCATCTTTCGCGCCGCCCTGAACTCCGGGTAGATCTCCTCCTCGAGGAGCGTGTCATAGGCATCAAGCTTGCTCTGCCCAGCGAGCGCTCCTTCCAGTGTCTCCGCGGCGAGCTGGCCGCTGCGGATGGCATAGTAGATCCCTTCGCCAAGGAAGGGATCGACCAGCGCTCCCGCGTCGCCGACGAGGAGCGTGCGGGCCGTTCGGATCGGCTCGCGGCCTCCGTCGAAGACTGGAATAATGTATCCGTGGCGCTCCTCCCGCTCGAGGGCGGTGAGGAGCCCCTCGTCCTCGATGTAGGTGCTGTAGTAGGCGCGCGGATTCCCCACGCGCCCCTTGAGGCCTCCGACCCCTACCGACAGGTGATCGCATTTGGGAAAAACCCAGGCGTACCCGACTGGGATCGACCCGAACTCGATCCATGCCTCATCCCCCACGGTCTCGAGCATCTCAGCGCTCACCGTTGCTTCGCCCTCCAGGGCCACGGCGACCCGCTTTCCCGGCTGGAGCCCCAGAGCCCGCGCCACGATGCCTGTTGCACCGTCGGCGCCTACGAGGAACTGGGCCCGGTAGGTCCTCCGCTCCGTCACCACCTCCACGCCGTCATCCTGCTCCCGCACCGCCGTGACCGGCTCGGCCTCGCGAAGCTCGGCGCCCCCCTTCCGGGCCTCGCCTGCCAGGAAGGCGTCGAACCGGTCACGCATCACCATGTAGGCGACGGGCCGGTCACTCCGCCGGCGGATCGGCCGCAGGCCTTTGAAGGTGAAGCGCGCCCCGTAGACCGTCTGCTCCACGAGGGGGTGAAAGTCCGGGGCGAGAATCCGGTCGATCTTGAGGGACAGGCACCCGCCACACGGCTTGTAGCGGGGCAGCCGCTTCCTCTCGAACAGTCCGACCTTCACTCCCCGATGGGCGAGCTCGTACGCCGCGGTGGACCCGCCCGGCCCTGCACCCACAACGATCACGTCGTAGTCCATCGCCTATCCCTCCGGGAGAGAGGGCCCGGCAGCTCCTTGGACCAGACTCCTCCCGGCCTGCATCAGTGCCTCCAACTGCGCGCGACTCCTGCCCTCGCCGTAGCACCGCACGATCCGCTCGGTTCCGGAGGGGCGCAAGAGAAACCAGCCACCCCCCCCAGGAGTCCCAAGATCAGATTCGCCTCGATGGCCGTCCCGTCGCGGTCGACGATCCCGAACCGGTCTCCGTCACCGTCCGTGGCCAGTCCCAGATGGGCCTGCTCTCGCTTCACCGCCTCCTTGACCTCCGTCAGAGCCTCCCCTGCCGGGTCCGGGCGCCGCCCGCCGAAATACGGATCCCGCCAGTCGTGAACCGCCGTCACCCGGGCACCAGCCCGACGGAGGAGCTCGTCGAGGTACCCTCGTGTGGCTCCGTACAGCGGGTCCACAACGACTGTGAGACCTGCGCGTTCGATCTCCTTGAGATCCACGTGCTGCTCCATGGCGGTAAGGTACTCGGGTCGGGGATCGAACAGGCGCGAGAGGCCTGCACCTTCGGCTTGCT